>NZ_JBHTDO010000008.1:67188-99298 GCF_042666575.1 Actinoplanes sp. GCM10030250 | reverse complement strand
CTCTCGGAGTCGCGGAGGCCGCCGAGCAGGCGGCGTAGGCCGGACAGGGTGTCGCGGCTGGTTGCCTCGATGGCATACATCGCCTGGCGGGCTCGCTCCGGCTGGGAGTCCATGACGCGGGCCGCGGCTCCGGCCTGCAGGGCGATGACGCCGACGCTGTGCGCGACGTGATCGTGAAGCTCACGGGAGATCCGCAGGCGTTCGGCGACCACGGCCTGGGCTGCGGCCTGCTCGCTGAGCCGTCTCGCATACTCCCGGGCCTGCCGGACCGAGTAGCCGATCAGGCCGGCGACCAGGGCCGGCAGTACCGCGTACGCCATCCAGACCGCGCTGTTCAGCTCCCAGCCGACCCACCCGGCGGGGTCGGGCTGCCGGAAGGCGGCCCGCAGGGTCGTGTTGACCGGCAGCGCGGTGAGCATCGGCACCGAAGCGACCCACCACACCCAGGTCGGCCGGGTCGCCACGATCCACCCGAAAGCAATGTCGGCGGCGATCAGGAAATACCCCAGCATCTGATCGGGATGGCCGGCGAGCCCCTGCGAACCCACCGCGAGGACCAGGATGACCGCGGCGACGACCAATACATACAGTGCGGCGAGTGGCCGGCGGCGCACCTGCGTGGACGCCGCGAACCCCGCCGCGACCGACCCGGCGATCAGCGCCCAGCACCATGCGGGCGGTTGCGGGAGCCCGGCCGGCATCCCGGGAATCCCCGAATAGCCGCGCAGCGTGTTGAACACCGCGAGGCCCCAGATCAGCGCCACCCAGACCTCTGTCGGAAGGGTTCGGCGGCGCGGCGGGATGGGCATGCGGCCGATCGTAACGACGCGGCCGGGGGCGGGCATCCAACCACGGGACTACAACCACGGTAGGCAAAGGGCATCGCCCATGGGCCGATGACGGGACGGCCCGGCACGCGGGACCGTGTCGGCATGATTCACGTCGACCAACTGATCAAACGGTACGGACGGGCTATGGCGGTGGACGGCCTGTCCTTCACCGCCGAGCCGGGCCGGGTCACCGGTTTCCTCGGCCCCAACGGCGCCGGAAAGACGACCACCCTGCGGATCCTGCTCGGGCTCGACGCTCCGACAAGCGGCAGCGCCACCATCAGCGGCGTGCGGTTCGGCAAGCACCGGCGTGGTCTGCGGCACGCGGGCGCCCTGCTGGATCAGCAGCAGGCACACCCCGGCCTGACAGCGGCGGTGCATCTTCGGGCGCTCGCCCGCAGCAACGGCCTGCCGCGCCGGAGGGCCGACGAGGTCCTCGGCGAGGTCGGGCTGACCGGTGTGGCGGGGCGGCGCGTCGGCACGTTCTCCCTCGGGATGCGGCAACGGCTGGGCGTCGCGACGGCGCTCCTCGGTGATCCGCCGGTGCTCGTGTTCGACGAACCGGTGAACGGGATGGACCCCGAGGGGGTGCGCTGGGCCCGCGGACTGTTCCGGCGCCTCGCCGCCGAGGGCCGCACGGTCTTCCTCTCCAGTCACCTGATCGGCGAGATGGCCGCGACCGCCGATCACCTCGTGGTGATCGGGCAGGGGCGGCTGCTCGCGTCCGGTTCGGTGAACGAGCTGGCCGGGCCGGACAGATCCTTGGAGGACGCCTTCCTGGATCTGACCTCAGCAAGCGTCGACTACCGCGCCGGGGGTGCGTGATGCGTGACGTGATCGCGGCCGAATGGCTCAAGACCCGCTCGCTGCGCTCCACCTGGTGGGCGCTCGGCCTGACGGCGGCCGTCGTGATCGGCTCAGCGGCGACGAGCGCACAGATGAAGCAGACATCGGAGGGCTTCGCGGTCGGCGACGCCTTCCCCCTCGCGGGATATCTCGCTCTGGTCGTGGTGGCCACGAGCTTCGGCGCGACCGTCATGCTCGGTGAGTACAGCAGCGGGCTGATCCGGGCGACCACGGTGGCGGTGCCGGCCCGCGCGGAGGTGGTGCTGGCCAAGGCGGTGGTGGTCGCCGCACTGTGGACCGTCGTGGGCGGGCTGACCGCGCTCGGCTCGTACGCGGTAGCCCGCCTCCTGCTTCCCGGCTCGGCGGACGGGCCGGCAACGGTGACAGCAGTGCTCGGCGCAACCCTGCTGGGACCGGCGTGCGCACTGATCGGGCTCGGGCTGGCGGTGTTGCTGCGCCACGGCGGCGTGGTCCACGTCTCGGGCATCCTGCTGCTGGTCCTGGTGCCGCAGCTGTTCTCCAGCCGTGAGGAGCTGCCACGAGCGATCAACCACGCGATGATCGTCCCCGGCTGGCAGCGCCTGACTCTGGGATACGGGTCGCCCGAGGCGGTCGGCGTGCTCTACACCTCCGTCACGGCTGCCTGGCTCGCCTATGCGTTGTGGCCGCTGATCGTGGTCGCCGTGGCCCTGGCCGTTCACCGCCGTCGAGACATCTGACAGACCCGGATGGCCAGCGGGCGGCCTCGTCCAAGGCGGGTCGCCCATAGATCGATGGCCGGGTCAACGGCCGGCTTCACCCGGATCAGGGCTGATCAAGGGGGCGGTGAGCAGCTGGACCATGCGGTCGACGTAGGAGTGCAGGTCCGCGTCGGTGCTCGGCACGACCTGTGGCGCGGCGTGGGCCAGCTGCGCATGGCCCAGGTAGGCACTCACCGCCATCAACCCCCGCTGCCGGGCCTCGGTGGCCGGCAACCCGAGAGCTTCGAAAAGAGCTGATGTGTACGAGACACGGCGTTCAGTGACCCGCGCCAGCACCGGCGCCACGTGCGGATGGCCGGCGGTGGCGAGCATGGCCAGTTCAATCGAGTCGGCGTGCGGGATCCTCGTCGAATCGATCACCGTGGAGACCAGGAGGCGGAGCCTGGCGAGCGGGTCGGATTCCGCTTCGACCAGGGCGATCACGGCGTCGGTGTGGTCGCGTTCCCAGCGCTGGAGGGCGGCTTCGATCAGGGCGTCGCGGTTGGTGAAGTGCCAGTAGAAGCTGCCCTTGGTCGCGCCGAGGCGGGCGGCCAAGGGCTCCACCGCCACCGCTGCCAGCCCGCCGCGGCCGATCGCTTCCAGCGCTGCGGCTGTCCAGTCGTTGACAGAGAGGCGGTTCGAGGACATGTCCATACGCTACAGTACGGAAAACATACGCTTCCGTATGGAAGGCTGGTCACCGTGGAGAACGTGCATGAACGCGTCATCGCCGCACCTGCCGCTGAGGTGGGCCGGCTGCTCGACCGGATCGGCTCACCGGGGGATCCGCTCTGGCCGTCGCCTACGTGGATCCCGATGCGGCTCGACCGCCCGCTCGGTGTGGGAGCTGACGGTGGGCACGGGCGGGTGCGCTACCGGGTCACGGCGTATGAGCCGGGCCGCCGGGTGGAGTTCGCGTTCGATCCGCGGATCGGCGCGCACGGCACCCACACGTTCGAGGTGGAGGACGCCGGGCCGGACTCGTGCGTGTTGCGGCACCGGATGACCGCACGGCTCGAGGGCGTCATGCGGCTGCTGTGGCCGGCCGTGATCCGTACCTGCCACGACACCGTCCTGGAGCACCTGCTCGACAACGCCGAGCGGGCCACCACCGGCACCGCGGCCCGGCCCGTCCGCTACCCGTTGCGGGCGAAGCTCGTGGTGGCCTCGGCAAGCGCCCGGGTGCGAGCCGTGCCGGTTCCTGAGCGGGCGACGCTGCTGCACAGCGCACTTCCCCGGCCGGACCTGAGTGACGCTTATGCCGTACGTCTGCATCCAGGAACGACCACCGATTCGCAGGAGTGGGCCGACCGGATCTTCCGCGATCCACCGCCCGCAGTGACCGCCCTGCTGGGCCTGCGCAACGCGGTGGCCGCACCCCTCGGCATCGAGCGTGGCGATCGGTCCGCTTTCGCGACGGTCGCGCGCGCCGGCAACGAGGTGCTGCTCGGCACTGATGCGGGGCATCTCGACTTCCGCGCGAGCGTGCTGGTGGAGCCGGATGATGACGGCACTACCGTCACGCTGTCCACGCATGCGACCGTCAAATCGCGCAGCGGCAGCGCCTACCTCGGCGTGGTGCGACTCGCCCATCCCGCCGTGGTCCGGGCGATGCTCCGCCGCGCCGCCCGCACCGCCGGCCGGCGGCAGAACAGCGTCACCCAGCGGAGAGGTGGCGTCAGCCAGCGGTGGGGCGGCGGGCGAGCAGCGCGAATGCGTTCGGTAGGCGGCCTTCCCATGCGGCTGCCGACACCCCGCCCATTCGCCAGAACGGCTCGGCGTATTCCTCCAGGCGCACGATCTCCAGCCCGGCCGAGGCCACCGCCGTGACGACCTCGCCGAGGGTGGCCTGGCGCTGGACTGCGCCGCCGGCGGGGAAGGAGTCGTTGATGTGGCCCGCGGCGAAGTAGCTGCGGTCCGGGCGGATCCGGGGCTCGTCCTCGTCCCAGCTCCACAGCGGCGCGGCCGGGTGTTCGTCGTAGATGAAGAGATGACCGGACGGGCGCAGTAGCCGGGCTATGTCGCGGGCCCAGAGGTCCACGTCCGGCATCCAGATGAAGCCGCCCTTGCCGGTGTAGACCAGGTCGGCACAGCCGTTGGCGAGAGGGGCACCGGGCAGCGCGGCCACGATGTAGCGGCAGGGAATGCCCAGCGCGTCGGCTCGGCGCTGGGCCGCGTGTGCGGCGACCTCGCTGAAGTCGACGCCGATGACCGATTTTGCGCCCGCCTGGAGGAGAGCGGCGTCGTCTGTGGCGTTGCCGCTCTGCCAGTGCACCACCGCGGGCCGGTCCTTGAGCACGTCGTGCAGCAGGCGCCGCTCGAGATCGATGAGGGAGGAGCCTTCCGCTGCGACGGTGAGCATGTCCTCGTACTCGCGGACATACTTCTCCGAGGCCGCCTCCCACGCCGCGCGGTTCGCCCGTGTCGCCTCATCCATGACCGCGACGGTGCCTGGCCGGGGTGGGCCGGTCAACCGAGTATCTGTTCCTGCCGGACATTCACCGAAGTAATCGCAGGGGGCGCGGGGCGGCGTTCGGCCATTCGCTGGAACGCGGCAACTTGAGCGGCGCTACCGTGTCCGCGATGGATCTATTGGTAATCGGTGGGAGCGGCCTTCTCGGACGTGAGATCACGCGACAGGCCGTAGGCGCAAGGCAGGCCGGGGCGGGGCGCGTTGGGGCGAGGCAGGACGAGCCGAGGCGCGTGGAGCGGTCAAGGGGCTGACGCCGACTGCCGTCATCGCGCGGACGTCGCTCATCATCGGCAACGGCGAGTCGGCCCACGAGGCGACGGTGCACGCGCTCGCCTCTGGGGCCGCGTCCGGCGTGCTCTTCACCGACGATGTCCGATGCCCGGTCCACGTCACCGACCTGGCCGCGGCGCTGCTGGAACTCGCCGACTCCACGTACTCCGGCATCCACCATGTGGCAGGTCCCGACGCCGTCAACCGCCACGAACTGGGCACGCTCATCGCGAACCGCGACGGCCTGGACGCGGGCAGGCTGGCCGCGGGTCTGCGCGCGCGGGTGGGTCCGCCGGGCCCTTTGGACGTACGCCTGGACTGCTCGATCACCCGATCCCGCCTGGTCACCCGCCTCCGGGGCGTCCGCGAGTTCCTCGCCGCCCCGGCGCCGCCGCCACTTGGCCGGACCTGATCAGTCACTGCTGGTAACCCCGGCGATTCGGTGGCCCAGCTACGGCTCGAAGCGCCGAGCCGTCGCCGCGATACCTCATGAGCAAGCTATTCGGTACCCCGGCTACGGCTGAACGTGCCGAGCCGTCGATGGGGCACGTATCAGCACCCGCCCGGCCCGGAGCACCGCTAGCCCGACCGGTTGCAAATCACAACCGGTCGGGCTAGCGTCGGTTCATGGCTAAGCTGATCTACTCGATGATCATGTCGGTCGACGGATTCGTGAGCGATCGCGACGGCAACTTCGGCTGGGGCGCTCCCGAGGAGGAGTCGCACCGCTTCATGAACGATCGGATGCGCGAGTTCGGGACCTACCTCTACGGCCGCAAGATGTACGAGGTGATGTCCTACTGGGAGACCGCCGACGCCCTCCCCGACCAGCCCGATTTCATGGTCGACTGTGCCCGGATCTGGCAGGCCGCCGACAAGGTCGTCTACTCCACGACCCTGGATGAGGTCACCACCGGCCGCACCCGGCTGGAACGCACCTTCGACCCCGAAGCCATCCGCAAACTCAAGGCCGAGTCCGATCGTGATCTCACCGTCGACGGCCCCGACCTCGCCTCCCAGGCCATCCGCGCGGGCCTCGTCGACGAATTCCAGCTGATCATCGGCCCGGCCATCGTCGGCGGTGGCCACCGCTTCTTCGCCAGTGACATCCGCGCCGACCTCAATCTGCTCGACATGCGCCGCTTCGACAACGGCGTGGCCTTCCTCCGCTACGCGGTGGCGCCCTGAGACGCAGACGGTCCGGGCCGAGCCGGGCGACAATCCGGGCAGGGCGACAATCCGGGCCGGGCGAGGCGCCGGGCCGGGCGAGGCGCCGGGCCGGGCGAGGCGCCGGGCCGGGCGACAATCCGGGCCGGGCGACAATCCGGCCCGGGCGACAATCCGGACAGGGAGTGGCGGAGGCTCAGAGGTTCTGGCGCTCGGCCCCGATAGTGGTGTCGTCGCCGTGGCCCGTGTGGACGACGGTCTCGTCGGGCAGGGCGAACAGTTTCTCCCGGATCGACGCGACGATCAGGTCGGCGTCGGAGTAGGAGCGGCCGGTGGCGCCCGGGCCCCCGTTGAAGAGGGTGTCGCCGGTGAAGACCTGTCCGAGGTCGGCGGCGTACAGGCAGACCGCCCCCGGCGCGTGGCCCGGGGTGTGCAGGACGGTCAGGGTGGTTCCGCCGGCGTTGATCGTGTCGCCGTCGGCCAGGTCGGAGTCCCAGGCCTTGGTGGTGCCGTGGGTGAGCTCCCACAGCGGGCGGTCGGCGGGATGCAGCAGGATCGGTGCGCCGGTGCTTTCCCGCAGGGCGGGAGCTACCCGGACATGGTCGTCGTGCGCGTGGGTGCAGATGATCGCGGTCAGCCGGCGCTCGCCGACCACGGCGAGGATGGCGTCGACGTCGTGCGGTGCGTCGATCACTACGCACTCGCTGTCGTCCCCGACAACCCAGATGTTGTTGTCGACGTCGAAGGTCTGCCCGTCGAGGCTGAACGTACCGGCGACCACCGCGTGATCGATCCGAGCCTTGCTCACAGAACCACCACCGAGCGCAGCACCGGCTCGGCGTGACCGTGCATCCGGCCGAACGCCGCTTCGACGTCCTCGATGCTGATCTCCTCGGTCACGAAGGCGTCCAGGTCGAGGCGGCCCTGCTTGTACAGGTCCACGAGCAGGGGGAAGTCGCGGCTGGGGAGGCAGTCGCCGTACCAGCTGGACTTGAGCGCGCCGCCGCGGCCGAAGATGTCGATCAGCGGCAGGTCGGGCACCTTCATGTCCGGTGTCGGCACGCCGACGAGGACGAGCAGGCCGGCCAGGTCGCGAGCGTAGAACGCCTGCTTCCACGTCTCCGGCCGGCCCACCGCCTCGATCACCACGTCCGCGCCGTCGGCACCCTCGTAGGTTTCCGCGGCGATCCGCTTGATCTCGGCGACCGGGTCGGTCTTCGACGAGTCGACGACGTGGGTGGCGCCCATCCTGCGGGCCGTCTCCAGTTTGCGGGCGTCGATGTCGACCGCGATGATCGGGCTCGCGCCGGCCAGGGCCGATCCCGCGATCGCCGCGACGCCGACACCACCGCAGCCGATCACGGCCACCGACTTGCCCCGGGTCACCGCGCCGGTGTTGATCGCGGCGCCGATGCCGGCCATCACGCCGCAGCCCAGCAGGCCCACGGCCGCGGCCCGCGCCGACGGGTCAACCTTGGTGCACTGCCCGGCCGCGACCAGCGTCTTCTCCGCGAACGCGCCGATGCCCAGGGCGGGTGACAGCTCGGTGCCGTCCTCCAGGGTCATCTTCTGCTTCGCGTTGTGCGTGTTGAAGCAGTAGTGCAGGTCGCCCCGCTTGCAGGCCCGGCACTGGCCGCAGACGGCACGCCAGTTGAGCACGACGAAGTCGCCCGGCGCCACATCGGTGACGCCGTCACCGACGGCCTCCACCACGCCGGCCGCCTCGTGCCCGAGCAGGAACGGGAAGTCGTCGTTGATGCCGCCCTCGCGGTAGTGCAGGTCGGTGTGGCACACCCCGCACGCCTGAATCTTCACCACCGCCTCGCCCGGCCCCGGATCCGGCACGTTGATCGTCACCAGCTCGACGGGAGCACCCTTGGCACGCGCGATGACGGCTCTGACCTGCTGCATCTCGAGATTCCCTCCGAGCGGGCGAACGGGGCGATCAATTGGCCAGAATAACGACTCCGGCGAGCCCCCCGCCCGACTTCACCCCGCGCGCCGCGCGCGCCGGGAGAGACGAAACCGAGAGCGCGCCGGGAGAGCCGAAACCGGGAGCGCGGCGCCGCGACGAACGGGACGCGTTCAGCACTCGATGACGTTCACGGCGAGGCCGCCGCGGGCCGTCTCCTTGTATTTGACCTTCATGTCGGCGCCGGTCTCCTTCATCGTCTTGATGACCTTGTCCAGCGAGACGTGGTGCCGGCCGTCGCCGCGCAGCGCCATCTTCGCGGCGGTCACCGCCTTCACCGCGGCCATCCCGTTGCGCTCGATGCACGGGATCTGCACCAGGCCACCGACGGGATCGCAGGTCAGCCCCAGGTTGTGTTCCATGCCGATCTCCGCGGCGTTCTCCACCTGCTCGGGCGTGCCACCGAGCACTTCGGCGAGCCCGGCCGCCGCCATCGCGCACGCCGAACCCACCTCGCCCTGGCAGCCCACCTCGGCACCGGAGATCGACGCGTTCTCCTTGAACAGCAGCCCGATCGCCGCCGCCGTCAGCAGGAACCGCACCACCCCGTCGTCGTCGGCACCGGGCACGAACTCCCGGTAGTAGCGCATCACCGCCGGGATGATGCCGGCCGCGCCGTTGGTGGGCGCGGTCACCACCCGGCCGCCGGCTGCGTTCTGCTCATTAACTGCCATCGCGTACGCCGTGAGCCACTCCATCGAATGCTCTGCCGCACTGCCGGCCGCCCGCAGCTGACGGGCGGTGGCCGCCGCACGCCGCCGCACGCGCAGGCCACCCGGCAGGATGCCCTCCGCGTCGAGCCCCAGGTCGATGCACTCCCCCATCACGGTCCACAGGTGGAGCAGACCGGACCGGACCGCGGTCTCGTCGCGCCACGCCGTCTCGTTGACCAGCATCAGTCGCGAGATCGACAGGCCGGTGGACCGGGTCAGCGACAGCAGTTGGGCGCCCGTGGCGAACGGGTAGGGAAGATCGGTGTCGTTCGGGCGTACCCCATGGTTTGTCTCATCGACGACGAAGCCGCCGCCGACCGAGAAATAGGTCTTGCGCAGCAGCTCGGTGCCGTCGGCGCGAAGCGCAGTGAAGATCATCCCGTTGGGATGGCCCGGCAGGGTCCGCCGCCGGTGCAGCACGATGTCGGCAGCCACGTCGCGGCCGCCCGGAAGGGTGAGGGTCCCGGCGTCGCGGATCTGCGCCGCCCGCGCGTCGGCGGTCGTGACGTCGACCGTCTCCGGGTCCGAACCCTCCAGCCCGAGCAGCACGGCCTTGGGCGTGCCGTGACCGTGACCGGTCGCGCCCAGCGAGCCGAAAAGCTCGGCCCGCACGGTGGCGACCGGCAGGCCGGTGACCGAGGAGGCGAAGAGGCGGGCCGCGCGCATCGGGCCGACGGTGTGCGAACTGGACGGGCCGATGCCGACCGAGAAGAGATCAAAGACGGACACAGCCATGCGGAGGCTCCCTGAGGTGGGCCTCCCTCGCTCTGTCATTGGGGCCTGAGAGCTTCACCGCCGGGGCGGCTTGCACCTTGGGCGCGGCCGCCATGAAGCGGCCGGCTTTCCAGAGTCGCCTGCCCGCAGCGGTACGGGTGCCTGAGAGATTCTGAGGGAGAAGTTGCTCCTTCGGCGCCCCCAGCAGGGGACTCTCCCGCAGCGGGTGAAACGGCGAGGTATTCGGTTGTCGCTGGAAAAGCTATCCGGGCCCGCGGCATGCCGTCAACCGGCGGGCGGACCGTAAGGTACCGGCATGAGGCAGCAGCACCGCCCCCTCTGGCAGGTGGTCGTCGTGGTGGCGGCCGCCTACACCGCCGGTGCCCTGCTCGCGTTCCTCGCCTTCGGCGCCACCTCGATCGTCGTGCTCTTCCTCCCGGCCGGTGTCACCCTGTCCGCGCTGCTGCTCACCCCCGGCCGGCAGTGGCCCTGGATCCTGGCCACCGTCGCGGTCATCGAGCTGGCCGTGGACACCTCCCAGGGCATCACGCTCGGTTACGCGTGCGGATTCGCCCTGGCCAACACCGTGGAGCCCCTGGTCGGAGCGTCGCTGCTGCGCCGGTACGTGCCCAGTGAGCTCAACCTGCTCCAGCGCCGGCACCTGTTCGCGTTCCTGGGCTGCTGCGTGGTCGCCGGTCCGCTGGCCGGCGCCCTGATCGGCGGCACCACGATCGCACAGAGCCAGCACCGGGAGTGGGCCGAGGCGTTCCTGCCGTTCTGGGCCGGTGACGCGACAGGCGCCCTGACCGTGGCCGGCACCGTGCTGGCCTGGCGGCACCGGCCGCCGTGGAGCCGGGCGTCGGTGGCCCGGTGGGGCCTCATCCTGCTGCTCACCGTGACCGTCACCGCCGTCAGCTTCTGGCCGCAGCACCTGCCGCTGTTCTACATGCCCCTGCCACTGCTCTACTGGCTCGGCTTCCAGGAGCGGCTCGCCGTCACGATGTCGGCCGGCCTCACCATGACCGTCACCGCCAACGTGCTGACCAGCGCCGGGCACGGCCCGTGGGCAGCGCTGGACGGTTCGCTGCCCTTCAAGACCGCCACGCTCCAGCTCTTCCTGGCGGTCGCCGTCGTCGGCGCCTGGCTGCTCACCGTCGGCATCGCCGAGCGCGACAACGCCCGTGCCCTGTACGAGAGCGAGGTCAGCGCGGCCCGGCAGCTCCAGCACGCGCTGCTGCCCGCCTTCGTCACCGAGCTCCCCGCCGTACGCGTCAGCGCCGGCTACCGCCCCGCCGACCTCACCCACGACGTAGGCGGCGACTGGTACGACGTGTTCCCCCTGCCCAGCGGCCGGATCGGCTTCGCCGTCGGTGACGTCGTCGGGCACGACCTGGCCGCGGCCGCCGCCATGGCCCGGCTGCAGGCCATCCTGCGCGTGCTCGCACAGACCGCACCGGGACCGGCGGGCGTCCTCACCGGCCTGGACCGGGCCAGCACCGTTGTCGACGGCGCCCGTACCTGCACTGTCGGATACGCCGACTACCATCCCGCCACCCGGCTCCTGCGGTACGCCTGCGCCGGTCACCCGCCACCGCTGCTGATCACCGGCGGCAGGGGCGAGTTCCTGTGGGAGGGCCGATCGTTACCGGTCGCTGTCGAAGCGGCGAGCCGGCGCGAGGCGGAGGTGGTCGTGCCGCCCGGCGCCCACCTGATCTGGTACACCGACGGGCTGGTGGAGCGGCGGAACGAGTCGATGTACGTGGGGATGGAGCGGCTGGCCGCCGCCGCCGGTGATCTGGCCCGGGAGGGAACCGGGGATCCGTGTGAGGTGCTGCTCGACCGGATGTCGCAGAGCCGGCCGGCGTCGGACGACACCGCTGTTCTGTGGATCACCTTCGACTGAAATTCCGCGCTCCCCCTCAGTTTTGCCGCGCTGCCACCGATGGGCTGTCCCGGACGGCTCGCACCCGCGGCCGCCGGCGAGGAGTGATCATGCGGTGGTTCGGTGTGGGGCGCAGCCTGCTCGAGGACCCCGCCGAAGCCGGCGCGCAGGCCTGCCGCGAGGCGCTCGCCGGGCGCGACGCCGGACTGCTGATCGTCTTCGCGTCGCTGTCGCACTCGACGCCGGAGATGGCAGCCGCCGTGCACGCCGCGGCCGGCGGGAACGTCCTGATGATCGGCTGCTCGACCTCGGGCGAGTTCACTCCCGACGGGCGCGGCTCCGGTGTCGTGGTCAACGCGCTCGGCGGGCCGGGTTTCACCGCCGCCGTCCGGGCGGTCCCCCACGACAGCGATCTCTACGAAGCCGGCATCGAAGCCGCGTCCTGCCTCGACGAGGTGGACGCCGAGCACCGTGTGGTGCTGCTGCTCGGTGACGGCCGGAGCGGGGATCAGCAGGAGATGGTGCGCGGGGCGTACACGGTGGCCGGGGCTCAGGTGCCGCTGGTCGGCGGATGCGCGGGCGACAACGTGACACAGACCGGCACCTGGCACTTCTTCAGCTCCGGGCGGGACGTGCGGGTGCTGCCCAACGCGGTGCTCGGCGCCGCCCTCGGCTCGGAGTCGCCGTTCGGCATCGGCATGGCACACGGCTGGCACAAGACCGGCGAGCCGATGGTCGTCACCCGCAGCGAGGGCGGCACCATCTTCGAGCTCGACGGTGAGCCGGCCCTCGACGTCTACCTGCGGCGCACCGGCGGAACCACCGAGATGGCCGCCGACCCCGCCGCGTTCCTGCAGTTCGCGACGATCCGGCCGCTCGGGCTGGCGCGGCGTACCGGTGAGGACATCCGCGTGGTCTTCTCCGCCGACCCGGCGGACCGCTCGATCTCCGGGCTGGCCGACACCCCCGAGGGTGCCATGGTCTGGTTCATGGAGGCCGACCCGGACGCGATCGTCGGCGCACCCGCCGAGGCCGCCAACGCCGCGACCGCGCTGCTCGGTGACGCCGAACCGCTCGGCGTGCTCGTCTTCGACTGCTGCGTACGCTCGATCGCGCTGGGCGAGAACCGGACCGACCTGGCCGCCGAACGGCTGCGCGACGCGCTCAAGCCGATCCCGTACGGCGGGTTCTACTCCAACGGCGAGATCGTCCGGGAGCCGAACGCCAAGGGTATGCACCATCTGACCGTGGTCGCCCTCGCGGTCAGCTGACATGTCCGGCTGGTCCACCCTTCAGCTCACCGAGTTCTTCAGCGCGATCACCCGCGCCGGGGACCTGACCAGCGCCGCGCGGATCGCGGTGCAGCGGGCTGCCGAGGCGACCGACGCCTCGGTGGCTGCGGTGGTGTGCGGGGACGCCGTACCCGCGTCCGTCGGGCTCGGCCGGTCGCCGGACCCGTCACTGTTCACCAGCACCGACATCTCCGGTTTTCCCGGCATCGGCCCGATGCACGTCACCGTGCACGCTCTGGATCGCGGCATCGGTGAGCGGCTGATCGTCGCCCGTACCGACGAGCCGTTCGCCGCCGAGGAGCGGCAGATGCTGCAGGGCATGGCCCGGGTCCTCGGCCTGGCACTGCGCAGCCTGCGCACCCTGGAGAGCGAACGGCAGCTGGCGGAGAGCCGCCTCGTCCTGCTCGAAGCCCTCGAACGCCGGGAGCGGCTGCTCGAGACGCTGCTGCGGGTGCAGCGGTCGGCGAACCTGCGCACCCCCATCGGTGAGGTGCTCGGCTCGATCACCGCGGGCGCGGCCTCCCTTCTCGCCGGGTCGGCGGTCGCCCTCGTGCTGCACAGCCCGGCCGGACTGACCGTCCGCTCGCTGAGCGGGTCCTCCCCTCACGAGCCGCTGATCGACGCCGCCCAACGCGCGATCACCGCCGGGCGGCCGGTCACCGGGCCCGACCTGATCGCCGCACCGGTGCACGTCGGCCACGAGATCGCCGGCGGATTCGTGATCACCGGGCCGGGCGGTGACATTCGCGAATCCGAGCGCCGTGACGTGCTGGCGGCCTTCGCTGAACAGGCTTCGCTGGCGCTGACCGGTGCCGACGCCCATCATGATCCGCTCACCCGCCTGCCCAACCGGACGCTGTTCCTGCAACGCGTCGAGCAGGTTGTTGCGGCCGGTCATCCGGCTGCTCTGCTCTATCTCGATCTGGACCTCTTCAAGCAGGTGAACGACACGCTCGGCCACTCCGCGGGTGACGAACTGCTGCTCGGTGTCGCCGACCGTCTTCGCGGGGTGGTCCGCGACTCGGACATGCCGGCTCGTCTGGGCGGTGACGAGTTCGCGGTGCTGCTGGACCCGGCCGACGGTGCCCGGGATCTCGCGGAGCGGGTGATCGACGCGATCGCCCGGCCGTTCGAGATCGGTGGGCGGAGTGTGCGGACCCGGGTGAGTGTGGGGATCGCGTACACCGGGGGTGGGTGTACGGCGCAGGGGCTGGTGGAGGACGCGGATCTGGCCATGTACCGGGCGAAGAAGACCATGCCGGGGACGTGCCGTGAGTTCGACCCCGCCATGCGAGCCGAGCTGCTGGCCGCCGCCCATCCGTGACCCGGCGCCCACCCAACCGGCTGGACGTGAGCGGGGCCTCGCGGGCCAAAACACCCCGCTCAGCGCCAGCCGACCCGCCCGGCTGGACGCCAGCGGGGCCCTGCGGGCCAAAACACCCCGCTCAGTGCCAGCTGGCCCACCCGGCTGGACGTGAGCGGGGCCTCGCGGGCGAAAACACCCCGCTGGGCGCCAGCTGGCTCGCCCGGCTGGACGCCAGCGGGGCCCTGCGGGCGAAAACACCCCGCTGGGCGCCAGCTGGCTCGTCCGGTCGGGTCCCCGGGCGAGCTGTGAGAGCGGCGGGCGGCCGAGCTGGGGCGCGGCCGCACCGCGTTGGGGGGATCAGGCGGCGGCTAGGGCGGCGGCCTTGATCTTGGCGGCTCGGTCGATGTCGGCGGAGGTTACGGCGGCGACGGAGCCGAAGACGGACACCGCCTGGTAGTAGGTCCAGGCGAGGCTGGTGCAGGCGGGGCGTACCACCGAGCTGTACGTGGCGCACTTGCGCTTCAGGTCCGAGTAGAACGCCGAGTCGACGCGGCTCTTGTTGGCGGCGAACGTACCGATGGCCTTGTGGTTGCGGTAGCCGAAGTCGTGGCGGTAGCAGGAGAGCTTGAAGTCGAAGCCGAGCGGGTTGTCCGGGCTGGCGGAGCAGTAGTCGGTGCTCCAGTCGAAGCCGTAGGCCGACCAGGCGCCCTGGTTCTGCCGGGCGGCGTTCCAGGAGTTGTAGCTGGACACGCTGGTCTGGGTGAAGGAAGAGAGGACGGCGGGCTTGTCGGTGGGGGCAGCGTGTGCGGGGATCGCCGTGCAGAGAACGGCCACCGTGGCGAACACGGCGGTGAGCAGGGAACGCGCTGTCGACGACATCCAGGGCTCCTCACGAACGGCCCGCCCCGGTCAGGGGCGGGCGACCGGACGTCAGGGCAGGTCCGCGGATGTTACCCGCGAGTTACCCTAACGATCACTAAGTCTGCGGAGCCGAGCTGTCTCGACCACTATCGAGACATGGAGATTTGTCGATCACTGAGCAAACGGGCGGGTATCGTCGTCATCCTCCGCCGGGGCGGCCGGTGGCGGGCTGTCGTTCCAGCTCAGCGTGACTCGCAGGCTCGCCTTCGCGGCGGCCTCGGTGAGCACGCTGATCACCGTGCCGCTCTTGATCGCCAGCTCGATGCCGAACTCGACGCTCACCCCGTGTGGCCGCATGTCGGCGAGCGCGGAGCGGACCGTGCTCCCCACGACCCGGATCGTCTCCTGCAGGTCGTCCAGCCGGGCGACGACCACGTCGGAGGCACCGCCACCGTCGCGCCAGCCGACGTCGGCGGGACCCCTCTCCTGGCTGACCCTGGCCCAGATCTGCGTTCCGTCGGGTAGCTGCACACGAACCGGCTCGGACAAGACCGCCTCCTCAGTGGATCGACGCGTTCCTGGATCCTCCCCCAGCCGGTGATCCGGCGCCGAGAGTTCACCCCGTTCGAGTTGCGGCCCGGCGATCAACTCGCTTCGATGGGTCCTTCAGCATTGACAGAACGGGGAGTCAGTGAAGTCCAGAATCTATGCGGTGGCCGGCGTGGTGACGATCGCCGTCTCCACGGTGCTCGTACCGGCCGGCCCGGCGCAGGCCGTAGCCACGCCCGCGAAGGGCATCCAGCTCAGGCTGGCGCACAGCGGCAAATGCCTCAACGTCTCCGGCGGGAGCACCGCCAACAACGCGGCGATCATCCAGTACGGCTGCAACGCCGCCGCCACCAACGACAAGTTCGAGCTCGTCCCGCGAGGTAGCGGCAACTACTGGATCCGCGGTGTCGGGTCCGGGCGGTGCCTCAACGTGTACGACAACTCGGCGGCGAACAACGCGGCGATCATCCAGTACACGTGCAACGCCCAGCTCAACGGGCTGTGGAAGGTCGACGAGGTGCTCGACCAGCCGACCGTGCGGTTCGTCGCCGCAAGCAGCGGCAAGTGCCTCAATTTGCCGAACGGCAAGACCGAGAACAATGTGGCGCTGATCCAGTACACCTGCTCCAACCTGGAGAACTCCGACAACGAGGAGTTCTACCTGCCGCCCGCGGAGTCCCCGGTCACCTTCCACCAGCGGTTCACCAGCAAGCAGCCGGTCTCGGTGCAGCAGGGCGCCCCGCCGGCCGGTGGTGGCGTCGCGCCGGTGCAGTACAGCTACATCAAGTCCGACAACCACCTGCAGATCATCACCGACCGCAACCCGGACCCGTACAACGACGATCCGAACGCGCCGGAGCCGGTGATCGTGGAGACCTACAACTTCGGCTACACCGGGCGGACCTCGTCGGCGCGGCTCGCCGACGGCCGGGTGCAGACCGTGGTGCACGACGCGGCCGCCGGGGACACGGTGATCCTCGACGAGACCGAGAAGGGCACCGGCGTCTACGGCGACATCTGGGACATCGGCGGTGCGTCCGAGACGGACTCGCAGCCGATCACCGGGCCGCTGACCCCGGACGGGCGGCTCGCCACCTGGGCCATCGTCCGCGGTCAGCTCTGGTACGCCCCGCAGAACCTGAACAACCCGCAGACACCGTACGGCGCGTGGCGCAACCTCGGCGGTTCCGGCCTCTACGGAACGCCGGTGGTCGTCCGGTCCCGCACCGGCGCCCGGGCCTTCGCGGTGAACACCGACGGCCGGCTGCAGACGGCCGCGTTCGACAACGGCGTGCTCTCCGACTGGTCCGACCTCGGCGGCAACCTCTCCATCCTGCCGCCGTCGGTCGTGGTCAACCCCGGGTACCGCGTGACGCTCTTCGCCCGTGACTTCGGCGGCGCGGTCCTCACCAAGAAGGAGAACTCCGACGGCTCGTGGACCGGCTGGACCGAGATCCCCGGTATCCAGTCGGCCGGCGTGCCCTCGGCGGTGGTGGAGTGGGCGCCGCTGCGTACCGCGGTCACCGTGCGGGGCGTGGACAACCTGATCTACGTCGCGTTCGAGACCGGCATCGGCACCGGTGCCTACGGCGAGTGGTTCCAGGTCTCCGATCCGGAGGCCGACCCGGAGACGGTCGCCGCCAGTGATCCGACGGCGTTCCGGTACGAGGTGCCGTCCGGTGAGAGCTTCGGCATCGCGTTCCGCAGCGCCGCGATCGACGGACCGGTCGCCTACACGTTCGCCCCGGTGGCTCCGGACGCCGCCAAGGCCAAGGGTGCGGCGCCGAACTGGCGGCGCCACGAGCTGGACACCGCCGACAGCAAGATCCGCCTGAAGTAGCTGGGACCCGGTCCGTGCCCGTCGCCGGGCACGGACCGGCTCAGATCCGGTTGGCCCACAGCCAGCTGCTCAGGTACCCGTACTCCCGGTCGCCCCAGATGTACGCCCACGCCGCCACCGGGGACACGTACTGGCCCAGCTCGTCGAAGACCTCCCTCGCGGCTTTGCGGCGGCCCGCCAGGATGTAGAACATCGCCACCCACTGCAGGACGGTCGAGCGGTTCGCCGGGTTCGGCGTGCCGGCCCGCCACTTGGCGATCCACTGGTCCAGCTCCTGCCGCACCTCGGCGCGCCGGAAGTACCTCTTGGCACCCCGGACCGACGGCTCGAGCTTCTTGTCCCAGGCGATCTCGAGCAGCACGTACTCGATGTGGGCGAACAGCGGGAACATCACCGAGTTGGCGCCGGGCGGTGCGGCCGCGGCCACCTCGCGAGCGGTGGAGAACATCTGCTCGTGCGAACCGCCCCACTTCTGGCAGCGCAGCGTGACCGCTCGGAAGTGCAGATCGAAGTTGTACGGATCGCGCCGCCGCCCCTCGTCGAACACCTCGTCGAGGGTGATTCCCCGGCCGTGCCGGTCGGAGAAGAACGCCTGCATGAATGTCACCCAGGGCAACGGGTCACCCGGCGGTGCCAGTTCCATCGCCCGGCGCCCGACCTGGGCCGCGGCCTCCGACAGCTGCTCGAAATCGACGAACTGCTCGGCCGAGGTGTGCTCCGCCGTCTTGCTGCCACGCGCCACCGCGGCCCGGCCACCGAGCATCACGGCCTGCATGTGCACAGCGCTGGGATCCGACGGCGCCGGCCGCAGCCAGGCGTAGAGCCAGCCGTCCTCCTTCTGCGCCAGGCTGCTGAGCTCGGCGACGCGCCGGCCGCGCAGCTCCCAGTCGTTGCCGGCGTCCTCGATCACCTTGCGGGCGGCCTGCCAGTCGCCGTGCCGGGCCCGCTCCCGGGCCTCCAGCAGCGCGTGATCGGCGATGGCACGGTCGGCGTCGAACTCGGGGGTCTCCGGCACCGGCTTGCCGAGGAAGTAGCGGAAGAAGAGGTAGACAGTCCTGAACATCATGCCGCTCACATCCCGCCGACGCCGTTGGCCCACCACCAGCTCTTGAGGTACCCGTACTCACCGCCGGCGAAGAAGTAGCCCCAGCCGGTCACCGGCAGCACGTACTGGCCGAGCTCGTCGAAGACGGCCTTAGCCTCCTTGCGCCGGCCCGCCATCGTGTAATACAGGGCGATCCACTGGCGGCAGCTGGCTAGCCGGGCCCGGTTCGGCGGGGCAGCGCGCCACTTGGCGATCCACTGGTCCAGTTCCTGCTGCACCTCGGGACGGCGGAAGTACTTCTTGGCCGCCCGCAGCGACTTACTCGTGCGGGTGTCCCAGCAGAACTCGCGCATCGCGAACTCGAAGTGGGCGAACAGCGGCAGCACGACCGCGCTGGCACCGGGCGGAGCCGCGGCCGCCACGTTGCGGGCGATCGCGAACATCTGCTCGTGCGAGCCGTACCACTTCTGGCAGCGGAGGCTCAGAGCCGTGAAATGAAGATCGAAATTGTACGGGTCGCGGCGCCGCGCCTCGTCGAACACCGCGTCGAACGACGTCTCCACGGTGCGCCGGTCGGCGAACATGTTGCCGAGCTGCTCGACCCACGGCAGCGGGTCGTTCGGCGGGGCCAGGTCGATCGCCCTTTGGCCGACCTGAGCCGCCGCGTCCGACAGCGCGCGGAAGTTCTGGAACTGCTCCTGCGTGGTGTTGGCCGCCGAGGCACTCCCCCGCGCCTCACCGGCACGCTGCCCCAGCATGATCGACTGGATCAGCACGGCGGACGGGTCCTCCGGCTCGGCCCGCAGCCAGGCGTAGAGCCAGGCGTCGTCGGTGGCGGCGAGGTCGGCCAGCACACCCAGGCGGCCGCCACGCAGCTCCCAGTCGGTGCCGGCCTGCTCGATCACCTTGCGGGCGGCCTGCCAGTCACCGTGCCGGGCGCGGTCCCGCGCGTCCCGCAGGTCCACGTCCCAGAAGATGCGCTCCTCGTCGAACTCGGGAGTCTCGGGAACCGGGCCGCCGAAGAGGTACCGGATCAGGACACGCAGATAGAACATCGCAGGATCGTAGAGCACATCGACCCCGCTGATCGGCCCCCTTTCGCCGCACGCTCCGCCCGGCGCCCGCGGCACCGGGCGCGAGCGGGCAGTCCGATCGCGTGAACAGGCAGTACTCTGCGTCGGCCGTACAAAAAAGGTGTGCGCGACGACCGGCCGCGGCCGCGAGCGAAAGGCCTGGTCCTTAAGATGTCGGCCATGCTGCGCGTGTTCTCGGTGGCGTTCTGGGCGTTCATCGGGATCACGTCCCCGGTGTTCTTCCTCGGAGCGGTCATCCTCTGGCTGGTGACGCTGCCGTTCGATCGGCGGCGGGTGGTGCTGCACCTGTACTCGTCGGCGTGGGCGATCCTCTACGTCCACCTGAATCCGCTGTGGAGGCTGCGGGTCAGCGGCCGTGACCTGCTGCCCTGGCGCGGTGCGGCGGTCCTCGTCGCCAACCACGCGTCGCTCGTCGACATCCTCGTGCTGTTCGGTCTGTTCCGGCCGTTCAAGTGGGTCTCCAAGCAGGAGATCTTCAAGATCCCGGTGATCGGCTGGAACATGCGGCTCAACGACTACGTGCCGCTGGTACGCGGAAGCGGCGCTTCGGTGCGCAGGATGATGGACCACTGCGATCGCCACCTGCGGGCCGGCTCACCGGTGATGATCTTCCCGGAGGGGCGGCGGACGCAGGACGGCACGCTCCAGACGTTCAAGAACGGCGCGTTCGAGCTGGCAGTGCGGCACGGTGTGCCGGTGTTCCCGATCGCGGTGCACGGCTCACGGCGGGCGCTGCCGAAGCACGGGCTGGTGCTGCGCGACCGCGCCGACATCCGGATCGAGGTGCTGGCGCCGCTCCAGCCGGCTGATTACCCGGACGTCCAAGCCTTGCGCGAGGCGGCGCGTCAGGCGATCAGCGCCTCGCTGTTGGCGGGAACACCCGCCGGGAACTGAAACGGCGGACCGGCTGCGATACGTTCATGGATCTTCCCATTCCCCTCAGGAGCGTGCGGCAGTGCGGAAATCACTCACCCTGTTCACGGCGGCGCTGATCATCGGCGGGCTCGCGCAGCCCGCCCAGGCGGACGCCGGTCCGGTCACCCGGACGACGCTGGCCGGCGCCTCCACGTTCACGCCGGGTGTGGAGAAGCGCGTGCTGAGCCGGACGGTCACGCTGGCCGCCGGTGAGTCGCGGCACGTGCGGGGCCGACTCCAGGCGACAAGCAGCACCACTGCCGTCGTGGCCATGAACGACACCCTCAAGTGCGCCGACGCGGCGGGCGCGGTCACCGGGGTCACCTCGACGTCGTCGCGCAATCACGAGGGGTCGGACACCACCTCGTACGCCACCCCCGGGCACCTGCCGCTCTACGCCGACCTGCTCTTCACCGCGCCGTCGGCGGGCACCTACACCTGCGGGCTGTACGCCTACACCGCGTCGACCTCGCAGACGGGCTATCACCTGACGGCCGTCGCCGGTGACACCTGGCTGGAGGTGAGCGACACCGATCAGGCCGGTGCCCGCTGGTGGCAGAACCCGGCGTGCAACAGCGTCGGCTCGTCGAGCACCTGCACCTACATCGGCGCGGGCACGCCGACGGCGTGGGTGTTCTACAGCGACGGGACGCCGGTCTACAAGTGGAACGCCGCGGCCGGGGCGACGAGCGTGCAGGCGCTGGCCAACCTGGAGCTGACCACGTGTTACACGGGTACGGCGTCGTGCACGGGGGTCGACGCCTACGAGAAGGCGCGCGGCACGAACTCGGTGGTGGACGTGCGCTACGAGGTGATCCAGCTGGACACCACGGCGCACACCTGCCGGACGACGAGCACCGCGGAGTCGCGCAAGACGATCCGGGACGACGCTCACCATTACGTGGTGAACTTCGCGCTCTCCGGGATCCCGGTCGACCCGTCGTGCGGGACGCGGAACTTCCTCATGCGGATCTACGTGGAGCACGTGTCGGGGAACCCCATCAAGATCGACGGGATGCAGAGCACGTCGCTCACCAACGGGATCATGATGAACGTCTTCTGACGCTGTTATCCCACGGCGTCGGGGTGGTTGTGGGCGCCGGCTCCGGCCCGTCGCCGTCAGGCCCGGCGATTGCTGAGGGCGACCTGGCGGCGGGCCAGGTCGTCCAGGACGTCGGCGGTGACCGACATGCCGAAGCGGGTCACGCCGAGCGAGGTCATCGCCAGCAGCGCGTCCAGCGTGCGGATCCCGCCGGACGCCTTGACCTGCACCTTCGGCGAGACGGCCGAGCGCATCAGCGCGAGGTCGTCCATCGTGGCACCAGTCGGGGCGAACCCTGTCGAGGTCTTCACGAACGCCGCGCCGGCCCGCTCGGCGGCCCAGCAGGCGGCGAGTTTCTGCTCGTCGGTCAGGTAGGCCGTCTCGAGGATCACCTTGACGTGCGCGCTGCCGGCGGCCACGACCACCTCCTTGATCTCGGTCTCGACGGCGGAGACGGCGCCCGAGCGCAGCCAGCCGATGTTGATGACCATGTCGATCTCGGCGGCGCCCTGAGCGACGGCCAGCTCGGTCTCGGCGACCTTGACGGCCGTCGGGCTGGTGCCGTGCGGGAAGCCGACAACGGTGCCGACCAGTACCTTCGTCCCGCGCAACTGCTCCACCGCCACCGGCACGTCGCACGGGCGGACGCACACCGAGGCCACGTCGTACTTCGCGGCGACGGCACAACCGTCACGCACGTCCTGGGTGGTGAACTCGGGCCGGAGGATGGAGTGGTCGATCATCTTCGCGACCTGGGCGACGGTGAAGTTCATGACCGGCAGAGTACTTGTATAGACAGGTAGCTGTCTAGACAGGTCGATGACCGCTAAAGTGTGCGCGTGCCCGACTTCGCGCCACGCTACTTCCGCATCGAGCAGGCGCTCCGAGCGCGGATCGCGCAATCCCAGCCGCACGACCCGCTCCCCTCCGAGCCCGAACTCGCCCGCGAACACGGCGTCAGCCGGATGACCGCCCGCGCCGCCGTCACCCAGCTGGTCAACGACGGTCTCGCCTACCGCGCGCCCGGCCGGGGCACCTTCGTGGCCGCGCCGACCGGGCCCCGCCGCGCCGACCACCTGGTCCGGCTCAGCGCCGAGATCCGCAAGCAGGGACGCCGCCCCAGCTCCCGGGTGGTCTCGGCCGAGCTGCGCCCGGCAACCGCGGCGGAAGCGGCCCGGTTGCGGCTGCGCAAGCCCGAGGTCATAACGATCTCTCGGGTACGCCTCGCCGACGACGAACCGATCGCCCTCGAACGTGCGGTGTACCCGGGGACGCTGTCCGCACTGCTCGACGCGGACCTGACCGGATCCGTTCACGAGGCGCTCGTGGTCCTCGGGCGGACGCCGGTCCGCGGAAGCGCCACGCTGACGGCCCAGTCGGCGTCGGAGGAGGACGCGCGGGAACTTGACGTGCCGGTGGGATCGGCGCTGCTGGTGGAGGAACGGCTGATCCTCGACCTGGAGCAGCGGCCCGTGGAGCTGAGCGAGTCGCGCTACGCGGGCAGCCGCTACCGGCTGGACGTGGCGTTCGGCGTCGAGCCGCACTGAGCGGCCAGGTGACGCTCGCCCTGCCGCGGCGCCGGCTCGGTTACGCCCCGTCATCCGCCGGGCAGGTGGCCGGATCGTCCGGCTCGGTATCGATCACGCTCCACGGATTCGGCGGTACACTCGGCCACCAGTTTCTCCGGGACGGCCTGTTCGACGCCGAGGAAGCCGTCGCGCGGGAGTCCATGAACGTCCACGCCTTTTCCGCTGACGCATCGACCAGCACCGGTACCAGCCGATCGCGCCGGGCCGGCCCCGCTCAGGTCGTGCTGCCGCCCGCCGATCTACCGGACAGAGATGAGTGAAACCGACACGCACCCGCCTCGCGACCGAGCCGCCCACGCAGCGGTCCTGGTCGCGGTCTTCAGCGTGCTCGCGGCCGGCAGCTGGTTCTTCCTGCTCGAGGCCGGCGAGCAGGTGCCGGGACACATCGCCGGCTCGCTGGGCGTGATCGCCGCGACCTTCATGTGCCTGCGGACGAGCAGGTCACCGCTGG
The DNA here is from genome assembly GCF_042666575.1 of Actinoplanes sp. GCM10030250. Lineage (NCBI taxonomy): Bacteria > Bacillati > Actinomycetota > Actinomycetes > Micromonosporales > Micromonosporaceae > Actinoplanes > Actinoplanes sp. GCM10030250. The sequence goes on along the minus strand of NZ_JBHTDO010000008.1, from coordinate 75,707 downwards.
CGGCGGCGCCGGTCCGGGCGTTCTGGCGGCTGTGGGCGTACTCGGCGTTCTTCCTCTTTCTCAGCACGGTCAGCGCGACCGTCTGCGCCATCCGCGGCGACCCCGGCATGCCGCTCTACGAGGCTGTTCCCACAGTGCTCAGCCTGGCCGCGGCGATGGCCGCCTTCCGTCACGCCCCGCTGGGGCGGCGCACCGGGAGCGACTGGATGCGGGTGCTGCTCGACGGCTCCGCTGTCGCCGTCGCGGGCGCGCTGTTCTTCGGGTACGCGGTGGTGGACCTGGCGCCGGACGGCACCACCATGTCGACGCGCTGGACCTCCGGGCTCGTCGGCGTCCTGTGCCTGCTCGGCCTCGTGGTGTTCGGCAAGGCCGCGGTCAGTCCGGCCGGGCGGGTCGACCCCGGCGCGCTGGGCCTGCTCGCGGGCGCACCGCTGATCGGCCTCGGCGCGGTGAGCATCCTGCTCAGCGGGCACCGGGCGGGCGCCGTGCTGCTGGCGATCCTCGGATATCCACTCGTCGGGCTGTCGATGAGCTTGGCGGCGTACCGTCAAGGTCTGGTCCTGACCCGCACCACCGCTGCCGGCACCGAGGACGCCCGCCCGCGCTGGTCGATCGCCGAGCCGGTCCAGGTCCTCGCCGTCGCCGGCACCGCCGGCCTGGTCATCACGGTCTCCACCCGCGACCTGGACCTGCGCGGCCGGGCCGTGATCGTCGGCGCCGTGCTGATCGCCGCGATCGTCGTGGCCCGGCAACTCGTCGGGCTGCGGGAGAACAAGGAGGCGCTGCGCGCCGTCCGCCGCCAGCAGGCCGAACTCGAGCGCCTCGCGCTGAGCGACTCGCTGACCGGCCTGCCGAACCGGACCGGTTTCAGCCTCGCGCTCGCCGCCCGCCTCGACGAGGGGCTGCCGGCCAGCGCCCTGCTCATCGACATCGACGACTTCAAGATGGTCAACGACACGCTCGGCCCGACCGCGGCCGACCAGCTGCTGCGGCAGATCGGCCAGCGGCTGCGGGAGACCTGCGGCGACGGGGAGACGGCGGCCAGGCTGGGCGGCGACGAGTTCGCGGTGCTGCTGCCGACCGGCGATCCGGCCGCCGCCGAGGCCGCCGCCGCGCGGTTCCAGCGCGCCGCCGGCCGGCCGGTCACCTCGGCCAACCAGCAGCTGCTGCTGCACGCCAGCGTCGGCATCGCGGTGGGCGCGCCGGGCGAGACCGCCGACGAGGTGCTGCGCAACGCGGACATCGCGATGTATGCGGCCAAAGAATCAGGAAAAGCCTCTTGGGTACGGTTCGAGCCGCGCATGCGGCAGGACATGACGAACCACGCGCGCCTGGCCGGTGAGCTGCACGACGGCATTCTCAACGGTGAGCTGCGCCTGCTCTACCAGCCGGTCTACGACCTGGTCACCGGTTACATGCACGGCGCCGAGGCCCTGGTGCGCTGGCAGCACCCGGCCCGCGGGTTCGTCTCGCCGGGCGAGTTCATCCCGGTCGCCGAGCGCTCCGGGCTGATCGTGCCGCTCGGCGCGTGGGTGCTGAGCGAGGCGTGCGCCCAGATGGCGCGCTGGCGCGACGAGTACGGCGACGGCGCCATCGAGGCCGTCAACGTCAACGTCGCCGTCCGGCAGCTGCGGGAGACCGGCTTCGTCGACCAGGTCGCCGCGGTGCTCAGCGAGAACGGCCTGACACCGCGCAACCTGATCCTGGAGGTCACCGAGTCGTCGGTGGTCGACGGCTGGCAGGTCCGCGAAACCCTCCAGGCCCTGCACGACATGGGCATCCACCTGGCCCTCGACGACTTCGGCACCGGCCAGTCGTCGCTCAGCCTGCTGCGCGCCTTCCCCGTCGACGTCCTCAAACTCGACAAGTCGTTCGTCGACGGCATCGCCGACGACGGTGCCGACCGCGGCCGCCTCGCGGTGGCCGCGGCCGTCGCCCAGCTGACCGAGCACCTCCAGCTCAAGGCGGTCGCCGAGGGCATCGAGACGCCCGAGCAGGCGGACCGCCTGCGGCACATGGGATACCGGTACGGGCAGGGCTACCTGATGGCCCGGCCACTGCCCGCCGACGAGTGCGCGGTGCTGTTCCTCACGCCTTGCGCCGCTTTGCCAGGTACGGCAGAGCGAACAGGTACCCGCCGGTGAAGAACAGCAGGGCGAGCGGCAGCAGCGGAACGTAGGACACCCAGAGCACCGGGTCCTTCCGGGACAGGGCGATCGTGGTGGCGATGACGGTGACCGTGAAGAAGACGGCCATCCAGCGGTGAAAGCGGCGAATCATAATCGATCTCCTCGGGAAGTCGGTGCTGCCGGAGACGCTATTGGCGGCCCGGCAGAGCACGCTTCTCGATTACTGATCGATCGATTCCTGGTGGGGCGGCGTTCCTAACGGACGATCTCCCAGTCCAGCTGTCCGTCCTTGCCGGCCCGCGGGCGGTAGCGGCCGTCGTACGGCCGTCCGCTCTCCAGCGACGCGGCCGTCAGCTCCAGCAGCTCGGCCACCGACGCCGGCCACGCCTCGAACCTGGTGCCGTCATCCGGGTAGAACTCACCCACCCGGCCGTGACCGCCCGGCCTCTGGTCGACAACGAGGCTGCCGCCCGAGCCGTCGGCGGCGAACGGTACGAACGCCTTGTCCCACCAGGGGTTCGCCCAGGAGGTGTCGGCCTCGGCCAGCACCCCGCACGACACCTGCCAGTCGCCGAGGAGGTCCTTGACGCTCTCCGGGGTGAAATAGGGCGGCAGGTCGAACCCGCCGACGCCGGACGCTCCGTCGTGCCGGCGCAGCGACGCCACCAGGTCGGGCGGGAAGGCCACCGACATCCGTCGTTGCAGGTCGTCGATCCGGCTGGCGGGAGCACCGGGGCGCAGGGCGCGGAGGCTGGCCGGGGCGTGGGCCTTCAGCCACTTCTCGATTCGCTGCCAGGATTTGTTGACCCGGGCCGTGGTTGCGGCGTCCGGGTGGGTGGGTGTGATGCGGCCGGCGTTCTCGGGGCAGACGTTCGGCGGCGGCTGCCGCGACGGCTGGGCGGACTGCGCCGGCCGGGGGACGGCTGGTGCCGGGCGCGGAACGTACGGCGCCTGCCCGATGGTGGCGCGCAGCTGCGGAGCGGGCTCGTTGGTGTACAACCTGTATTCGCTGGTTGCCGGGGCGCACCAGGCCAGCCCGCAGGCCATCAAGGCCATCAGGACGAACACCGCGAGCAGGCCGAGGACGACCCGTCTGCCGCTGACCGGTTGCCCGCCGGCTTTTATGCCGGGGGCGGGCTCCGCGAGTGCGGGCGGGCCGGGGTTCGCCCGTAGCCACGGGTGCAGCCAATCGGCGGCGCCGGCGAAATCCTCCGGTGGGTCGGCGGGGATGCGGCCGGCCGGTGTGACCGGCAGCGCCTCCTCGTCGACCTCACCGATCGTCACCACGGACGCCGGGATCCCGTGGCCGGCCAGCGCGCCGAGCGCGAGGGTCGTGTGGTTCACGGCGTCTGTTCCGGCGCCGGTGACGACGATCGCGGGAGCGCGGACGGCGGCTGCCAGGTCGGCCAGCGTCCAGCCGTCGTCGCCGAGCGGGATGAGCAGGCCGGCCGGGCCCGCGACGAGCACCACCTCGTAGGCCCGGCTGATCGCCAGGACCAGGCCGCGTGCCCGGTCCAGGCTCAGCCGGTTCGCCGCGGGCAGCTCGAGCAGCGCTGCCAGGTGCGGCCGGGCCGGATCGTCGCCGGACACGCTCGCGCCCACGACCACCGCCGCCACCGGCACCTCGGCTGCCGCTGCGAGGGCGGCTGCTGCGATCCGCCAGTCGACGCCTGCCGAGGTCGCGGTGATCACCCATGGGCCACGGCCCGGCCACCCCTGATCCACACCGGACACTCTAGAGAAAGGGGCGCCGGCCGGGTGTCCCGTCGCCTCTAGGGCTTGGCTGTGTGCGGTGGCTCAGGACTGGGTGCGGTGGTGGCCGGGGCGGTCCGAGACGCGGTGTTCGGCGGCGTGGAGGGCCTCGGTCACCAGGCGGGCCACGTGCTCGTCCGCCACCGAGTAGACCGCTCGGCGCCCGTCGCGGCGGGTGGTGACCAGGCCCGCCAGGCGGAGCTTGCCGAGATGCTGGGAGATGGCGGGCCGGGCGGCGCCGACCGCCTCGGTGAGCGCGGTGACGTCCTGTTCGCCGCGGAGCAGGACGGCCATCAGGCGCAGCCGGGTGGCGTCGGCCAGCATCGCCAGGAGGACAACTGCGGATCCGATCACCGTAGGCCCGGCATCCGCTGCCCCGCCAAGGCCGGGTTTTTGCAGGTCATTGGCATTTGCAACGTTGTCGCGTGCGCGCATGAGCACATATTATCGTGGCATGCACGGTCACCATCACCACCATCACGCGCCCGACGACACGCTCGACGGGGAGGGCATGCGGGCGGTCTGGATCTCGCTGGGCGGCCTGGGTGTCACGGCGGCGCTCCAGGGGCTGATCGTGATGCTGTCCGGGTCGGTCGCCCTGCTCGGCGACACTGTCCACAACGTGACTGATGCGCTCACCGCCGTACCTCTCGGTGTTGCCTTCTGGCTGGGCCGGCGGGCCGCCACCCGGGCGTACACCTATGGTTTCGGCCGTGCCGAGGACCTCGCCGGCATCGTCGTCCTGGCGGCGATCGCGGCGTCGGCGGTGGCGACCGGCTGGCTGGCGGTTGATCGCCTGCTTGATCCACGCACGATGACCCACCTGCCGTGGGTGTTCGTGGCCGGCCTGATCGGCTTCGCCGGCAACGAGCTCGTCGCCCGCTACCGGATCCGGGTGGGGCGGCGGATCGGGTCGGCAGCGCTTGTCGCCGACGGCCTGCACGCCCGCGCGGACGGGTTCACCTCACTGGCCGTGGTGCTCGCAGCGGGTGGCGCCTGGGCGGGATGGGGCTGGGCGGACCCGGTTGTCGGACTGGCGATCACCGCGGCGATCGTGTTCGTGCTCAAGGACGCCGCGCGCGAAGTGGGCCACCGGCTGATGGACCGGGTCGATCCGGAGCTTGTTGATCAGGCGGAGCGGGAGTTGCGGGCGGTCCCGGGCGTTCGCGCGGTGTCCGGGCTGCGACTGCGCTGGATCGGGCACCGCCTGCACGCCGAGGCCGGGATCGTGGTCGACTCCTCGCTCAGCCTGGTGGCCGCCCACGCGATCGCCGCGGATGCGGGGCATCGGCTGAGCCACCACGTGCCGCGGCTGGTCGGCGCGACGGTCCACGCCGATCCGGACAGCGCCCGCAGCGGTCAGAACGGGACGCAGACGAGTTCGCTGTACAGGTAGTCGATCTGCTCCGGTCGCAGGTATTCGCTGCGGAACATCTTGCGGCGGGCCGTGCGTACCGGGATCGACGCGCGCGGACGGTGACCGGCGATGCGGGTCTCGACGAGCGTGGCCGGGATGCCGTAGCGGGTCAGGAGATGCCCGGTGAACGGCCGGAACATCGGGCGGAACACGTCCGGGCGGCTGACGTGCACGAGGGAGGCGAACAGCGGCAGGTTTTTCGGCCGGTCGCGGCGGAACACCACGTAACAGGATTCCGCCCCGGACGAGACGACCACGTGGCCGGCCGCCGGGGCTCGCCGGTGGTCGCGGTAGACCTCCCGATCGGCTCCGGTCATCCGCTCCAGGTCGCGCGGGTCGGAGCTGATCCGGCCGCGGCGCGACAGCCAGGGCAGATTGGGTACGGCGACCAGTGTCGTGTCCAAGTGGTGGAAATGGAATCTCAGATTGATGGGGATCACGTTGCCGCTCGGCGAGAGGTCGGTGAAGTGGTAACCCTCCTGCGCCAGTATTGCCTTCAGCAACCGCACACTTTGCAGCCGGTATTCAGGAAGCACACACCAACCTCCCAGGTTGCAGAATCGCTCGCACCTGCCCCCGATCAGCCGGTCGGAATAGAACGCCAGGTAGACGCCGACGATGACCGCGTCGGCGACAAGCATGAAGCCGTGGTTGGGGGCCCGCACAGGCCAGGGCGCCGTGATTGACTGCGCCCAGACCTGCGCGGACAGCCGCGAGTTGAGGTGGTGGTGGAGGAACTGCGCCACCCTGGGAATGTCTCCGGCCAAAATAGGCAGAACCCGGACAGACAAGAATCCACCCTTTCCGTCTTTGCGGAAAAGGATGCCAGACAATGGCGCCGGAGCGGCAGCCGGAAATGTCACGGAAAACGTGACAGGGATTCACACTCGTGCGGGGCCTAATTGAGTCGTGACGTCACCGTGCGCGCTCCGTACCCATCCTTTTGCGGCAATTCGCAGGTGGAGCGTACGCATCAAGGCTTCTCGTCGTTGATCGTTCATCGGCCGGGACCGAGCGTGCGACACGATGCACGCCAGCGCGGAAGCGTCATCAAGATCCGCGGGCCGCGGCGGGGTGCCCGCCTGACGCGCCCGGCGCAGCCCCGCCTGGGTGGTCAGCACCGCCAGCGGCGCCTCACCCAGCTCGCGCACCAGATAGTCCAGGTCGGCCTGATCCGCGACCTTGTTGCCGACCATCGCCAGCACGTCACCGACCCCGGCCGCCGCGGCCAGTTCCCGGTACCGCACCGCGACCGACACCGACTCCGGAGTCGGCTCGGCGACCACGACGATCACGTCGAACTGCGCGTGCAACGAGTTGGCGAAGGCGTCGGTGCCGGCCACCATGTCGCACACCACCCAGTCGTCGGCGCCGAGATCCAGGTGGGACAGCAGGTTCTCCAGGATAGCCAGGTGACCGTGGTAGCAGCCCGCCCCGATGTCCCGCGCCTCGTAGGTTCCGACGTGCATCACATGAGTTCGCGGGTCGAGCGTTTCCGCGTGGGCGACCAGGATCGGGTCGTTCTCGTCCAGGGTCACGAGGCGTGAACCCGGGCCCGGCGGCGTCGTCGGTACGAAGTGTTCGGCACCTGCCACCAGGGGGTTCGTGCCCAGGAGGTGCTCGCGGACGCGCCTGGTGTTCGCCGGGTTCGACAGCGCGCCGTCCGCCGAGACGGTCACTCCGAGCAGCAGCGCCAGGTGGACGTTGACGTCGGCGTCGATCGCCAGGACCCGGTGTCCCGCCACACGAAGATGCGCTACGAGGAGGGCGGCCAGGGTGCTCTTGCCACTGCCGCCCTTGCCGGTAAAAGCGATTTTCATTTTCAACAGGGTAGTGGGCGGCGTGCGGCGAACAAGAACCAACACACCTGATGCGTACGGCATCCGCCTCGAGGCTGATGCGTACGGCATCCGCCTCGAGGCGCGTCGCGATCCGGCCGCGTTTGCCGGTGTCTCCCGGTCTGTCTCGAGCCGCTGGTGGCCAGCCGGGGGTTGTTAGTGTCTCGGCGTGGGCTATCCGCGGCGGGAGATCGGGGTGCACCTGGCCGCTCGGGTTCGCTCGGTCGGTGACGTGACTTCGCACATGCGGGAGATCGAGCTCGCCGGGCCCGAGGTGCCACGGCTACGGTTCCGGCCCGGTGCTCACCTGGTGGTTCGTGTGCCGGTCGGCGACGGCCACGCTCGGCGGGTCTATACGATCTGGGGGCGGCGCGAGTCGGTGCTGACGATTCGGGTCGCACTGCACGATGAGGGCGGGCCCGGTTGCGTGTGGGCGCGCACCGTCGCGCCGGGCGATCGGATCACCCTTGAACCGCCCCGCAGCAAGATCATGCTCGACGAGACGGCGGCCTTCCATCTGTTCGTGGGGGACGAGACGGGGGCGGTGCCGCTCCTGTCGATGCGCGCCGCGTTGCCCGGGGACAGCGTCGTGGCCGGCGTCTTCGAGTCGGCCGGTGCGGACGACGAGATGCCGGGGGCTCACGGTGTGCCTTCACTGCCCTGGGTTCACCGGGGCAGAGCTTCGGCGGTGGCTTCCCGGGTGCTGCTGCGAGCGGTCCAAGACCTGGAGTTGCCGCCGGGTAGCGGTGCCGCCTATGTGGCCGGAGAGAGCGACACCTGCCGGCTGGTGCAACGACACCTGATCGAGCAGCGCGGATGGTCCCGCCGCGCGATTCGTGTCCAGCCTCAATGGACACCCGGCCGCCCCGGTTTCGGCGCCGGCGGCTCCTCAGACCTCCCCCGGACAGACCACGACTCCCCGTTCCGCCGCAGCTCCCCAAACGCGCACCGCCCGTCCCGCTGACGCCCCGGCACCCCTCTAACCCCCAGCCGAACAGACCAGCTGGCGCCCAGCGGGGCCTTCTCGGCCGCAACCCACCACTCACGCCCAGCCGCGCGGGTCGGCTGGCGCCCAGCGGGGCCTTTCCGGCCGCAACCCACCACTCACGCCCAGCCGAGCAGATCGGCTGGCGCCCAGCGGGGCCTTTCCGGCCGCAACCCACCACTCACGCCCAGCCGCGCGGGTCGGCTGGCGCCCAGCGGGGCCTTTCCGGCCGCAACCCACCACTCACGCCCAGCTGCACGGGTCGGCTGGCGCCCAGCGGGGCCTTTCCGGCCGCAACCCACCACTCACGCCCAGCTGCACGGGTCGGCTGGCGCCCAGCGGGGCCTTTCCGGCCGCAACCCACCACTCACGCCCAGCCGAGCAGATCGGCTGGCGCC
>NZ_JBHTDO010000008.1:0-67091 GCF_042666575.1 Actinoplanes sp. GCM10030250 | reverse complement strand
GCTGGCGCCCAGCGGGGCCTTTCCGGCCGCAACCCACCACTCACGCCCAGCCGCGCGGGTCGGCTGGCGCCCAGCGGGGTGTTTTCCGGCCGCAACCCACCACTGACGCCCAGCCGAACACACCAGCTGGCGCCCAGCGGGGCCTTTCCGGCCGCAAGGCACCACTCACGCCCAGCTGCGCGGGTCGGCTGGCGCCCAGCGGGGCATTTCCGGCCGCAACCCACCACTCACGCCCAGCCGCGCGGGTCGGCTGGCGCCCAGCGGGGCCTTTCCGGCCGCAAGGCACCACTCACGCCCAGCCGAACACACCAGCTGGCGCCCAGCGGGGTGTTTCCGGCCGCGAGGCACCGCTGACGCCCAGCTGGCCGGGCCGGCTGGGCGGGAGCGGTGCCGGACGGGACCGGAAGCGACGCTCAGCGCCAGCCGGGGTGCTCGGCTGGGCGTGAGTGGCGCTGCGGCGCGGGTGCAGGGGTGTGCGGGGTGGGCTTGAGTGGGCAGGTCAGCCCGGCGGGCGCGGCACAAGCTTGAGATGCGGCCGGGTCGCGGAATAGGTGGGGACGAATAGCTGGGTTTTGTTCAGCCACACGACCGTACGGAAAAAGGGTCGTGAGCGGGACAAGCGCAGTAAGGGTGACCAGACGGGGCGAGTGGGACAGGTGCAGTCGGAGAGTTACCAGGCGCTGGGGGCGGTGAAGTGATCGAAAGCGGACGTTGATGGCGGCGGAGGGTCAGCGGGAGGGACGGAGGAGGGGTGGGTGGAGGAGGGCGGCCGGGCCGCGGCGGAAGAGTTGGGCTGGGCGGCCTCGGTCGCGGAGGGCGGTGTGGCCGGTGGGGGTGACGAAGTTTTCGGCGGAGGTGACTTTGCGGTGGAAGTTGCGGGGGTCGAGGTGGGTGCGCCAGACGGTTTCGTAGACGGTGCGTAGTTCGGCGACGGTGAATTCGGGGGGGCAGAAGGCGGTGGCGAGGGGGGTGTATTCGAGTTTGGCGCGGGCGCGTTCGAGGCCGTCGGCGAGGATGCGGTCGTGGTCGAAGGCCAGGCCCGTCTCGTCGCAGGGGCGCCACGCTGCGGAGGCGGCGTCGGATCCGGCGATGGGTGCCGGTAGGTCGGGCAGTAACGCCAGGTAGGCGACGGTGACCACGCGGCCCCGGGGGTCGCGGCCGGGTGTGCCGTAGGTGGCCAACTGTTCCAGGTGGCCGGAGTGCGGATCGAGGCCGGTTTCTTCGCGGAGTTCGCGCCTGGCGGCGGCGTCGAGGTCCTCGTCGGGGAGGACGAAGCCGCCGGGGAGGGCCCACTGTCCCTGGTGGGGTGGGATGCCGCGGCGGATCAGCAGGACCTGGAGGGTGCCCTGGCGGATGGTCAGGAGCACCAGGTCCACTGTGACAGCCGTCATGCTTAGCGTCATGTTGACGATAATAGCGGGCGGCTTTATCGTCGAAGTGACGATAACGATGGGAGAAACACGATGGCTGACGTGACACGGCGGCTGTACCTGCGGCACCTCCGGGCAGCGCCGACGAGCTGGGTCAGTCACACGGTGCGCGGAAAGGCGAAGCGGGCGGGGACCGGGCTGTCGTTCTGGTACCGGCCGCTGACCGCGGTGCTTTCCGAGGTGCCGGTCGACGACCGGGAACTGCCGCTGCTGTTCCACGCCCGGACCGAGGACTTCGCCGACGTGACCGTGCAGGCCACGGTGACCTACCGGGTGAGCGATCCGGCGGCGGCCGCGGCTCGGCTCGACTTCTCGATCGACCCCTACCGCGGTGCCTGGCGCGGGCAGCCGCTGGACCAGGTGGCGGGCCTGCTGGCGGAGCTGGCGCAGCAGCCCGCGCTCGACGTACTGGCCCGGCTGTCGCTCGCGGAGGCGCTGACGACGGGCATCGCCCCGGTCCGGCAGTCGGTGGCCGACGCGCTCGCTGCGGATCCGCGGCTGACCGAGACGGGCGTGGCGGTCGTCAGCGCCCGGGTGGTGGCGATCCGCCCGGAGCCCGACATGGAGCGGGCGCTGCAGACGCCGACCCGCGAGCAGGTGCAGCAGGACGCGGACCGGGCGACCTATGCGCGGCGGGCGCACGCTGTGCAGCAGGAACGGGCGATCGCGGAGAACGAGATGCAGAGCAAGATCGAGCTGGCCCGCCGCCAGCAGGAACTGGTCGAGCAGAACGGCGCGAACACCCGGCGCGAAGCCCAAATCAATGCAGAAACCTCTCTGGTACGGGACGAAGCACGCGCCGCCGGGACGAGAATCGTCGGCCTGGCCGAAGCCGAGGCGGAGGCAGCGCGCCTGGCGGCCTACCGCGATCTGCCCCCGGCCGTCCTTCAGGCCCTGGCTCTCAAGGAGCTGGCCGGTCACCTGCCCGCGATCGGGGAGCTCACGGTGACGCCCGACCTGGTCAGCAAACTGGTCGGGAAGCTCGGATGAGCACGCTCGCCCCGCGCGTGGTGGTCGTGTCGCGGCGCAGCGAGCTCGACGAGCTGCTCGCCCGGCACGGCACCCGCGGCGCCGCGGCGTTCTTCCTGCGGCAGCGCGGCCGTGACCTGGACGAGGTGACCGCCCGCCACGAGGCGCTGCGGGCGGCGCTGACCGAGGTGGGCGCCGCCGTACCGGCCGACTGGCGGCGCGGCTCCGTGGAACGCGCCGACCTGCCCCGCTTCCTGTTCGCCCCGGAGGACGTGGTGATCGCCGTCGGTCAGGACGGGCTGGTGGCGAACGTGGCGAAGTACCTGGACGGTCAGCCGGTGATCGGCGTGGACCCGGAGCCGGGCCGTAATGCGGGGGTGCTGGTGCGGCACCGTGCGAGCGCGGTGTCGCGGCTGCTGGCGGGCGGTCGGCCGGGTGGGGAAGCGCGGACGATGGTGGTGGCCAGGCTTGACGACGGGCAGGAACTGTACGGGTTGAACGAGATCTATGTCGGACATGCCGGGCATCAGTCGGCGAGGTATGTGCTCTCGGTGCCGTCTGGTTCGTCGGAGCGGCAGTCGTCGTCGGGCCTGATCGTGGGGACGGGCACCGGGGCGACCGGGTGGTGTGCGTCGATCGCCCGGGAGCGTTCCGCTGTGCCGGAGTTGCCGGGGGTGGCGGAGGCGGGGTTGTGCTGGTTCGTTCGGGAGGCGTGGCCGTCGCCTGCTACCGGGGTTTCGCTGGTTGCCGGGGTGCTGGGGGGTGACTCGGAGCTGGAGTTGACCAGTGAGTCGGAGCGGCTTGTGGTGTTCGCGGATGGGGTGGAGGGGGATGCGCTGGAGTTGTCGTGGGGGCAGCGGGTGAGGGTGGGATTGGCGGGTCGTCGGCTGCAGTTGGTGTGAGGTCTCTTCCGCCGGGGGTTGGCTTCGCTTCGGCTCGTTGGGCCGCTTTGGCTCGTTGGGCCGCTTTGGCTCGTTGGCGCTCCTTGGCTCGTTGGCGCTCCTTGGCTCGTTGGCGCTCCTTGGCTCGTTGGCGCTCCTTGGCTCGTTGGCGGGGTGTGGTTCTTGGGCTGGAGTGACGACGGTGCCCGCCCCGGCGACTGGGGCGGGCACCGTCCAGGGGTGTCAGATCTTGCCGGTGCCGGCTCCGGACGTGACCGTGGCCTTGACCGTGTTGTTCGCCTCCGGGGTGTACGAGTACGGGATCGCCGCGACGCTGGCGCCGTTACGAACCTGCTCGGTTCCCGAGTTCACCTTGTAGTTGTTGAGAACCTTGATGTTGCCCGAGGCCGAGTCGCCGGTCTGGGTGACGGTCGGCTTGGAGACGTTCTCGAAGTAGTTGCGCTCGACGAAGACGCCGGCGTTCATGGTCGAGGCGACGCCGTACGAGCCGATGTTGCTGTAGTAGTTGTTGAGCACGTGCACCGGATTGGCGAACCGGACCCGCGGGTGCCGCTGCCCGGTCCCCTCGAACCAGTTGTGCACGTAGGTGACACGCAACTTGCCCAAGTCCTGCGACGAGTTGCCGTCGTCGTGACCGAGCAGCATGGACTTGTCGTGGTTGTGCAGCCGGTTCCACGACACCGTGATGAAGTCCGAGCCGCGCTTGATGTCGATCAGTCCGTCGTACCCGTTCGACAGGTCGTTGTGGTCGACCCAGACGTTCGTGGTGCCTTCCTGGATGTTGATCGAGTCGTCGCTCGCGTTGCGGAACACCAGGTTCCGCAGGATCACGTTCCGAACGCCGGAGAGGTTGAGCCCGCCACCGGTGACGCCGGAGCCCGAGCCCACGCCGATCACGGTCTTGTTCGAGGCGACGCTGTACATCCCGGAGATCGAAATCAGCCCGGACACCCGGACCGTCTGCGAGGTGCCCGAGCTGAGCGCGGACTTCAGAGCGGACGCCGAGGTCACGGTGACCACGGTGCTCGCCGAACCGCCGGAGGTGCCGCCGTTGAGGCTCGCGAAGCCGACGGGACTCGACTCGGCCGCGAGGGCTGTGGCCGGGCTGATGGCGATCAGGCCGGTGAGGGCCAGGATGCCGGTGGAGAGTGCGGAGATGACCCTGGTCCGGGCCCGGCGGGGATTCGCCGGTTGTGCCATTGCGGTCATGGGGATTCCTCCATTGAGGAGCGGGGTCCGCTGTGGGGACGGCGGGGTGGGGACGGTGGTTTTGTGGGGGACGGCGCGACTCTGGAGATGTGCTGAGTCACCTCGGGCGCGGGGATCGCCCGAGGGGCTCTTGCAGCGGGTAAGCGCTTTCCTGGCCTGACGTTAGGCCCGCCATCGACGTCTGTCAATCACGTTCTTAACCGGTTCATCCTGACCTGCGGCTTCACTGGTCCAGGTGTGCACTCAGCGACGAATGCCGGAATCCGGGGGCAACTCGCGGCCATCTGGCGGCCCGGCCCGATGCTCTACGTCGCGGCCCGGCACCCGCGGCCCGGCACCCGCAGCCCGGCACCCGCAGCCCGGCACCCGCAGCCCGGCACCCGCGGCCCAGCGTTCCCCGTCGCCACGATTTACCGTTCGTCTATGGAAGATGGCCTCTTCGACAGCGCCGCCGTCATTCGCCGGGTGGCAGGCGAAAGCCTCCTGCTCGCGGGCGGCGGCCGCGCCACCCTGCTCCAGATCGCCCACCCCGCCGTTGCCCAGGGCGTCGCCAACCACAGTTCCTTCACCGAGCGCCCGTTGGACCGCCTCCGCACCACGATGAGCTACGTCTACGGCGTCCTCTACGGCACCCGCTCCGAGGCACAAGCCATCAGCCGCGCCGTCGCCGCGATGCACTCCCGCGTCACTGGCCCCGGCTACGACGCCAACGACCCCGACCTGCAGGTTTGGGTCAACGCCACCCTCTTCGACACGGCAATGCTCCTTTACGAACGCGTCCTCGGCCCCCTCTCCCCCACCGACGCCGACACCTGCTACCGCCAGTACAGCGTCCTCGCCACCGCCATCGGCTGCCCCGAATCCGCCTGGCCCACCGACCGCGCCGCCTTCACCGAATACTGGAACCAGACGATCGCCACCATCCCCGTCAGCGACGCCGCCCGCCGGATCGCCACCACTCTGCTCTGGCCGGAGGGCCTTCCGCTCGCCCTGCGCCCCGCCATCCCCCTCAACCGATTCGTCACCATCGGCCTGCTGCCCGCTCCCATCCGATCGTCCTACGGTTATCCCTGGTCACCCCGCCGCGAGCGCCTCCTGGATCGAACCCTCAGCGGCCTCGCCACCGCCTATCCGCACCTACCCGGCCGCGTACGCTTCGCAGCCCGCGACTTCTACCTCCGCGACCTCCGCAAACGCCTCGCCCGCCGCCGTAATCTCCTCACCGCCGGCTCCCATAACTCACCCTCTCCCCCATGCCATCCCCGCAACTCAGCAGCTCCCTCCAGCGTCCCGTAACTCACCGCTTCTTCACGCCGCCCCGGCAACTCACCGCCTTTCACGCCCCCGGCAACTCACCGCTCCTTTCACGTTCTCCCGCAGCTCACCCACGGCGCAGATGCTCGGCCGGAAGGTCACCGGGAGCCTCCTGGGCGCCCAGCTCAGCCACGTCGTGACCATCCGGGTATCCGGGATAGGTGCGGTTGTTCTTCGAGATGCCCAGCACCGATTTACGGCGTGGAGGCATCATCCGCACGAGGAAGGCACGGGTCTTAAGCCCGGCACCGGCCAGCGCCGTGACCCACCTCGGTGCGGGCTCGAACCCGAACGCCCGCAGCATCGGTTCGTCGAGCATGCCGCGCACGCCGAGTCGCGCCGCCGGTCGCAGGAATCCCGGGAACCAGCCCGCGAAGAGCTCGACCGTGTACTCACCGATCTCCCGGTTGGTGTCGGAGTAGACGAACTCCCGCTGCTCGTAGTCGACCTTGAACCGGCGGAACTCGTCGAAGCTGCCGGGGATGTCGCGGATGCCCATGCGCTTGCCGACCTCGCGATAGTAGTGGAAGGCCGCGAGGCGCTCGTTGTCGTGCAGGGGCCGCCAGCCATACCTCTCGAGCCAGTCGATCGGGTCGTAGACGAACGTGGACAGCACGTAGAGCATGTCGTCGTTGCTGATCGCATACCGGCCGTGGCCGCGATTGATCACCCGTAACGCCTCTTTGCCACGGGGCGAGTCGTAGCCGTGGGCCGCGACCTCCGCCATCAGCAGGGCGGTGTCGTCGTACCGTTTCTGCGGCCGGTCCCGGAATTCACGGGTGGCTGCGAGCAGCCGCGAGATGCTGGGCACGCAGTACGTCCGGAACAGCGCGAACTCCAGCGCCCGCGTGTAGTCCCACGGGAACTCGAGCCCCGCCGAGATCTGGTAGATCTCCAGGTGGTCGCGAACCGGATCGAGTCCGGCGATACGGTCCACGTGACGTGTCACAACATCTCCTTGACCTGGGCAAGCAGTCGTGCGGGCTGGTCGCTGATCGGGGTCACGTTGAGGATGGTGACGCCGGCTTCCGCATACGCCGCGATCCGTTCTCGTACCTAAGGGTCCGGTCCGATCAGGCTGGTGCGTTCCAGCAGGTCGGCCGGGACCGCGGCAGCCGCCTCCGCCTTGCGCCCGGCCAGGTACAGCTCCTGAATCTTGTCAGCCTCAGCCTGGTAGCCGTACCGGGCGACCAGGTCGTGATAGAAATTCCCGCCGCGAGCGCCCATGCCACCGACGTAGAGAGCGACCAGCGGACGGGCCAGATCACGCAGACCGGTCACGTCGTCACCGATCGCCAGGGCACCGCCGGCCACCACGTCGAGCGGGCCCAGGCCGGCGGAGCGGCGGGCGGTGCCGGCCGCAAGCGCGTCGCCCCACACCTCGGACGCTTTCTCCGGCAGGAACAGGAACGGGTGCCAGCCGTCGGCCACTTCGGCGGTCATCCGGACGTTGCGGTCGCCGAGTGCGGCCACGTGGATCGGGATGCGGTCGCGGACCGGCCGGGTCAGCATCTTCAGCGGTTTACCGAGACCGCTGCCCTGATCCGCCGGCAGCGGCAGCGGATAGAGGCCGTCGTGCACCAGCACCTCGCGCCGCCAGGCCGCCCGGCAGATCTCGATGGTCTCGCGGGTCCGGGCCACCGGCCGGTCGTAGGGCACGCCGTGCCAGCCCTCGATCACCTGCGGTCCGGAGGCGCCGAGGCCGAGGATGGCGCGGCCACGCGAGAGCGCGTCCAGCCCGGCGGCGGTCTGGGCAAGAAGAGCGGGCGTACGCGAGAACAGCGGCAGGATCGACGAGCCGATCTCGACCCGTTCCGTGCGTGCGGCCAGGTAGCCCATCGCCGTGGGCGCGTCGAACCCGTACGCCTCGGAGACCCAGACGACGTCGAGCCCGGACCGCTCCCACCCGGCCACCTCGTCCGCGGCCGCCCGTGGATCCCCGGCGTACGTCACTGCCGTGCCGAGCCGCATACCACTCGCCCCCTATTTGATATTTGATACGGTAAGCCGTGCCTGGTGATCGACCGCAATTGTCCGAAGAGGTCGCGGGTGCGCTGCGCGGCCGGATCATGTCCGGGGATCTGCGCCCGGGCAGCCGGATCCGGCTCGAAGAGGTCGCCGCCCAGCTCGGTGTCAGCATCACCCCGGTTCGCGAGGCGTTGCTGACCCTGCGCGGCGAGGACATGGTCGAGCTGGAGCCCCGCAAGGGTTACGTGGTGGCACCCCTGTCGAAACAGGACGTCCTCGATCTGTTCCAGCTGCAGGGCAACATCGCCGGCGAGCTCGCCGCCCGGGTCGCCGAGCGGATCACCGAGGCGCAGCTCGCCGAGCTGACCCTCACGAACGAGCTGCTGCAACGGGCGATCCGGGCCCGCCGGGTCGTCGACGTCGAACACCTCGAGTTCGCCTTCCACCGGAGCATCAACCTGATCGCCCAGGCGCGGAAGCTGAGCTGGTTCCTGAACGTCGCGACCCGCTACACACCCGCCAAGTTCTATGCCGCCGACCCGGCCTGGCGAGACAGCGTCCGCGACGAGCACGACGAACTGCTCACCGCCTTCACCACGCACGACCCGGCGACAGCCCGCGCGGTGATGACCGAGCATTTCACCGACGGAGCCCAGCTGCTTGTCAGACATCTCGACGACCTGGCCATCTGGGACTGATCCGCGCACGGGACACGGCTCCCACCGCGGGTTTCCGAGGCTCCACCGAGCATGTCCCCGGTGCCATCGCGCCTGCCCGGAGTTTCATCGGGCCGGGCTGGGCTCTCATCGGGCGTGCCTGAGGCGGAACAGGCGGCGGGCCCGTTCCAGTGCCGCCGGGTTTCGGTCCAGGCGCATCAGGTCGATCGGGGCGGCGAACCGTCTCCAGGTGACCGATTGCGCCCGGCTGAACTCGCGCAGCCCGTCAGCCCCGTGCACCCGCCCGAACCCCGAGTCACCCACCCCGCCGAACGGCAGCGCCGGAATCCCCGCGAAGCCGAGCACCCCGTTGATCGAGACCGCCCCGGTGCGTAGTTGCCGCGCCAGTGACACCGCGGCCCGCTGATCGGCCGAGAAGATCGAGGCCGCCAGTCCGTAGCTGGTCGCGTTGGCGAGACGCACTGCCTCCCGCAGATCGGCCACCGGGTTCACCACGAGGACCGGGCCGAACGTCTCCTCGGTGACCGCCCGGCTCCCCGCGGGGACATCGGCGAGGACGACCGGATCGATGAACGGCTCGCGGACCGCCTCGGGACCGCCGACCACCGCCCGGCCCCCGGCGGCAAGAGCGTCCTTGACGTGGGCCCGGACCACCTCGATCTGCTCGGGAGTCGTCATCGGCCCATACGCCGCCGCCTCGCCGGAACCCGGCGTGACCTGCTTGGCGAGTGCTATCACCCGCTCCAGAAAGGCAGTGTGCACCTCCCGTTCGACATAAATGCGCTCGACCCCCGCGCAGGTCTGGCCGGCGTTGCCGAAGCCGCCGAAGATCGCCGCGCGAGCGGCGGCGTCGAGATCCGCGTCGGCGGCGACGATCATCGCGTCCTTGCCGCCGCCCTCGACCACGATCGGGGTGAGTGTCTGCGCGCAGGACGCCATCACCTTCCGCGCAGTGGCGGCCGAGCCGGTGAAGGCCACCTTGTCCACACCGGAGGCGCACAGCGCCGCACCTGTCTCCCCCGCGCCCAGCACCGCCTGCAGCACCGGATGCTCCGGCACCGCTCGCGACCAGGCGTCTGCCAGCCACGCTCCGACGCCCGGCGTGTATTCACTCGGCTTGAACACGACCGCGTTGCCGGCGGCGAGCGCGTAGGAGATCGAGCCGAGCGGGGTGTAGACCGGATAGTTCCACGGGCCGATCACGCCGATCACACCCAGCGGCCGGTACTCCAGAGCCGCGCCCTGGTCGGCGGCGAGCAGACCGCTGCTAACCCGCCGTCGCCGCAGCACCTTGCCGGCGTTGCGGGCCGCCCAGTCCAGGTGCTCGACGGCGAGCATGACCTCCAGCAGCGCGTCGCCCTGCGGCTTGCCGGTCTCGCCGCGGATCAGCCCGGCCAGCTCGTCGGGGCGGCCCGCGATCTCCCGCTTCCAGCCCAGCAGGTGGTCGCGGCGCTCGCGGAAGCTCCGGCCCGACCACCACGTCGCGGCCGCCCGGGCCCGCGCGACGGCCGCCAGCACAGCCTCGGCGCCTGAGATCTCATACTCCCCCAGCACCTCGTCGGTGCCCGGTGAGAGGGAACGAAGCCTGCTCATCAACGCCTCCCAGATTTGATATTTGATATGCTACGGTCGCTGTCAATACCCACCGCCACCAGCAAAGATCCACCGGATACACCGCCGGAAGTGACCGACTGAAAGGGATCATTGTGAATCTCGACCTGACGGATGAGCAGCGCGCCTTCGCCGACGCCATCGACGACTTCTGCAAGCGCGAGGCCGGCAGCCGGGAGCAGCGCGACGCGCTCACCGGCGCCGGCCGCCACGCCCATCATCAGGCGACCTATCAGAAACTCGCCGACCTCGGGTGGCTGGGCGCCGCCGTCCCCGAGCAATACGGCGGATCCGGCGGCGGCATGGTCGACACGTGCCTCTTCCTGGAGCGCATCGGCTACGGCATGCTGCCCGTCGGCGGCTTCGCGACGTCGGCCATCGTCGCCGCCGCCGTGCAGCGCTCCGGCTCCGAGCAGCAGAAGAAGCTCGTGCTCGGCGGTGTCACCGCCGGCCGCACCTATGCGATCGCCATGTCCGAGCCCGGGGCCGGCTCCGACGTCGCCGCCCTCAGTTGCCGCGCCGCGCCCGGGCCCGACGGCGGCTATCTGATCAACGGACAGAAGACCTGGTGCTCCAACGCCCACTTCGCCGACGCGATCCTGCTCGTCGCGCGCACCGGCGGCGTGCCCGGCGACCACGAGGGCCTCACCATGTTCCTCGTTCCCACCGGCACCCCCGGCCTGCGAATATCCGGCATTGAGACGATGGGCGGCCGCGAGGTGAACGATCTCTACTTCACCGACTGCACCCTGCCCGCCGACGCCGTGGTCGGCGCGGTCGGCGGCGGCTGGTGGCAACTCATGGCCGGCCTCAACGTCGAGCGCCTCATCCTCGCCGGCCTCATGCTCGGCACCGCCAGGCGCGCCTTCGACGACACCCTGGGCTACATCCGCGAGCGCCGCCAGTTCGGCCGCCCGATCGGCAGCTTCCAGGTTCTGCGCCACCGCATCGCCGACCTGGCCACCGAGATCGAGTGCTGCGACCTGCTGGTCCACCGCACCGCACAACTGGTCGACCGCGACCCGGCCAAGGTGCTCCCTCGCGAAAGCTCCATGGTCAAACTCAAGACCACCGAGGTCGCCCGCGAAACCGCCCTGGCCGGCATGCAGATGATGGGCGGCTATGGCTACGCCACCGAATACGACATGGAACGCCACGTCCGCGCCACCCTGGTCTCCACCATCTACGGCGGCACCAGCGAAATCCAGCGCGACATCATCGGAAAAACCTACGGCCTCTAACCCCCATGCAGACGTACGCCTCCAGCAGCCCCACCCGCCCGCCCCAGCCCTGCCGCCATCCCGCGACGCGACCGGCGATCCGCGCCTTGCCGCGGGCACCCCCGCGTGACTGCCGATCGCCCGCCCGCGCGGCCCGGTTCAGCGTGACTGAGCGACTCGCCACGGCCTGGCCACGTTTAGCGTGACTTAGCGGCTCGCCGCCGCCCGGCCACGTTCAGCCGACTGCGGCGCGAAGTGTCCAGGAGGTGAGGCGAGGGCGGTTGGGAAGCGCGATGCGGCCGGTACACCAGAGCAGTGTCTGCGCCGGGTCGCCGCTGGGCGCGTCCGGGAAGAGGCGTGCCAGCACGGCGGCGCAGAGCGAGTCCGGCAGTGGCCAGTCGACGCCCAGCCCGCTCGTGATGTCGTAGGTGTGCAGCAGGATCTCGTTGCACCCGAGCGCAGCGAAACCGGACGGGTCGGTGGGACCCCAGTGCCAGGCCCGCGCCTCGGGGCCGGCGGTCCGCAACGCGGCGCACAGCAGGTCGGCGCATCCAGCGGTGATCTGCACCAGCTGGGCTGCTGTGGCGTCGGAGCGGACGACCAGATCGAGAGGGAGGTAGGCGTCGTCCGAACGGGAGGTGAGCTGTGTCGCGTACGCGATGAGGTCGTGCGCGATGTGGGCGCACGTCTCACGGCAGGTCCAATGCAGGGTGCCGGCCTTGTTCCCCCAGCCCGGAGCGCCGGTGGT
This sequence comes from Actinoplanes sp. GCM10030250, assembly GCF_042666575.1. Taxonomy (NCBI): domain Bacteria; kingdom Bacillati; phylum Actinomycetota; class Actinomycetes; order Micromonosporales; family Micromonosporaceae; genus Actinoplanes; species Actinoplanes sp. GCM10030250. Next base: position 55,043 of record NZ_JBHTDO010000008.1, on the reverse strand, counting down.
CGGCTCGAGGGCGGTCAGCATCGCGTTCTTCGCGAGTTCCACATCGTCGGCGTTCATCCACGCCAGCATGGCAGCCGCACTGTCAGCTGGGGTGCCGGGTGCGAGAGGCATCCGGCGAGGAGAGGGGGAAGTGCATAGACTCGGTTCGTGGAGTTCGGGGTTGGCTACTTTCCTACTCATGACGCGGTGCGGCCCGGGGAGGTGGCGCGGCGGGTCGAGGAGCGTGGGCAGGATGCGCTCTTCTTCGCTGAGCACACGCACATCCCGGCGTCCCGGGAGACGCCCTATGGGGGTGGGGGTGAGCTGCCACGGAAGTACTGGCACACCTATGACCTGTTCGTCGCGCTGACGGATGCGGTGGCGGCCACGTCGCGGCTGCGGGTGGGTAGTGGAATCTGCCTGGTGACCGAGCGGGATCCGATCGTGACCGCCAAGGAGGTCGCTTCCGTCGACCATCTCAGCGGTGGCCGGTTCGAGTTCGGGATCGGCGCCGGGTGGAACCGGGAGGAGATGGCCAACCACGGGACTGATCCGCGGACACGGATGCGGCTGATGGGCGACCGGGTGCGTGCCATGCAGGCCATCTGGACGCAGGACGAGGCGTCGTACAGTTCCGAGTTCGTCAAGTTCGAGCGGATCTGGTCGTGGCCGAAGCCGGCGCAGAAGCCGTGGCCGCCGGTGCTCGTCGGTGGGGACGGGCCGAGTGTGCTGGACCGGGTCATCGCGTACGGGGACGGCTGGTTCCCCAACTACAGCGAGTCGGTGCTGCCGCGGATCGCCGAGCTGCGGTCGCGGGCCGATCGGCCGTTGCAGGTTCAGGTGCTCAGCGCGCCGTCCGACCCGCGGGTTCTCGAACGGCTGGAGGACGCCGGTGTGCACCGGGCGTCCACGTGGCTGCCGTCTGGTCCGTGGAGCGTGATCGAGGCGAAGCTGGAGAAGTGGGAGCGGGCGATCGGCGAGTTCACCGGCCGGTGAGGCGGATCGGCCGGACACGCGGATCGAGGGATCGGATACGCGGATCGAGGGGTCGGTGAGGCGGATCGAGGAATCGATGAGTCCGCACGCGGGGCGGACGCCTGCCGAGCGGTTCGCCGCTGCCCGGGTGGCGCGGCTGGCGACGGTCACCCCGGACGGGGCGCCGCATCTGGTGCCGATCGTGTTCGCGCTGGTGGGGGACGTGATCAGCACGGCGGTCGACGGCAAGCCGAAACGGCATCGGCAGTTGCAGCGGTTGGCCAACATTGCGCACGAGCCTCGGGTGAGTGTGCTGGTCGATCACTACGACGAGGACTGGTCGGCCCTGTGGTGGGTGCGCGCGGACGGCATCGCCACGGTGTCCGACGAGCCTGAGGCGACGTTGGTCGCCCGCTATCCGCAGTACGCGGTGCAGCCGCCGCCGGGGCCGTTCCTGCGGATTCAGGTGGAGCGCTGGACTTCCTGGACGGCCTGATCACCCGGCCGGGCGTGAGGATCCGACGTCAGGAAGTCAGGCGTCGTGCCGTCAGGCGTCCGGCGGGACGAGGAGGTCACTCGGCGATGCGGGGTGGCCGGTTCTCGTACGGGGTGGACAGCACGACCGTGGTCCGAGTGGTGACGTTGGCGGCTGTTCGGATGTCCTGAAGGAGGCGTTCCAGGTCGGCGGGGCTTTTCACTCGTACGAGAAGCATGTAGAAGTCTTCGCCGGCGACCGAGTAGCAGGAGTCGATCTCGGAGAGATGGGCGAGGCGGTCCGGGGCGTCGTCCGGCTGGGACGGGTCGAACGGGCGGATCGCGACGAAGGCCGTCAGCGGCAGGTCGAGTGCCTCGTAGGAGACGCGGGCGGCGTAACCGGCGATCACGCCGCGCTGTTCGAGGCGGCGAACCCGCTGGTGCACGGCGGACACGCTCAGCCCGACCCGCTCGGCCAAGTCGGTGTACGACAACCGGCCGTCCGCGGTCAGGGCCGACACGATCGCCCGGTCGATCTCTTCCACGGCGGTCACATTACTTGCTCGTAGACCCCGTTGTTGTGGCGGCGTCACCGTCCCTGTGGTTGTGGCGGCGTCCCTGCGGATGTGGCGGGTCCGGCGGACGAGGCGGCCTCCCTGCGGACGTGGCGGGTCCCGCGGATGGGGCGGCGCCCCGCGCATGGGGCGGCGCCCCATGGAGGTGGGGCGGTCTTGTGGAGATGGGGTGGTCCTATCGTTGTGGCGCTGTCACGAGACCTGACTCGTAGGCGATCACCACCAGCTGTGCGCGGTCTCGGGCGGCGAGTTTGATCATCGCTCGGCTGATGTGGGTCTTCGCGGTCGCTGGGCTGATCACGACGGACGCGGCGATCTCGTCGTTCGACAGGCCGCGGGCGGCGAGCGCCACGACCTCGCGCTCCCGGGCGGTGAGCGTCGCCAGGCGTACCGACTCGCTGCCGGGGCGGGGGCGGGAGACGTAGTCGGCGATGAGGCGTTTGGTGATGGCCGGGGACAGCAGCGCGTCACCGCGGGCCGCCAGGCGGATCCCGTGCAGCAGGTCGTCCGGGTCGCTGTCCTTGACGAGGAAGCCCGCGGCGCCTGCTCGCAGAGCTGCGTAGACGTGGTCGTCGACGCCGAAGTTGGTCAGGATCACCACGTGCACCGCGGTCAGGCGCGGGTCGGCGGCGATCCGGCGGGTCGCCTCGATGCCGTCCAGGACGGGCATCCGGATGTCGGCGAGCACCACGTCGGGCAGCAGCGAGGTGGCGAGCCGCACCCCCTGAGCGCCGTCGCCGGCCTCTCCGACCACGTCGATGTCGTTTTCGGCCTCGAGCAGAGCCCGGAATCCCGCCCGGATCATCGGCTGGTCGTCGACCAGCAGCACCCGGATCACTGCTGCTCCGGGACGATCAGGGGCAGCTTTGCCCGTACCAGAAAGCCGCCCGCAGGGCCCCACCCGGCATCCAGCGAACCGCCCAGCCCGGCCACCCGCTCAGCCATGCCACTGAGGCCGCGGCCCGGCGCAACCGGCCGGCCCGGCGGACCGGTGCCCTCGTCGGTGATCTCCACCGTCAGGTCGTTGTCGCCGTAGTCGAGCAGCACGGTCGCGGGGGCCTGCCCGGCGTGGCGGCCGACGTTGGTGAGGGACTCCTGCACTATGCGGTAACCCGTGGCGGAGACCGGGCCCGGCAGCTCGCGCTCATGACCACGGACCGTCACCGTGACCGGCACACCGGCCAGGCCGGCGCGGTCGACCAGCTCCTTGAGCTGATGCAGCCCGTGCTCGGGCTCGTCGCCGTGCAGCACGTCGAGGGTGGCCCGCAACTCGCGCATCGCCTCGGCGCCGGCGTCCTGAATCGCGAGCAGCGCGGGCGGCACCGGATCGCCGCTCTTACGGGCCAGATGCACCGCGACGCCCGCCTGAACCTTGATGATCGAAATGCAATGGGTGAGCGAATCGTGCAGCTCACGGGCGATGCGCAGGCGTTCCTCACCGGCGCGGCGGCGGGCTGCCTCCTCACGGGTTCGCTCGGCCTCGGCGGCGCGCTGCTCAGCCTGAGCAAGGTAAGCCCGGTGCTGCACCAGGACCTCGGCCATCACCGCGGACGCGACGATCCAGCCCAGCAGCAACAGCCAGCGCTGGGTCGCCTCGCGGCCGCCGCCGGCCAGCAGGAACTCAGCCGCCGGCCCGATCGCCAGCAGCGCCACGACAGCCGCCCCCGCTGCCCGCCGGTGGCCCTCGGAGACGACGGTGTGGGCCGCGACCATCACCGGCACAGCCGGGCCGAACCCGGGATAGCCGGCCACCATGTATGCCACCAGGGCCGCAGCGGTCACGACCAGCACGGGCACCGGCGCGAGCCTGCGCACGACAAGAGCCGCCGCGGAGGCCAGCAGCAGCGCCAACCCGCCCGCGTCGAGGGCCGACCGTCCCGGGGGCGCGATCACCGCACCCGCGACCGCGGCCAGCCCTGCGGCTGCGGCCAGGGCTGCATCACGCCATTGCACTCTCACATGTGGACGGTAAACGAGCGGTCTGCTGCTTGGCATCCCTCCGTGGGAGCAGTCTCGGCGTACCCCCGAGGGGGTAGACGGCGCCGCAGGAACACCCCCGCGGGGGGACGCGGATGGAGGGCGGCGGCTCGCAGGATGGGCGCATGCCTGAGCCGTACCGGTACATCAGCCCCGACCCGGTCGCATCTGCCACCGGGACGCCCGCCCTCGTCTTCGCCCAGTCGCGCCGCGAGCTGGGCGCGCCGTTCGCGCCGCACCTCATGGCGGCACCGGATCTGCACGCCGCTACCTGGTCGCTGCTGCGGGAGTCGATGCTTGCCGGTGCGGCCCCGCGTGCGCGTAAGGAGGCTGTCGCCCTTGCTGTGGCGGTCGCCAACCGGTGTCCGTTCTGCATTGATGCGCATGGTGTGTTGCTGCACGCGACCGGTTCTCATCGGCTGGCGCGGGCGGTTTTGCGCGGTGAGCCTCCCGACGATCCGGCCGACGCCGCGCTGATTGGCTGGGCTACTGGTTCACGCCCGTTCCCTGCTGGTGCGGCGCCGTTGGCGGGCGGTGCGGCGCCGTTGCCGGGCGGCGCGGCATCGTTGCCGGGCGGCGCGGCATCGTTGCCGGGCGGCGCGGCGCCGTCGCCTGCTGGCGCTGTGCCTTTCCCGGCGGGGGAAACCGCGGAGTTTGTGGGCACCGTGCTGGTCAACCACTTCATCAACCGCATGGTCGACGCGCTGCGGCCGGGATCGATCCTGCCGTCGCTTCCCGGTCCGGCGGGGGACGTGGTGGTGAGCCCGCTGCGCCGTCTGGCGGGGGCGGCACTGTCGCGCCGGGTGCGCCGCCCGGTGCGGCCGGGAGACAGTTTGCGGTTGCTCGGCCGTGCTGCGGCGGGCGGTTCTCCGGCTTGGGCGAGGGACAACCCCTTCATCGGTACGGCGTACGCGGCTTTCCGCACCGCTGCTCATAGGGGTGGTGACCTGCTCAGCGAGGACGCCAGGGAAGTCGTGGCCGGAGTAGTGGAGGGGTGGGACGGCGGTCATCCGGCGATCGGTAGTGACTGGCCGGGGCGGCTTCTGGGTGATGTGGAGTTGGAGGAGCGGCCGGCTGTGCGGCTGGTGCTGCTTGCGGCGATTGCGCCTTATCGGCTTACCGACGTCGCTGTGGGTGCGTGGCGGGGAGGTGTGGAGCAAGGGGAGGACGGGCGGTTGGTTCGGCTGCTCGCTTTCGGTGCCATTACCGCGGTGGACAAGATCGCGGCTGGGCTGGCCGTGGGCGGTGAGCCGCAACCTTGTGAGACGGCCCGGCAGCGGAGCGCCTGACGGGGTGGTGGCAGTGGCCGGCGTAGGTAGGAGCGCACGTTGGGGTGGCGGGCATAGGTAGAAGCGCACGTTGAGGTGGCGGGCATAGGTAGAAGCGCACGTTGAGGTGGCGGGCATAGGTAGAAGCGCACGTTGAGGTGGCGGGCGTAAGTAGGAGCGCACATTGAGGTTGCGTGCGCGTCTGCCCACGTCAGGGGCCTTGTCAGCGCACACGTAACGCCAACGTGTGCGGCTACCCACGCTGGTTCGGCGCTTCGCAGCCGCCGTCGAGCCTTGATCGCAAGCGTGGCGGGAGCGCGACGAGCAAGGGACGACGGGCAACGAGGTGACCGGCGACCCGCGACGGGCGACGGGCGACGGGCGACGGGCGACGGGCGACGGGCGAAGTCGGCCGAGGGCGGCCGAGGGCGGCGGTCAGCTTGGCGAGCGTGTCACGGTTGGCGCCCGACCGGCGAATGGGACGGGTGGGGTGGGGGTCAGCCGGTCATGGAGCGGGCGATCACGAGGCGTTGGATTTGGTTGGTGCCTTCGACGATTTGGAGGACTTTGGCTTCGCGGAACCAGCGTTCGACGGGGTGGTCGCTGACGTAGCCGTAGCCGCCGAGTACCTGGACGGCGTCTGTGGTGACGCGCATGGCTGCGTCGGTGGCGAAAAGTTTGGCCTTTGCCGCTTCGATGGAGAACGGGCGGCCGGCGTCCTTGAGGCGGGCGGCTGAGAGGAGGAGGGCGCGGGCTGCTGAGACCTGGGTGGCCATGTCGGCGAGCATGAAGCCGATGCCCTGGAAGCGGCCGATGGGGCGGCCGAACTGTTCGCGTTCGCGGGCGTAGGCGGTGGCGTAGTCGACTGCTGCCTGGGCCAGGCCGACGGCGCAGGCTGCGATGCCGAGGCGGCCGGCGTCGAGGGCCTTCATGGCGATGGCGAAACCTTCGCCGTCTGCGCCGACCAGGCGGTCGCGGGGGATTCGGGCGTCTTCGAGGACGATTTGGGCGGGGGCCGAGGAGCGCAGGCCCATGAGCCGTTCGGGTTGCTGCGGGAGGAGGCCGGGGGTGTCGGCGTCGGCGAGGAGGCAGGAGATGCCGCGGGGGCCGGGGCCGCCGGTGCGGCAGAACAGGTTGTAGAAGTCAGCGCGGCCGCCGTGAGTGATCCAGGCCTTGGTGCCGTTGACCAGCCAGGTGTCGCCGTCGGCTACGGCCTTGGTGGTCAGGGCCGCGGCGTCGGAGCCGCCCTGGGGTTCGGAGAGGCAGTAGGCGCCGAGGAGTTCGCCGCCGAGCATGTCGGGGAGCATTTTGCGCTGGCGTTCGGTGCCGAAGCCCGCGACCGGGAAGCAGGAGAGGGTGTGCACGCTTACCGCTTCGGCGATTCCCAGCCAGGTGCCGGCGAGGATTTCCAGGACCTGGAGGTAGACCTCGTACGGCTGGGCGGAGCCGCCGTCGGCTTCCGGGTACGGCAGGCCGAGGAGCCCGGATCGTCCCAGCGTGCGCAGGACGTCGCGGGGGAACTCTCCGCGTGCCTCGAAGTCGTCGACCCGGGGTGCGAGTTCGCGGGTGGCGAGGTCGCGGGTGAGGTCGAGGAGGTCATGTGCTTCGGGGGTGGGAAGCAGTCGGTCCACGGTCATGCGCCGAGCTTAACGGTCGTTCAGCATCGCTGAAAGGCGCCCGCGCCGGGTCCGTGAGTTGACTATGCCCGCCGGGACGCGGGTGCGGGCCTGGAACGGGTCAGGTGTCGCCGGGGGTTACCAGGCCGGTTTCGTAGGCGAGGACGACCGCCTGGGCGCGGTCTCGTAGTTCCAGCTTGGCGAAGATCCGGGCGACGTGGGTTTTCACCGTTGCCTCGCTCAGGGTCAGGGTTTCGGCCAGTTCGGTGTTGGAGAGGCCGCGGCCCAGCAGGGCGAGCACCTCACGCTCGCGGGGTGTCAGCGCGGTCAGGTCGCGGTGCACGGCGGGTGGCTCGTCGGCGGTGGCGGCGAAGCGCTGGACCAGGCGGCGGGTGATGGACGGGGCGAGCAGGGCGTCGCCGGTGCCCACCAGCCGGACCGAGGCGGCCAGGTGATCGGCGGTGACGTCTTTGAGGAGGAAGCCGCTGGCGCCGATGGCCAGTGCCGAGTAGACGTAGCGGTCGAGGTCGAACGTGGTGAGCATGAGGATGCGGCAGGCCGGGTTGCGGGCCAGGATGCGGCGGGTGGCTTCGAGGCCGTCCATGCCGGGCATGCGGATGTCCATCAGAACCACGTCGGGGCGGAGCCGTTGCTCGGCGGCGACAGCGGTGGCGCCGTCGGAGGCCTCGCCGACCACCTCGATGCCGCGGGCGGTGAGGATGAGCCGGAAACCGGTGCGGATTAATTCCTGATCATCGACGATGAGAACGCGCGGGCCGGTCACGGGCGGATCAGACGCGGGCGGGCCGGTCACGGGCGGATCAGACGCGGGCGGGCCGGTCACGGGCGAGGGCGGGCCGGTCACGGGCGAGGGCGGGCCGGTCACGGGCGAGGGCGGGCCGGTCACGGGCGGGCCTCCAGGGGGATGCGGGCACGGACCCGGTAGCCACCGCCGAGCCGGCGCCGGGCGTCCAGGTCGCCGCCGTAGACGGCCACCCGCTGGCGAAGCCCGATCAGGCCGCGGCCGGCACCCGCACCGGCCGACATGGAATCGCCCTGCAGGGAGCCGGACAGGGGGCCGGACAAGGAGCCGGACAAGCCGGACAGGGGGCCGGGCAGCGAGCCCGACAGCACGCTCGGGCCGGTGGTGAGGACTTCGACGCGGAGAGCATGGTCCGCGTACCGGATGGTGACCTCGGCCTTCCCGCCGGTGCCGTGTTTGAGGGCGTTGGTCAGCGCCTCCTGCACGATCCGATAGGCGGTCACGTCGATCCCCGAGGGCAGGGGCCGCCGCTCCCCCGACACCCGCACCTCCACGGGCAGTCCGGCGAACGCGATCCGGTCGATCAGCGGGCTGAGGCTGCTCAGGGTGGGCTGGGGCGCGAGTCCCGTACCCTCGAGATCTTGTTCTTCGCCGTCCGCGGCCGGCGCCAGAAGCCCCAGCAGGTGCCGCAGCTCGGTCATGGTGGTCCGCCCGGCGCGCTCGACCTCGGTGAGCGCCCTCGCCGCCTCGCCCGGCAGCGTGGCCAACACCTCGCGGGCCGCGCCCGCCTGCACGATCATGACGCTGACGTTGTGGCTGACGATGTCGTGCAGCTCGCGGGCGATGCGCGCCCGCTCCTCGTCGACGGCCACCCGGGTGGCGGTCTCCCGCTCGCGTTCCAGCAGCCAGCCGCGCTCGCCCATGGCCCGCAGATGCCGGCGGCGGGCACGCACCAGCGCGATGCCCAGCCCGGCGGCGGCGCAGACCGCGGCGGCGAGCGCGATCGAGAGCCACACCAGTTCCACGACGCACACCTTCGCAGATCGCCGCCATCCGGCGCATCAACCCGGGCGCCGACGCGAGTACATCCACGGTATGACAACCGTGGATGGATGCATCCAGCGGCCGATGCCTTTTAGGGTACGGGCTACGTAGCGTCCCACCCATGACAACAGATACCCCAGTGGTGCGTCTCGACGGCGTCCGCAAGGAGTACGGGGACACGATCGCGCTGGACGGCGTTTCGCTGGAGATCCGCGCCGGCGAGGCGGTGGCGGTGATGGGCCCGTCCGGATGCGGCAAGTCCACGCTGCTCAACATGATCGCCGGGCTGGACCGGCCGAGCGCCGGGCAGATCACCGTCCACAACGAGAGGCTCGACGAGATGAACGAGACGAGGCTGGCGCTGTTCCGCAGGCACCACCTCGGCATGATCTTCCAGTTCTTCAACCTGCTGGACGACCTGCCGGCGCTGGACAACGTGGCGCTCGCCGCCCAGCTCACCGGCACCTCGGCCGGCGCCGCCCGCAAGCGTGCCCTGGAACTGCTCGACGAACTGGGCATCGCCGACCGGCGCAACAACTACCCGGCGGCGCTCAGCGGGGGCGAGCGGCAGCGGGTCGCGGTAGCCCGGGCGCTGATGAACCGGCCGGCGCTGCTGCTCGCCGACGAGCCGACCGGCGCGCTGGACAGCAAGGCCGGCGACCAGGTGATGGACCTGCTGCTCGACCTGAACCAGATCGGTCAGACGCTGCTGATCGTCACGCACGACGAGCGGCTCGCCCACCGGTGCGCCAGCCGGTTGATCGAGCTGGCCGACGGCCGGATCGCCCGCGAGTCCGCCCTGGACCGGGTGTGAACGCCGTCTGGACCGCCGCCCGGGCGGCGGTGCGGCGGCGCAAGCTGCAGACCTTCGTCATCTTCCTGGTGGTGCTGCTCTCGACGAGCACAGTGGTGGTGTCGCTGGCTCTGCTGGACGCGGCGTCGGCGCCGTTCGACAGGGCGTTCGCCCAGCAGAAGGGTGCGCACGCGATCGCCGCGTACGACCCGGGGAAGGTGACGGACGCGCAGCTCGCCGGAGCCCGTACTGGGGTGGAGGCGATGAGCGGCCCGTTCGGGCAGGTGGTGCTGGAACCGGCGGACGATCGCCCGAGGCCCGGGCCGAACGGGCCGATGACGGTGGCGGGGCGGGCCGGCCCCGGTGGAGAGGTCGACCAGCTGAACCTGTGGCGGGGGCGATGGCCGTCCGCGACCGGCGAGATCGTGCTGAACGAGACGCCGCAGACCGAGGACTTCGCCCTCCAGTTCATCGACGAGGCGAAATCGGTCACCCTGGGCGGGCAGGCGTTCACCGTGGTCGGCTGGGCCCACAGCATGAGCGGGTCGGCGGACGGCTGGGTGACGCCGGAGCAGATGGCGGCGCTGAAACCGACGGGTACGCAGGTCCTCTACCGTTTCACCGGCGACGTCTCGACCAAGGCCGCCGTCGATCAGCGCCTCGCCGGGGTGACCACGGGGCTTCCCGCCGGTGCGCTGATCGCGGCCCAGCCGTACACCGTCCTGAAGGAGCAGGCGGCCGCGCAGCCCGGCACCTACCTGCCGTTCTTCGGCACCTTCGGCGTGCTCGGCCTGCTGGTCGCGGTGATCATCGTGGGCAACGTGGTGAGCGGCGCGGTGGTCTCCGGCTTCCGGCACATCGGGGTGCTCAAGTCGATCGGCTTCACACCGCGGCAGGTGGTCGCGGTCTACCTGACCATGGTGACGGTGCCGGCCATGGTCGCCGCGGTGCTCGGCGTGGTGCTGGGCACGATGGCGGCGGAACCGATGCTGTCCGACACGTTCCAGGGGCTGGGCTACGGTGACGCCGGGGTGTCGGCCTGGGTCCAGATCGTGACGCCACTGGGCGTACTCGCCCTGGTCCTTCTGGCCGCGATGCTTCCCGCCCGGCGCGCCCACAGCCTTTCCGCGGCCGAGGCGATCAGCGCCGGCGCCGCGCCGCGCCGCGGGCGTGGATTGCGGGTCCAGCGCAAACTCTCGGGTACGCGGCTCCCGCGCGCCGTCAGCCTCGGACTCGGCCTGCCGTTCGCCCGGCCCGGCCGCACCGCCCTGACCATGGCGTCGCTGCTGCTCGGCGTGGTCACGGTGACGTTCGCCGCCGGCCTTTCCGACTCGATCATCCGGGTGGCCGAGGTGGGTGACCTCTCCGGTGGCGACATCGCGGTGCGCGCCGACCCGCTGGGCATGGGCCCGGTCACCACGAAGACGGATGCCGAGGTCGAGCAGATGCTGCGCGGCATCCCCGGCGCCGAACGCGTCGCGGTGGTCGTCGGGCGGGAGGTGACCCGCCTCGGCGACAGCGAGCCGATCCTCGTCAACTTCGCCCGCGGGGACGTCGCCGAGATGGGCTACAAGGACCAGGTGCTGGAGGGGCGCTGGATCGAGGCCGCGGACGAGGTGGTCGCGCCGAGCCAGCTCCTCAACGAACGCGGGCTGACGATCGGCGAGCAGCTCAACCTGGAGATCGGCGGGGTGCGCAGCACCTACACCGTGGTGGGTGAGACGGTGCGCGGCTTCCCGGGGCCGGACGGCCTGTTCGCGCAGTGGCGCACCTTCGACAACACACAGCCGCAGGACTTCTTCTATCAGGTGCAGGTCACCGACGGCACCGACCTGGACGCCTACATCGCCGCGGTGGACGCCGCCGAACCCGGCCTGGACGCCTGGAGCAACCTCGGCGGGAACGAGTTCGCCATCGTGGTGACGACGTTCTCCACCGTGCTCGGGGTGCTGCTGGCGACGGTGGCGGCGCTGGGCGTGCTGAACACGGTCGCCCTCAACGTCCACGACCGGCGCCGTGACCTGGGCATGCTGAAGTCGATCGGGATGACACCCCGGCAGGTGGTGACGATGACGGTCACCTCGATGGCGGCGCTGGGGGTGGTCGGCGGAATCATCGGCATGCCACTCGGGATGGCGGCGCACGGTGTGGTCGTGCCGCTCGCCGCGGACGCCGCGAAGATTCGCCTGCCGGATTACGTCCTACAGGTCTGGGACCCGGGCACGCTGGCGCTGATGGCGCTCAGCGGGGTGCTGATCGCTGTGGTGGGCGCACTGCTGCCGGCCCGCCGAGCGGCGCGGCTGACGATCGCCAGCGTCCTGCACAACGAATGACGAGGTCCTCGGCGCCGCTCAAGCGGGGGCGGCACCGCTCAAGCGGGGGCGGCACCGCTCAAGCGGGGGCGGCGCCGAGGATCCGGTTGATGAGCGCGGCAAGATCGTCTGGTTCGCGGGTCGCGGTTCTGGCCTCGAATCGGTGCCGGAGCTCGGCGCACGCGGCGGGACCTAGCCGCACCTGGTTGTCACGCAGAGCGCGCAGCACGATGATCCGGTAGGTCCGGCGCGCGTCGACGCCGGTCGGGGGGAAGCCTCGCCAGGCGATGTCGATGGCAACCCGGAAGGCGTCGAGCAGTTCCTCGGGCTCGGAGTCGACCGAGAGGCGCAGCCAGAGGGTGATCAGTGACTGCGCCGCCGAGATCGCACGGTCCTGCCAATAGCCGTGCACGATGATGACCGCGTCCTCGAACGCCGTCTCCAGCGGCTCGAGCGCGTGCCGGGCGAGGTCCTCCAGCGGGTCGCAGTGGAAGTTGGCCTGCCACTGTCGCAGGCGGTCGTTGCCCTGCGTCCAGGAGAAGTGACCGCGCAGGAACTCCGGGTCGTCCTTGTCGGCGGTCAGCACGTCCCGCGTCCAGTACAGGTCCGAGGCCGGTGCTGCGGCGTTGGGCCACGAGGTGTCCCGGGACAGCACCAGCACGCGCTGCTCGCCGGCCCACTGCCGCTGAACCCCGATCGTGCCGACCAGGCGGCTCCACGCGTCGACCCGAAGCTGTGATCTCCAGAGCAGGGTGAGACGCCGCCACTCGTCGATCCGGTCGTCGGTGTCCGGGAACAGCTCGTCGGTGGTCAGCGCGGCGCCGGTGGCGACCAGGAGCAGGACGAGGTTGGCCGAGTAGACGGCGTGGCGGGCCGGGAGGGACAGCGGCGCCGGTGCGTAGTCGGCGTACCGGCCGCGCTCGCGGGGGTCCAGGGCACGGTGGAACAGGCCCAGGAGCATCGGCCGGAGCGCGTCGCGCCGCTGGGTGGGCCAGCCGGCGAGCCGGTCGGTGAGGAAGTCCAGCAGGGTACGGCGCTGGCTGATCGGCGAGAACGACAGCAGCGCGTGCAGGTAGTCGTCGTCGGTGGGCGCTGTCCGGCTGCGGCGGCTCTGCCGGAGGTCGTCCTCGACGAGATCGGCGAGCTCCCGCTCCAGAGCCCGGGCACCCAGGTACTCGCCGAAGGTGGCGTGCAGGAACTCGTACGTCTGCAGTGCCTGTCCGTCGCGCCTCGCGCGTGCCTCATGGATGAAGAAGAAGCGGCCGAGGACAGTTTCTCCCACGGTCAGCACCCGTCGCACTGTCGCGGCCGGTCCGGTGGTTCCGGTGCGCAGCAGCACAGGCAGGTCGGCGTCGAGGTCGGCCTCGGTGACCCACTGGCGCCCGCGGTTGAAGGCGGCGAACGCGACGAGTGACAGGCGCAGCAGTTCCTCCTCGACCAGCACTTGGCGGTGGCTCTCCGGGTGGCCCGCGCCCTCCTTCAGGACCTCGCGCCACGCGAACCTGCTCAGCAGGCGCTCGTAGAGGTCGGCCTGGTCGAGGTCGGTAGCGGCACCGGCGGCCAGCGCGTTGTCCTGGGCGTCGTAGATGGCCAGCATCAGCAGCAGGAGAGGTTGCGAAGCGAGCTCCGGATGGCCGGTCACCGCCGCGAGCGACAGCGGCAGCAGGCCGGCGGCCCGGAAATACGCCTCGTTCGCGGTGTTCCAGACGGTGAGCCACCGCGCGATCTGCTCGTCGGTGAACGGCTCCAGTCGCAGAGCCACCGTGTCCGGCACCGGGCGCGCACGATCGGCGACAGCGGTGCGGGTAGTGACGACGACCGCGACCGCCCGGCCCTCGGCGGCCTCCCGGGCCTGGAACCGGGCGACGTTCTGCAGGTAGTCCCACTGGCTGACGCCGGTGGCCTGGAGCAACTCGTCGAAGCCGTCCAGCAGCACCACGGGCAGCGCCCCCGGGATCGCGCCGACCACCTCCGGCCAGGTCGCCCGCTCCCCCGTGGCGTCGAAGATCGCCTGCTCGATCTGCACCTGGAGGCTCGCGTCGGCGGGCACGTCACGCAGCGGAACCCGGACCACGGCGAAGTCCTCGGGCGGCAGGGTGGCGGCGAGCATCCGGGTGAGCAGCGACTTGCCCGATCCCGGCTGGCCGAGCAGCAGCAGGGGGCCGGCCGTTGCCGGCATCGACGTCAGGTGACCGACCAGGAAGCGCATGAGGTCGTCCTGCGCCGGCACCTGTTCCCACCACTCCTCGGCGGCGAGCGGGACCTGCGGGGTGACGGCCGAGACCCGGAACGACGGGTTGATGTAGGAGGAGGCGATGTCCGGGATGTTCGGGCCGGCGTCGCCGCTCTCCGCGTCGAGCACCGGGTCGAGCAGGGCGGCGGTGTAGGCGCGGGAGAGTGCGGTCCGTTTCTCGGCGGCGGCTCGCCGCGGTGCGAGGGAACCGAGGGATTCGCGCAGTGCGGCGACACCGACGGTCAGCTCGTCCATCCGGCGGCGGGTGGCCTGGTGGTCGAGGAGGTTGACCCAGAACCCGAACTCGGGGACGTCACCGGCCATCCGCCGGAAGCCGGACTGGTAGTCGGCCAGCGCCTTCTCGACGACGGCGCCGCGCAGCGCGCTGCCGATCCGGTCACGATCGGCCCCGCCGAGGTCGTCCCATGCCGCGAGGCCGGAGAGGAAGCGCAGCACCGAGTCGGAGAGGCGACGGTAGAAGGCTTCCAGCTCGGTGAGGAGGTCCTCGTACGGCTGGTGGGGTGCGGGCATCGGCACGTCGGAGTGCAGGAGTGCACGGGCCAGGTCGCCCAGCCGTTCGCCGCCGGGCCGGGCGCCGGTGGCCAGGTGCACCAGCTCGGTGCCGGTGATCTCCGGTGACGGGAGGGCACCGAAGTAGGCGCAGGTCACCAGGGCGGCGTGGCCCGCTGCCAGGCGCTGCGTACGGTCGATCCGGTTCAGCCCGGCCAGCCGGTCCCCCAGGTCCGCGACGAGGCCCTGCGTCGTCCGGAAGAGTTCGGACCTCGCGTCGAACAGGCTCAGGGCGAGCGCACTGCCACCCGCCGTGGCGGCGAGCAGCAGGCCACCGGTGGCCCGGTCGATCACAGTCACAGCCTGGCTCTGCCCGCCCAAAATGCGCACCGCGTCGGCGTACGACAGCGAACGGCTCATGCCGCCACCTCCGCTGCGCTCCGGCGTCGCCATGAGCTGAAAACTGAGCCCGATGATTCGCTCGCAAGCTCACTCATACCGCCACCTCCGCTGCGCTCCGGCGTCGCCATGAGCTGAAAACTGAGCCCGATGATTCGCTCGCAAGCTCGCTCATGCCGCCAGCGTGCCTGCTGGGGTAGGCGGGCGCATAGGGTGTTGCGGTGACCAGACCACTGCTGGCAGTCGACGCCCCCAGTCTGTACTTCCGTGCCTTTCACGGCATTCCGGAGAAAGCCGCGCAGACCCCCGCCGGGGAACCGGTCAACGCGATCCGCGGCTTCATGGACATGCTGGCCCAGCTGATCCGGACGCGGCAGCCCGACCGGCTGGTCTGCGCGCTGGACGCGAGCTGGCGGCCGGCGTGGCGGGTGGAGCTGGTTCCGTCGTACAAGAAGCACCGGGTGGCGCACGGCGACGTCGAGGTGGTGCCGTCGTCGCTGGAGCGGCAGGTTCCGGTGCTGCTGGAGGTGCTCGCGGCGATCGGCATCCCGGCGTTCGGCGTGGACGGGTACGAGGCGGACGACGTGCTCGGCACGCTCGCCACCGGTCAGCCCGCACCGGTCGAGGTGGTCTCCGGCGACCGTGACCTGTTCCAGCTGGTCGACGACGCGCGGGGCACCCGGCTGCTCTACTGCGGGCGTGGCGTGGCCAAGCTGGAGGACGCCGACGAGGCCCTGGTGCGGGCGAAGTACGGCGTGCCCGCCCGGTGGTACGCGGACTTCGCCGCCATGCGGGGCGACCCGAGCGACGGCCTGCCCGGGGTGGCCGGCGTCGGGGAGAAGACGGCGGCCCGGCTGATCGAGCGGTACGGCGGGGTGGAGGAGATCCTCGCGGCCCTCGACGATCCGGGCGCCGGGTTCGCTCCCGGCGTACGGAACAAGCTCGACGCGGCGCGCGACTATCTCGCCAAAGCCCTGCCGGTCTGCAAGGTCGCCCACGACGTGCCCCTGCCGGATTTCGATCCGGCCCTGCCGAAGGCGCCGCGCGACCCGGACGCGCTGCTCGCGCTCGCCGAGCGATGGAACCTCGCGGGCTCCGGACGGCGGCTGGTGGACGCTCTGGCCGGCTGATCGGTTGCGGGCAGGTTGCCGGACGGGTGCGGCCCGGTACGTGATCTCAGGTCGGCGGTCGCGCTCCCGATACGGGCATTCGGCAACCCCGCCGCCGCCTGATCGGAGTACGCCTTGTCGACGCGAACAGCTCGTGCGTGCTTCGGCGCCTGGATCCTGGTGCTCACCGGCGTCTACTACGCGCTGCCGGGCGCCCACCTCTACACCTGGGCCGCGCTGGGCTACTCCTGCGCCGCCATGGTCCTCGTGGGTGTCCGGCTGAACCAGCCGGAACGCAAGGCGCCGTGGTATCTGATCAGCGCCGCGCTCGCCTGCTTCACCACCGGCGACACCTGGTACAACCTGGTGCTGGCGCTCGGTGACCAGCCGGACTTCCCCGGCTTCGCCGACCTCTTCTACCTGCTGGTGTACCCGCTGCTCACCGCCGGGCTGCTGATGTTCATCCGGGCCCGCGCGGGCGGCGGCACGAACCGCGGCGCGCTGCTCGACGCGCTGGTGCCCACTGTCGGCCTGGGGTTGCTCGCCTGGGTGTACTGGATCGCCCCGTTCACCCGCTCCGACGAGCTGTCGCTGCTGGAGAAGCTGGTCTCGATCGGCTACCCGCTCGGTGACGTGCTGGTCCTGGCGATGATCCTGCGGATGCTGACCGGCGCTGGCCGGCGGGGCGGCGCGGTCACCACCATCGGGATCGCCATGGTCGGCCTGCTGATCTCCGACATCTTCTACGGTCAGTCGCAGCTCAGCAGCGCCTGGGCGCTGGGCGGCCCGGTCGACCTCGGCTGGATCGTCTTCTACGGCCTGATGGGGTACGTCGCACTCCAGCCGTCGATGCGGGCGCTCACCGTGCCCGCCGGGCAGGAGTCGCTCGACATGGGCCGGCACCGCATCTTCTGGCTGGCTGCCGCCGCCCTGATCGCACCGGCCGTGCTCGCCCTCGAGTACGCCCAGGGTGCCGAGATCGAGATCGCCCGCGGAGGTGTCGTCGACGCGCCGGTGATAGCAGCCGCGGCCGCGGTGATGTTCCTGCTGGTGCTGGGCCGGGTCGCCGGCCTCGCCCTCGCGCAGCGGCAGGCCGGCGCCCGGGAGCGGGCGCTGCGCCAGGCCAGCGCCACCCTGTTCGCCGCCACGACAGTCGAGGACGTCGGCATCAGCGTGCAGCACGCGGCCGCCCGTCTCATGCCGGCTGACCAGCCCTACCACCTGGAACTGGTGCCGCACGTGTTCCCCGGCGACCCCGAGTACACGATCGTGCTGATGCCGGCCGAGGATCTCCCGCACGGTGGGGCCGGCGGTTTCAGCCACGCCCTCTACGGCATCCAGCCGCTGCCCTCCGGCGGTTACGGCGTGATGATCGTCGGCGGTCCGCAGAACGTGCTGCAGGCGGTGCGCCCCTCGTTCGAGGCGCTCGGCGCGCAGGTCACCGTGGTGCTGGAGCGGATCGCGCTGACCGCCGAGGTGAGCAAGCGGGACACCGAGGCGTACTTCCGTACGCTGATCCAGAGCGCCGCCGACGTCATCCTGATCGTGGAGGCCGACGGCACGATCCGCTACGCGAGCCCGTCCGCCGGTGCCCTCTTCGACCACACCGACCCGACCGGTCACCCCTTCGCCGACCTGTTCACCGAGGACTCCCTCGAAACGCTGCGCGAGGTCATGGCCCGCATCGGCCGCTGCGCCGGCGACCTCGACGGCATCGACCTCGCTGCGCATCGGGACGGGCGGCGCGTGGAGATCGAGTGCGATCTGCGCGATCTTCGAGAAGATCCGACGGTACGCGGACTCGTGATCACCCTGCGGGACGTGACCGAGCGGCGCCGCCTCGAGGACGACCTCACCCACCAGGCGTTCCACGACTCGCTGACCGGCCTGGCCAACCGGGTGCTGTTCAAGAACCGCCTCGAACAGGCGTTCAGCGTCGCCGTCCGCGACGGTGCCACCCTCGGTGTGCTCTTCGTCGACCTGGACGACTTCAAGGAGGTCAACGACACCCTCGGGCACGCCGTCGGTGACCAGCTGCTGCTCACGGTGGCACAGCGGATCTCCGCGGTGATCGGGGCCGGCAGCACCGCCGCCCGGATGGGCGGGGACGAGTTCGCCGTCCTCGTGGAGCAGAGCGACAGCGCCGACGCCGCCGAGGACCTGGCCGCGCTGCTGCTCGCCGCGCTGGCCCAGCCGATCGAGGTGACCGGCCCGGACGGCACCGTGCACCAGGTCAGCGGCGCCGCCAGCATCGGCGTCGCCACCAGCCGGGACGCGGAGAACGCCACCGAGCTGCTGCGCCACTCCGACCTCGCGCTCTACCTGGCGAAGGGGCTCGGCAAGGGCAGCTGGCAGCGGTACCAGACCGACCTGCACAACGCGATGGTGCAGCGGCTGGAGATGCGTACGGCCCTGCACGAGGCGATCGAGGACGAGCAGTTCGTGCTCCAGTTCCAGCCGATCGTCGAGCTCGTCGACAAGCGGCTCACCGGGGTCGAGGCCCTGGTCCGGTGGCAGCATCCGACCCGGGGGCTGCTGGGGCCGTACCACTTCGTGGAGGCGGCCGAGGAGAGCGGCGCGATCGTCGGCATCGGCACCTGGGTGCTGCGTGAGGCCCTGCGCCAGTTCGGCCAGTGGCGGGCCGAGAACCCCTCGATGACCCTGCGGTACGTCAGCGTCAACGTGTCGGCACGGCAGTTCCGCAACCTCGACTTCGCCGACGTGGTCCGCCAGGCGCTCGCCGACACCGGCGCCCGCCCGGAGTGGCTGCTGCTGGAGATCACCGAGAGCCTGGTGCTGCGCGACGCCGACAAGGTCCTGGCGGAACTCAAGGCCCTGCGGGCCATGGGCGTGCGCATCGCGATCGACGACTTCGGTACGGGCTACTCCTCCCTGAGTTACCTGCGGCAGATGCCGGTCGACGTCCTGAAGCTGGACAAGTCGTTCATCGACGACATCCTGCACAGCCGTCAGCAGCACGCCCTCGTCGACACGATCGTCACGCTGGCGCACAACCTCGACCTCGCCGTTGTCGCCGAGGGCATCGAGGAGCCCGGCCAGCACGCCGCGCTCGACACCATGGGCTGCGACTACGGCCAGGGCTACCTGTTCGCGAAGCCGCTGTGGCCGGCCGACATCCCGGCGATGGCCGTGGCACCCGCCGAGCAGCAGGCCGTGGTGACCGTCTGAGCGGGTTTGTCTGCCGGATGCCGGACAATCCCCGGTGGGTGGTTAGACGGATATCTACTGGCGCGAAGCGGCGGAACGGGGCAGGGTCGGGGGTGTGCTGAACAACCCCGTGTGGGCCAGCCTCTCCGGGCCGCAGGCGTGTTTCGCCGAGGCCTCCGGCGATGCCGCCCGATACGTGCCCGAGATCGCCCCGTTCTGCGCGCTGCGCGACCCCGGTGACCCGGCCGGCTGGCGCGACCTGGCGGCGCTCACCGACCAGGCGCTGCTCACCGGCCCGTCGATCACGCCGCTCGCCGGCTGGGAGACCGAGTCGGTGATGCACGGCGTGCAGATGGTCGGCCAGAGCATGACCGGCGTCGAGGATCCGGAAGCGGTCGCGCTCACCGAGCACGACGTGCCGGAGATGCTGGAGCTGGTCGCCCGCGCCCAGCCCGGCCCGTTCCGCAAGCGGACCATCGACCTGGGCCGCTACCTGGGCATCCGTGCCCCCGACGGGCGGCTGATCGCGATGGGCGGCGAACGGCTGCGGATGCCCGGCTGGACCGAGGTCAGCGCCGTCTGCACCGATCCGGAGTTCCGCGGCCAGGGGCTCGGTGCCCGGCTCACGATGGCCGTCGCGGCGGGGATCCTGGCGCGCGGTGAGCTGCCGTTCCTGCACGCGGTGCACGACAACGACAGTGCGATCCGGCTCTATGAGCGGCTCGGGTTCGAGCACAGTGGCGACGTCGTCTTCGCGTCCTTCCGGTATGCCGGCCAGAGCTGACGCGGTTCTTCGCTGGGATTCAGCGGGTTGCGGTTCTTCGCTGGGATTCAGCGGGTTGCGATTCTTCGCTGGGATTCAGCGGGTTGCGCGAGGCCTTGCCGAACGGGACACTGCTGCCGTGACGGACGCGATCGTGGACAAACTGAACGCCGAGATCCCCCATTCGGCGCGGGTGTGGAACTACTGGCTCGGCGGCAAGGACAACTTCGCCGCCGACCGGGCCGTCGGTGACCAGGTCCGCGCGGTCTTCCCGGAGATCGTCGGCGCGGCCCGGCACACCCGGGCCTTCCTGCGCCGGTCCGTCACCTTCCTGGCGGGCGAGGGGATCCGGCAGTTCCTCGACGTCGGCACCGGCCTGCCGACGGCGGACAACACCCACGAGGTCGCGCAGCGGGCCGCCTCCGACGCGAAGATCGTCTACGTCGACAACGACCCGCTGGTCCTGACCCACGCCCGGGCGCTGCTGACCAGCACCCCGGACGGCGTCACCCAGTACATCGACCACGACCTGCGGGACACCGGCGCGATCCTCGAGGCCGCCGCGCGGATCCTCGACTTCTCCCAGCCGGTGGCCCTGATGCTGCTCGGCGTCATGGGGCACGTCGAGGACCCCGCCGAGGCGCGCCGGATCGTCCAGGAGCTCGTCGCCGGCCTGCCGTCCGGCAGCTACCTGGCGATGTCCGACGGGACGGCGACCAGCGAGCGGGTGATCGAGTCGCACCGGCAGTACAACGAGAGCGGCGCGGTGCCGTACCACCTGCGCGAGGTCGCCGACTTCACCTCGTTCTTCGACGGGCTGGACCTCGTCGAGCCGGGCGTGGTGCCGACCCCGCTGTGGCGGCCCGACTCCGAGGATCGCCCGGCGGTCGACGGGTACGCCGGGGTGGCCCGCAAGCCGTAGCGGACACTTCCGCCCACCGGTTCGGCGGATAGTCAAGATCATCGCGTACGGGCAAAGCTGTCCTGATGATCCACGGCCGCCCCGCGTCGCCGGCGGCGTCCCCGTCCACGCCGCCCTCCCCCGCGCCCCCTTCGTCCGCGCCGCCCTCCCCCGCGCCCTCTTCGTCCGCGCCGTCGCCCGCCACGGCGCCTGTGGCAACCGGCGCACCTGCGTTGCCCGTCCACCGGCGCCAGCTCGTCGTGTCCGGCGTGGTGCTCCTGGCGCTGCTCAGCATCGGAATGATCGTCGCGGGGATGCTCGACCGCCCCGCCGAACCGTCGTGGGCGACCCCGCAGCCCGGCGACGACCCCGACCGGACCGCCACGGCCCCCTACTCCGTGTCGGCGTCCCCGTCGGCACCGGCGTCCCCGTCGGCCACCGGCTCACCGAGCCCGGCGCGGACGAGCCTGCCCGCCCGCAAGCTCTCCGCCAAACCCTCACCCAGGCCCACTTCGGCCTCGCCCTCCCGCAACCCGACCCGCAAACCACCCGCCTCCACATCACCGACCCGGCAGCCGGCTCCGACTCCGACCGCGACCTCCCCGCAGATCGCCCAGCTCCTCGCGGACTGTTCCCCCGAGGGCGCCCGCGCCGAGACGAGATCCGGCATCCCACTTGCCTGCCGCACACGCCCCTGGGACCCCGAACTCCGCTGGCGCCTGGCCTGACCCGCGACTCGCGCCGTAGTCCCACCGACGCAGCTGGCGCTGAGTGCTGCATCCCGCCCGCCGACACAGCACTGGAAGCCAGCCGGGCCGGCGGGCTGGTGCTGAGCGGGGCCGGACGAGCCGAAAAGCCCCACTCAACGCCAGCCGAGCCGCCCGGCTGGTGCTGAGGGGGACCGACGAGCCGAAAAGCCCCGCTCAACGCCAGCCGAGCCACCCGGCTGGGGCTGAGAGGGGCCCGACGAGCCGAAAAGCCCCACTCAACGCCAGCCGAGCCGCCCAGCTGGTGCTGAGCGGGGCCCGACGAGCCGAAAAGCCCCACTCAACGCCAGCCGAGCCACCCGGCTGGTGCTGAGGGGGGACCGACGAGCCCAGAAGCCCCGCTCAGCGCCAGCTGGGTCGCTCGGCTGGGGCTGAGGGGGGTAACTAACGGGCGGAAGGGGCGGGAAGGGGCGGCTGGGATTAGAGCTGGCCGTGGTTCGGGGGGAGCCGGCCGGCGAGCTCGTACGCCGCGATGTGGTGGTATTTCCAGTCGAGCGGATCGTGGACGCTGTGGGTGCGCGCGTTGCGCCAGTGCCGGTCCAGGTCGTATTTCGCCGCCGCCGAACTGGTACCGCACATCGTGAACAGCTCCGACCCGGCCTCGAGCGCGATCTCACTACCGAAGGCCTTCGCCGCCGCGACCGCGAGGGAGCCACGTGCGGCGGCGTCAGCGTCAGCGGGGACCAGGCCTACTTCCTCGAGGGTACGGGCGGACGACTCCAGCAGAGCCTCAGCAGCACGAACCCGGCTGACAAGCCGCCCGTACCGGTGCAGGACGTGCGGGTCGTCAGCCGCACTGGTAGCCCCCGCGCGGACCGCCTCCGTCGACGGCCGCGCCTTCCCGCGCAGGTATTCACGGGCGTCCCGCAGCGCGGCCCCCGCGATCCCCACCTCGATCGCGGTGTGGACCAGCTGCGCCCGCGCCCCGAGCTGCTGCGGCACCGTGAACGCGTCCGCGTACGGAAGGCGCAGCCCCTCCTCGACCGGCACCTCGGCGAAGGTCGCCGTCCCGCTGATCGTCGCCCGCTGCCCGAGCATGTCCCAGTCGGTGCCGACGCTGACGCCCTCGGCGTCGCGGGCGACGAACGCCAGCACCACCCGGTCATCCTCGTCGAGGGCGCTGACCGCGATCCACGCGCTGGTCAGCGCACCCGTCGTGTAGTACTTGACGCCGCTGAGCAGCCCCCCGGAAATCCGGGTCCTGAGGTCCTGGGCGTGCTTGCCGCCGCGCTCCGCGAGCCCGTTCCCGAGCCGGCGCCCGGCCAGCACATCCCCGAAGAGCCGCTTGCGTGCCTCCGCCCCGCCGTACAGGGCCAGGACGTCGACCATCAGGTAGTGGCCCTGCGGCACCTGGGCGATGGCCGGGTCCGCCGCCGCGATGATCCGGGTGATCTCGGCGAGGGTGCGCGGTCCGAGACCGGGTCCACCGTCGGCGGCCGGGATCGAGATGCCGAGCAGGCCGGAGTCGTCGAGGGCGGCGAGCGCCTCGCGCGGTACGACGGTGGCGCCGTCGCGGTCGCGCTGGATCGCGCCGGGTTCGAGGTGCGCGGCGAGCCGGTGGGCGGCGGCGACGGCCTCGTCATGTGTCTGCGGTACTGGCATCCGCAAATCCTATCGGCCGGCTTCTGACGTCGGCGGTTTCTCAAGTGGCCCTTCCCGGTACCGATCAACTGCGCGTCCGAACCGGCTGAGGAGGCACCTTGCACACCTGGACGCGACGCGTGCCGCCGCCCGGCCGCCGCAGATCACCGGTGGCGATGCTGAACGCGCTCCTGCGGATCCGCACGGACCGGCTGACCGGGCTCGCCGGCCGCGGGGCCTTTCAGGCCGCGTCGTACCGGTCGCTCGCCCGCAACGCCCGCACCGGGCAGTCCACCGCGATCCTGATGATCGACGTGAACGGCTTCAAGGAGATCAACGAGACTCTCGGGCGCAGGTCCGGCGACCAGGTGCTGGTGGCGTTCGCCGAGGTCCTGCGGCAATGTGTGCGGCTGCCCGGCCTGGCCTGCCGGCTCGGCGGCGACGAGTTCGCCGTGGTGCTGCCCGAGACGAAGAGCTTCGCGCAGGCGTACGACGTGGCGGGGCGCATCGCGGCCGCCCTGGGCCCGGTGGCCGTGGAGGGGCGCCTGATCACGCTGGCCGCCGCCATCGGTGTGGCGGTCGCCGGCCCCGGCGAGCTGACCCACGACGAGCTGGTGCACCGCGCCCGCCTGGCCATGTACCGGGCGAAGTCGCTCGGGCCGGACACCCGCTGGGCCGTCTGGCAGGAGCCCCTCGAACCGGACGCCGGCACCTACCCCGCCGCGGCCTGACTATCATCGGACACTTGGAAGCGTTCCTGCTGCTCAAACCCGACTGCCTGCGGCTGGGCCTGACCCGCGAGGTGGATCGGGCCGTCGCGTGGGCCGGTCTGCGCGCCGAGTGCCGCCACGCCGTCGAGCTGACGCCCGGTGACACCCGGTTCCTCTGGTCGGAGTACACGGAGGACGGCCACGTGCTGACCCGCGCGCTCCTCGACCGCTATCTGTGCGACGGGCCGTCCGAGGTGCTGCGCCTGCGCGGGCCCGGCGCGTTCGAGGCCGCCCGGCAGATCAAGCGAGAGATCAGATCCCGGTACGCCATGGGCCCGTTCGCCAACGTGGTGCACGCCGCGGAGCGGCCCGGTGAACTGGCCCGCCAGGGTGATCACCTGGGCGGCCGGTGCGCTGCCTGCTCGGCACCCTTCCCCGCGGTACCGGGCCGGAATCCCCCGCGCCCGGCCGGCTTCGACTTCCGGGACACCGCGGACATCCCCGGGCTCGTCGCCGTCGTGTGGCCCCGCCTGTCCGATGAGTCCCCGCCGCCGCCGTACCGGCTTGACGACGTCGCCCCGGTGGCCGCGCTCCACCTCGGCGCCGACCGCGACCACACCCTGGACTCCGCTGTGACCGCGGTCTGGCGCGCACTGTCCGGTGTGGATCTCGCCGATGCGGTGATGCTCACCCTGTGGGCCGGCCGGACCGGCGACCAGCCGATCGCGACCGGCAGCCGCGAGGCCGTGGAGAAGTCCTACCGGGTCCTGCTGGACCACGGGGTCCGCGCGTGCGGGACCGGGCCGTATACCCTCCTCGGATGCTGAACCATGATCAGGCCACCGACTACGTGCGCCGATACCACGGCGTACCGCCGGAGATCCTGACCGACGGCACCTGGCTGCTCACCCGCCGTGCCTTCTGGCTCAGCCTGGTCGACGGCGCCGCCGAGCCCGACCTCGTCGGTGAGCTCTTCGACGGCGAGGACGACGACCTCGAGGCCTTCGACGACGAGGTCCGCAAGTCCGGCACGTGGCCGGTGCTGAACCTCGGGCCGCTGGCCTTCGTCTCCTGGCACGGCTCCGACTTCGAGGGCGGCTACGACTACGTGGTCCTGCCCGAGAACACCGGGCGCTGCCTCAGCATCGCCTCCATGGAGGGCCACGGCCACGGCCCCGGCCTGTCCTGGCCGGAGGCACGCCGCCTGGTCGACCACGGCACGCTGGGCACTCCCGGCCAGCGGCTGCTGCTGATCCTCCCCGCCCTCGGCGACGCCGCCGTTCCCGACGAGGCGATCCCGCAGGTCGCGGCGGCCCTGCTGGCGGCCGGCAACCCCGGCTGCGACCCGGCCGTCGCCGACCACGCCGCCCGCCAGCTCCTCGCCGACGAGGCCGGCTGGACGTGGCAGGGCGAGACCCTGACGTGCGACTTCGAGTATTCCGTGCGCAACCCCAACGGCCTCTCCCCGGCGGACCTGCTCCTCGTCACCCGCACCCTGGCGGCAACCGCACCGTCATGACCTCTCAGCCCCGCGGCGTTGCCGGTCTTCTTGTCGCGGCACTGCTGATCACGGCGTCCTGCTCAGCGAGAAGCGGCAGCCGGGCGGCCCCTGCCGAGTCCCTGCCGGCGCCCGCCGTGAGCGTCTCACCGGCGATCCCGCCGAGCACCGTGACGAAGCCGAGCACCGTGACGAAGCCGAACATCGTGTTCGTGCTCGCCGACGACCTGGCGGCGAACCTGGTGCCGTACATGCCGAACGTGCTCGCGATGCAGCGGGAGGGCACGACGTTCACGGATTACACCGTCACCGACTCGCTCTGCTGCCCGTCGCGGGCGTCGATCCTCACCGGGCAGTACCCGCACAACACCGGCATCATCAAGAACCACGGGGCGGACGGCGGTTTCCGGCTCTTCCACGAGCGTGGCCAGGAGAGATCGACGTTCGCCACCGACCTGCGGAAGGGCGGCTACCGGACCGCCTTCCTCGGCAAGTACCTCAACGAGTACGTGCCGAGGGAGACCCTTGCCGGGGGCAGGCCGTACGTGCCGCCGGGCTGGACCGAGTGGTACGGCGGAGGCAACGACTACGCGAATTTCGACTACACACTGAACGAGAACGGGAAACTCCGGCGGTACGGCTCACGCCCGCAGGACTACCTGACCGACGTGCTCGCCGCGAAGGCCACCAGCTTCATCACCACCTCGGCGGCGAAGCGGATCCCGTTCCTGGTGGAGATCTCGACCTACACGCCGCACCACCCGTACACCCCGGCACCGCGCGACGCGAACGCCTTCGCCGGCCTCAAGGCACCGCGCACTCCCGCCTACGGCCGGGTGCCGGTCAACGCGCCGCCGTGGCTCGCGAAGCACCCGCCGCTGACGCCCGCGCTGCACGTGCAGTTCGATCGGGCCTTCCGCAAGCGGGTCCAGTCGGTGCAGGCGATCGACCGCATGCTGGGTTCGCTGCGAAGCACGCTCACCACAGCCGGGATCGCGGACGAGACCGTGGTGATCTTCAGCTCGGACAACGGCTATCACCTCGGCGATCACCGCTTGAACGCCGGCAAGCAGACCGCGTTCGACACCGACGTGAACGTGCCGCTCGTCGCCGCCGGGTACGGGGTGAGGGCTGGGCACGTCGCTCGGGCACCGGCGGAGAACATCGACCTGCGCCCCACCTTCGCCGACCTGGCCGGCGTCGAGGTTCCCGCCGCCGTGGACGGGCGCAGCCTCCGGCAGCTGCTCGCGGGTGAGACCCCGGCGCAGTGGCGTACCGCCGCGCTGATCGAGCACGGCGACCCCGCCGCCGATCCCGCCGACCCGGACTATCAGCGGTACTCGGAGAACACCCCGCCGACGTACGACGCGCTGCGGACGCGATCGTTCACCTATGTCGAGTACGTGGACGGCACCCGGGAGTACTACGACCGCCGCTCCGACCCGTACCAGATGCTCAACCTGGCCGGGAAGCTCGACCCGGAGCGGATCACCGAGCTGCGCGCCGCCCTGAAAGGGCTGGCGGAGTGCGTGGGCGCCGCGCAGTGCCGGCGCGCTGGTCAGGCGGTCGGCTGACTCCTCGTCACCCGCACGCCGGCCTGAAGCCGGCCCCGCACCCGTCGGCGCGAAACGGCGCACGCCTCGCCACGTCGTCTACGATGCGCCGATGACCGCAGTCTCCGCGCCCCGGCGCCACCGCACCGCCACCGGAGGGCTGCTGCTGGCGGCCGCCCAGTTCGCCGGGCTGGCGTGGTTCGTGTTCTGCCTGACCCTCGCTGTGGACCGTGCCGCGGAGTTCTCCTCGCTCCCCTTCCTGATCGACGAGGACGCCGACATGCTCAGCGGCTGGGCGTGGGCGCTGCCGGTCGGCTGGACACTCAGCATGGGCCCGCTGGTGGCCGGCCTCTCCGTTGTCGCCACAGCGATCCTGCTGATCACCCGGTACGCCCACGGCAACCGGCTGCTGCTCGCCGCCCTGATCGCCGGTGGCCTGGCCGCGGCGTGCACGGTGGCGGTGGGCGTGGGACCCGACGTCCAGTCGGTTCTCGGCTGGCTCAACGACTGAGCGGGGATCATCGGAGTATCCGGCCGGGGAACAGTGCTCCGATCGTACGGAAAAAGCATTTGACCGTTGTGTGACGCTGGGGCGCATGCCCCAGCCGATCCTGCGCACCGACCGCCTCCTGCTCGTCCCGCTCGCCGACCGGCACCTCGATCTCGAGGTGGAACTGGATTCTGATCCGGAGGTGCTGCGGTATCTGTTCGGGCGGGCGCGGCCCCGCGACGAGGTGGTCGGCGCCCACGCGAACCGGATGGCCGAGGGGCGCATGGTCGACGGGCTGGGCTTCTGGATGGCGTTCGCGGGCGAGGAGAAGCCGGACGGATTCGTGGGGCTGATGATGCTGCCGCCTGCGCAGGATGAGCACGGGCGCGCCGAGCCGGGCGTCGCGGAGCTCGGTTATCGGGTGATGCGGCGCTGCTGGCGGCGGGGATTCGCCAGTGAGGCGTCGCGGGAGCTGCTGAGGTACGCGTTCGAGGACGCCGGGCAGGAGCGGGTGATCGCGCTGACCATGGCCGTCAACGCGGGGTCACGCGGTGTGATGGCGGCGGTCGGTATGCGGCACGTGCGCACCTTCCACCCGGAGTGGGACGAACCGCTGCCGGGTGCGGAGGAGGGTGAGGTCGAGTACGCGATCACCCGGCGGGAATGGCTCGAAACGGTCAGTCCGCGACCCCGGTGAAGGCGCTGACGCGCTCGATGCGCAGGCGGACCAGCAACTCGCCGTCGACAGCGTTGCGGGCGCCGTACTCGGCGGCCCGGCCGGGGCCCATGTAGCGTTCGGCGATTCTGGTGGACCATTCGCGCATGCCGTCGACGTCTGTGCTCAGCGTTGCCCGGCCACGGACGGTGACGTAGGCGTAGGGTGCGGCCTCCTCGTCGACGCAGATGGTGGCCCGTGGATCGCGGGTCAGGTTGCGTCCCTTGACGGTCGACGCCCCGGTGTTGAACACCAGGTCGTCGCCGTCGAGGACGAACCAGATCGGCACCACGTGCGCGGAGCCGTCGGCGCGGGTGGTGGCCAGTTTCCCGGTACGGGTGCCGTGGCCGAGGAAGGCCCGCCACTGCGCGTCGCTCATCTCATTCGCCATGCCGCCATCCTGCCGTGCGGCGGCCCGCCTCAGTGTGCGGGTTCGGTGCGGTTGACCAGGACTCGCGCGAAGATGGCCGTGACCACGCCGGCGACGACGACGGTGAGCAGGCCCACGCGCAGGCTGCTCTGGTCGGCGACCAGGCCGACGAGCGGCGGTGACAGCAGGAAGCCGACCCGCAGCAGCCAGCTGACCACGGTCAGGCCAAGGCCGGGCGGGAGACCCGGCAACTCGTCGGCGGTGTGCATGGCGGCCGGCACGAGGGTGGCGACACCGAGCCCGGCGAGGGCGAAACCGGCAAGCGTCGTGCCGAGTGACGGGAACGCGAGAGCGAGGCCCATGCCGGCGGCGGTGAGGATGCCTCCGGTACGCACGACGGTGCGCTGGCCGTACCGGTCGACGACGCGGTCACCGGTGAGCCGGCCGGCGGTCATCGCGACCTGGAGGGCGACGAAGGCGAGGCCCGCCGCGGCCGCGCCGGTGGCCAGCTCGTCACGCAGGTAGATCGCACCCCACGAGGCGCCGGCGTCCTCGACGAGGGCACCGCAGGCGGCGAGCACGCCGAGGACCGCGAGCATGCGCACGGCCGGGCCGGACCACTTCTTGCCTCCGGGCGTGCCGGGAGCGGCGGTGGCGGTGCCGGTATCGGTGGTGGCAGGTGCGGGATCGGCGCCGTCCGGGCCGGGGAGCATGAAGCGCAACGCCACGATCGCGACCGCGCTGAACAGCACGGCGGAGAAACCGAGGTGCAGGGTAAGCGGCACGTCGAGCCCGGCCGCGGCCGAGCCCATCAGGCCGCCGAGGACCGCACCGATGCTCCAGAGGCCGTGGAACGAGTTGACGATCGACCGGCCGTAGCGGCGCTGGACGCGCAGGCCGTGTGCGTTCTGCGCGACGTCGATCACAGCGTCGAGGGCGCCGGCCGTGAACATGACGGCGGCCAGAGCGAAACCGTTCGGCACGAACGCCACGAGGAACATGGCGGCGGCGAGCAGGACGATGCCGATCGAGGCGACCCGGGACGAGCGGAAGCGCTGGATCGCGGCGGCGGCGAGCAGGCCGGCCAGCAGTGCGCCGAGCGGCATCGCGGCGATGGCCGCGCCGAGAGCCGTGTTCGACAGGTCCAGGTCGGCTTTGAGCTGGGGAAATCGGGGTACGACGTTGGCGTACAGAGCGCCGTTGGTGAGAAAGACCGCGGCGACGGCGGCTCTGGCGTACCGCGCCTGGCGGGTGGGCGCGGCGGCGGATCGGGGTGCGGCGGACATGCGTACGATCGTACACATCGTGTGTACGGCCGTACACATACCCGGAATTCTCAAGCTCGGCCCGATCCCGCCGATCCTGTCCTGCGGTGACCACGACAGGGCAGGGAGCGCAACTGATGAGTTCGTCGAGACGGGGATCGCGGCGGGAGATCGTCACGCCCGTGATCCGCCGCGACCGGCTGCTCACCGCGGCCTGCTGGTGGACAGCCATCGGTATTCTGCTGCTCTTCCTGATCGACGACACCAACACCCGCGTCCAGGCCTTCTGGCTGTTCCAGGTGCCGCTGGACGTCCTGCTCGCCTACTCGTCGTGGCGGGTCGCCCGGATCGCCACCGGCCCGATCCGCCGGTTCTGGCGGATCCTCACGATCGCCGGCTGCCTGTTCGTGGTCGGCGACACCACACAGACCGTCACCTCGTTCCTCGGCAAGGACCAGGGGACCACCAACGGCGGCGTGGTGCAGAGCATCTGTTTCGCCATCGGCCTCACCGGAATCATCGTGGTGATGCTGATCCACCCCCATCCGCACCGGTCGGCCCGCGAACGGATGGCGTTCTGGCTGGACTCGGCCACCGTCCTCGTCGGCGGGGCGGTGGTGGCCTGGGTCTTCACCGTCTCACCGGAGAACGCCACCGACGACGGCCTGGTCGCCACCATCGCCGCGGGCGCGGTCATCCTCACCGCGGCCTTCGCCTCGGTCAAGCTGATCCTCAGCGGCAACGCACCGATGCACAAGGCGGCGGCCTTCCCGATGATCGCCTCGGCGATCGTGAACGGCATCGGCTTCTTCGCCGCACCCAGTGACCTCGAGACGGCACTGCCCGCCTACGTCTTCGCCATCCGATTCCTGCCGTCGCTGCTGATCGCCGCCGGCCCCCGCACCCAGCAGATCATCGCCGGCTTCGACCAGACCGCGTTCGGCTCACGGCGGCGCAAGCGTTACAGCCTTCTTCCGTACGGGTCCATCGTCGTCGTCTTCACCTCGATGGTCGCCGTCCTGCGCGACGGCTTCGGCGGGGGCATCGGCATCCGGGTGTGGGGCGTCGTCGTCGGCCTCGGCGCGATCGTGGCGCTGGTCGCCGCCCGGCAGCTGGTCGCCTTCCACGACAACACCCGGCTCATCTCCGAGCTCGACGTCACGCTCGCCGAGCTGCGGGAGCACGAGACCCGGCTGCGGCACCAGGCGCACTACGACGGGCTGACCGGGCTGGCCAACCGGACGCACTTCCACGAGCAGGTCGCCGAGACCCTCGAGGGCAGCCAGACCGGCACGGTGTCCCTGCTGCTCATCGACCTGGACGGCTTCAAAGCGGTGAACGACACGCTCGGGCACGCGGCCGGCGACACGCTGCTGGCCGGCGTCGCGGACCACCTGAACGCGTCGGTGCGCACCGATGACCTGGTGGCCCGCCTCGGCGGGGACGAGTTCGCCGTACTGCTGCGCGACTGCGACTTCGCCTGCGCCGAGCAGACCGCCCAGCGGATCCTGCAGAACCTGGAGATCCCGGTGGCGGTCGGCGGGCAGGCCATCCGCGCCCACGCCAGCATCGGGGTGGCCTGCGCCACCGCCGACGAGGACGTGGAGGCGCTGCTGCGCGAGGCCGACCTGGCCATGTACGCGGCGAAGCACCACGGCAAGAACTGCTGGCGCAGCTACGAGCCGGCGATGGAAGCAGCCTGACACCGGCGCTTCAACTGCCGCGCTTCGGCTGCGGCGCGGGGGCGACAAGCCCCCGGCGGACGGCTCGTGTTGGGATAGGGTGAACTCTGGTGCGCCGGGAAGTCTGGTCGGCAGTTGGCCGGCCCGACCCTGAAAGCGAGCACCTTCGTGAGCAACAGCTCTCTGTTCCAGCGCGGTTCCTGGTTCGAGGCTCGCCGGGTCGGCGAGATCCTGCGCCAGGAGACCATCGGCGGGGCGCTGCTGCTGGCCGCCGCGCTGGTGGCGCTGGTCTGGGCGAACTCGCCGTGGGCGTCGTCGTACGAGGCGTTGCGGGAGTTCACGGTGGGCCCGGCGGCCTGGCATCTCGACCTCAGCCTGGCGACGTGGGCGGCCGATGGCCTCCTGGCCATCTTCTTCTTCGTCGCCGGCTTGGAACTCAAGCGGGAGTTCGTCGCCGGGGACCTGCGCGACCCGCGGCGGGCCGCCGTCCCCGTGGCCGCCGCCGTTGGTGGCGTGATCGTGCCGGCCCTGATCTACACGGCGCTCAACCTCGGCACTGGTGACGGCGCGCTGCGCGGCTGGGCGATCCCCACCGCGACCGACATCGCCTTCGCCCTCGCGGTACTGGCCGTCGTGGGGCGGCATCTCCCCGCCGGGCTGCGGACGTTCCTGCTCACCCTCGCGGTGGTCGACGACCTGCTCGCCATCGCGATCATCGCCGTGTTCTACACCGCCCAGCTGTCGGTGCTGCCGTTGCTGGGGATGCTCGTGCCACTGGCGGTGTTCGGCGTGCTGGTGCAGCGGCGGGTCCGCTCGTGGTGGCTGCTGCTGCCGCTGGCTGCCGCGACGTGGGTGCTGATGCACGAGTCCGGGGTGCACGCCACCGTCGCCGGGGTGCTGCTGGCGTTCACCGTGCCGGTCGTGCGCAGCGACGCCGCCGGTGGCCCGGACGCTGGCCCCGGCCTGGCGGAGCACTTCGAGCACCGGTTCCGGCCGCTGTCGTCGGGGTTCGCCGTGCCGGTGTTCGCCCTGCTGTCCGCCGGCGTGACCATCGGCGGGCTCAGCGGTCTCGGCGCGTCGCTGACCGACTCGGTCGCCCTCGGCATCATGGCCGGTCTGGTGATCGGTAAGACCATCGGCATCACCGCGGCGACGTGGCTGGTCGCGCGGTTCACCCGGGCCAGCCTCGACGACGGGCTGAGCTGGGCCGACGTGATCGGCCTGGCCATGCTCGGCGGGCTCGGCTTCACCGTCTCCCTGCTCATCGGTGAGCTGGCGTTCGGCACCGGCAACCCCCGCGAGGACCACGTCAAGGTCGCCGTTCTGACCGGGTCGCTGGCCGCCTCATTGCTGGCCGCCGTCGTGCTGCGCGCCCGTAACCGGGTGTACCGGCGCATCCACGCCGCCGAGAGCGTCGACGCCGACCACGACGGCATCCCCGACGTGTACGAGACCGAGCACACCGAGGAACACTGACCGCGCGGGTGGCTTCCCCGCCCGTGGTCGCCCTGATCCCAGCGATCGTCTCGGCATCATTCTCATGTCCAGCTGACCGTGGTCGATCGGCAGGTTGTCTTTCTGAACCCGGTTAAGTGAGAAGGAGCCCTGCTTTCCATGGATTGGATGCATCGTGTCACCACGCGGCTGGTCGCCTCGTTCGCCGTACCCCTGGTGGTGCTCTGCGGTGTCGGCGCCCTGGCGTACCGCAACACGGACACCCTGGAGCAGAGCAGCGGTCAGGTCGCGCACACCTACCAGGTGCTCGAGGGCCTGGAGGTCATCGACGGGGCGCTCAAGGACGCCGAGACCGGCCAGCGCGGGTTCCTGATCACCGGTGAGGACGCCTACCTGGCGCCCTACACCGCGGCCGCCAAGAAGGTCACCGGGCTGATCGACGACGTCGCCGGGCTGACCGCGGACAACGCCACCCAGCAGGAGCGGATCGCTGAGCTCCGCCCGCTGGTCCGGGCGAAGTTCGACGAGCTCGCCGAGACGATCGAGCTCCGCCGCACCGAGGGCTTCGGCGCCGCCCGGGCGGTCGTGCTGACCGGCCAGGGCAAGGAGGTCATGGACAAGATCCGTGCCCTGATGACCACGATGGCCGACGCCGAGGCCGGCCTGCTCGCCGAGCGGGCCACCACCACCCGGGAGACGGCCGAGACGTCGCGGACCGTCATCATCGGCGGCATCCTCCTCGCCGCCCTGCTCGTGCTGTTCCTCGCCTGGCGGCTGGCGCGCAGCATCCTGCTGCCACTGTCCACGCTGACCGGCCGGATGGCGGAGATCGCCGACGGCGAGGGTGACCTGACCAGCCGCGTCGACGAGTCGCGCAAGGACGAGTTCGGGACGCTCGGTGCGACCTTCAACCGGTTCGTCGTGAAGCTGGGCGGCATCGTCGGGCAGATCGGGGACCAGGCGACCGCTCTGGCCGCCGCCAGCGAGGAGCTGTCCAGCGGAACCCGCCAGATCGCCGGCTCGGCCGAGCAGACCTCGCGCGAGGTCGGCGGGGTGTCCGACGCGACGGCGACGATGAGCGACGCTCTGGCAACCGTCGCCGCGGGCGCCGAGGAGATGGGTGCGTCGATCCGCGAGATCGCCACCAACACGTCCGACGCGAGTCAGGCCGGCGTCGAAGCGGTCCGGGTCGCCGGCGAGGCCAGCCGTACGGTCGTCGAGCTCGGGCAGTCCTCCGCGGAGATCACCAACGTCGTCAAGTTCATCACGCAGATCGCCGAGCAGACGAACCTGCTGGCCCTCAACGCCACCATCGAGGCGGCCCGCGCGGGTGAGTCCGGCAAGGGTTTCGCGGTGGTCGCCAGCGAGGTCAAGGAGCTGGCCCAGGAGACCGCCCGGGCAACCGAGGACATCAGCAAGCGGGTGGCAGACATCCAGCTGAGCGCGTCCGCCACCAGCGAGGCGATCAGCCGGATGAGCGAGATCGTGAGCCGGGTCAACGACTACCAGATGACGATCGCCTCGGCGGTCGAGGAGCAGACGGCCACCACGTCGGAGATGGCGCGCAACGTCAACGAGGCGTCGCTGAGCAGCCGTACGGTGTCCGGCAGCCTCGCCACGGTGTCGACGGCGGTCAGCGAGACGTCGAACGGGATCGTCTCCACCCAGCAGTCGGTGGCCGAGCTGGCGCGGATGAGCTCCACGCTGCACGGCCTGGTCGGTCAGTTCAAGTACTGACGGTCCCGTCTCGGCGGCCGGGTCAGGTACTGACTACGTCGGCCTCGCCGCCGAGGCGCTCGGACTGGTGCGACAGGTGGTCGGCCAGGGCGGCGCGGTAGCCCACGGCGAGGCGGGTCAGCTCGTCGATCTCCCGGAGGAGGTCGGCGCGCCTGGCCTGCGTCGTGGCCACCGCCTCGGTGTGGTTGCGCTGGGCGTCGTGCCCGATGTCGCTCGACAGCTTTCGTGCCTCACCCGCGATCTGCTCGGAACGCAACTGGGCGTCGGCGATCAGCGCGTGCGACTCCTCGCGCGCCTCCAGCAGGTGGTCGTCGGCGGTCCGCTGGGCCAGCGCCATCACGCGGTCGAGGTTCTCCCCGCCGAAGGCCGGGGGCTGCGGGACGGCGGACCGGCGGGCCTGGTCGAGCTGGCGCTCCATCAACCGAGCGTTCTGCTCGGCGAGGTCGCACGCGCGACGGGCCCGGTCCAGCTCGGCGGCCGCCGCCGAGAACTCGGCCTGGATGTTGCCGGACACCTCGGCCTCACCGGCCGCCGCGCTGAGGCGGGCCTGGCGCTGGAGGGCGTCGTTCTCCTCCAGAAGCCGGATCATCTCCTGGCTGACCTCGTCCAGGAGGGCGTCGACCTGCTCCTCGTCATAGCCTCGCTTGCCGAGGGAGGTCTTCGGGAACTCCACGTTGTGAATGTCGGCGGGGGTTAACGGCACTGTGCTCCTCGAGTTCTGCGATGGTCGCCCAGTCGCATCATGACCTAAGGGTGAGGGTCAGGCACCCCGGTTCGGGCACGGTCGACCGGAGCGGTGAACGGCAACTGTACGCCTCACGTGCCAGGCACCGGTGGCGCACACGGCTTTGTACCAGTGTGTTCTGACACAAGAAATTCACGTCCATCAACATCCGAATGACTCTCGGCTCCCGTAGTTCTATGTCGTCCGATCAGGACACAGACCGCTCGATGGGAGCTCACATGCACCTGTCCGTACGTCCCCTCATCCCCCGGCTCGTCGCCGGCCTGATCGCCGGTGCCCTGGCCACGGCCGCGCTCACCACCCCCGCGCAGGCCGCGCCGACCGGCATCCCGTCCAAGGCCACCGCGCAGACCTATCTCAACGCGCTGACCGTGGGCGCGGAGGCGAACGCCTCCACCTACGACCGTGACCTGTTCCCCCACTGGATCACGATCTCCGGCACCTGCAACACACGCGAGACCGTCCTCAAGCGCGACGGCAGCAACGTGGTGACCAGCTCGGCGTGCGCCGCGACCTCCGGCTCCTGGTACTCGCCGTACGACGGTGCGACCTGGAGCGCCGCCTCGGACGTGGACATCGACCACGTGGTGCCGCTGGCCGAGGCGTGGCGGTCCGGCGCCAGCGCGTGGACCACCAGCAAGCGACAGAGTTTCGCGAACGACCTGACCCGCCCGCAGCTGATCGCGGTCACCGACAACGTGAACCAGTCCAAGGGCGACCAGGACCCGTCGACGTGGCAGCCGTCGGTCTCCTCGTACCGGTGCACCTACGCGAGGATGTGGATCGCGGTGAAGTACTACTGGGCGCTCAAGCTCCAGTCGGCGGAGAAGACGGCGCTCCAGTCCGCCCTGAACACCTGCGGCTGATCCACCGTCCCGGACTGCCGTGCCCTCTCCGGCGCGGCAGTCCGCTGCCTTCCCCCACATTCCCACCCCACCCCCAACCCCTTGAGACGTACGCCCACCGCCTCGAAAGCAGCCCCGACAGGCACACCAGCTGGCTCTGAGCGGGGCCTCGGCGCCCCACACACACCCCTCAAAGCCAGCTGGCTCTGAGCGGGGCCTCGGCGCCCCGCACACACCCCTCAAAGCCAGCTGGCTCTGAGAGGGGCCTCGGCGCCCCGCACACACCCCTCAGAGCCAGCTGGCTCTCAGCGGACTGTGCGGAAGAAGGTGCGGAGGTCGTCGACGAGGAGGTCGGGAACCTCCAGGGCCGGGAAGTGACCGCCGCGATCGTGTTCGGACCAGTGGCGGATGTCGGGATAACGCCGCTCGGCCCAGCGCCGCGACGGGCGCGGCACCTCGGCGGGGAAGATCGAGGCGCCGACGGGCACCGGCACGGGCTCGGCCGCCTTCCCGGTGATCCACCCGGTGACCTGGTCGATGCTTTCGGCGTAGAGGCGGGCCGAGGACGCCGCCGTGCCGGTCAGCCAGTAGAGGGTGACCTGGTCGAGGATCTGGTCGCGGGTGAGCCCGCCGTCGCTCCAGGCCAGCATCTTCTCCGCCATCCAGGCGCACAGGCCGGCCGGCGAGTCGACCAGGGAGTACCCGGCGGTCTGCGACGCGGTGCGGTGGATCTCGGAGTACGCCGAGGAGGTGCGCCCCCGCTCGATCAGCGTGTCCAGGGCGGCCCGCTCGGCATCGGTGAGATCACCCGCTGAGCCGGGCTCGGGGCCGGCCAGCGGCGGGACGAGGTGGATCCCGGCGACGTGGTCGGGATCCCTCAATGCCAGCTCGCTGGAGATGCTCGTGCCCCAGTCGCTGCCGGCCGCTCCGTATCGCGAGTAGCCGAGTTTGGCCATCAGCTCCGCCCAGGCCCCGGCGATGCGGGTGATGCCCCAGCCCGGCTCGGCCGGTTTGGCGCTGAAGCCGTACCCCGGGAGGGAGGGGATCACGACGTCGAAGGCGTCGGCGGGGTCGGGCGGATCGATGAGCGGGCTGACCAGGCCGAGCAGCTCCAGGACCGAGCCCGGCCAGCCGTGGGTGAGGATCAGCGGCAGCGCGCCGGGGTGCCGGGAGCGGGCGTGGAGCACGTGGAAGTCCAGGCCGTCGAGCGTGACCATGTACTGCGGCACCGTGTTGAGGCGCCACTGGGTGACCCGCCACTGGTAGCCCTCGGCCCAGTAACCGCACAGGTCCTGCACCACGTCCAGGGCGATCCCGTGGCCGGGTGCCGGCGCCGGCTCGGGCCAGCGGGTACGCGCGAGCCGCCGCCGCAGGTCGGTCAGATCCCCGCGCGGCACCCGCACCCGGTACGGCCTGAGCGCGGACCGGTCGACGTCGCTCATCTCCGCTCCCCTTCCCGGCCGAGCCGGATGTCCCATTCAACCGCAATCCCCCGTCCGCTCTGCCCTCCGCGGTGGCGCGAAAACCGTGGCGTAGAACTCAGTGACCGGCCCACCCGGGTTGCGGTCACCCGAGCGGGGGAAGGTAGATGGTCATGGCTCTGGTGAAGAAGGGTTCCCGGGTGATCACCGTCGACGGCCTCGCCTACCGGTGGCGGGTCCGCAGGCGGCCGACGTACCCGCAGGGTGTCGCGGCGACGCCGCTGTCGTTCGCGGTCGAGCGGGCCGACCGGCGGGGGGCGGTGCTGATCGCGACGATGCCGGGTGCCCATCCGAGCAACTGGATCGGCGCCGCCGGGGTGTCGGTGGTGCCGTCGATCGTCGCGGCCGTGATCCGCCGGGCCCGCGCGCAGGGGTGGCAGGCGGACCGCCCCGGCCCCTCGTTCGCCCTGACAGTCAGCGGCGAGATCTGGGCCGGGACGGCGCAGGGGTCCGAGACGGTATAAGAGGTAACGGCCGGAACAGACGCAGGTCACACCCGGAAACGCCGGGCGGAAGGCAGGACGGCGGCATGGGTAGCCTCCCGCCATGCGCAGATCCACCACCGCAGCTGTCGCCCTGTGCACCCTTCTAGGGCTGTTCGGCTGCGCTTCCGAGAGCGGGACCGCCTCACCCGGCGGCGATCGAACCACCCCGGCCATCACCCCCGGCCTGGACGAGGGCACCCGGACCACCTGCGTCCTCGCGCGCCAGGCGACCCTTGGCGAGGAGGGCCGCGACCTCGACACCACGACCGGCGCGGCGATCGTCGCCGCCGGCAAGACGTCGCAGAGCAGCCTGATCACCAGCGCGGTGAACGTGCTGGAGTCCGCCGTGCTGCGGGCCGGGGCCGCGGCCGGCACCTTCGAGGAGGCCACGGTGACCGCCGAGGTCGGCCCGGCGATCCTCAAGGTGCAGACGATCTGCCAGGACACCGACGCCCTGAAGTCGAGCATCGTCTCCCCCGGCACGGGCGGCGGCACCGAACTCGGCGCCGAACCCACCACCAGCCCCGGCGCCACCAGCAGGTCCTAGGGCAGGAAGACGATCTCGTGGGCGGCGCGGGGCGCATGGAACGCCAGCAGCGCCGCCCCCTCCTGTTCGACGCCAGCCCGCTCTCCGGCGGTCAGTGACCGGAACGGCCGTACGGTCAGCGTCCCACCGGTGATCTTCCAGGTGGCGGCCACGAAACCGTCGACGAGGATCGACCGTGGCTGCTCCATGTTGCCGCCACCCCACCCCTGCACCGTGTAGTCGACGGTCACCACCCGGCTGCGATCGGCGTGGGAGAGCAGCAGGTTGTCGAAGTCGTACAGGAAACGGACCGGCGCGGGTGTCTCCGCATCGGGACGGGACGCGTCCGGCAGGTCGAAGAGCTCCCGGCCCTGTTCGTCGCGGAACGTCACCAGCGCGGGCCGGAGCCGGTCGGCCACCTCGGCGAGCTTCGTCAGGCCCGACCACTGCTGCGCGTCGCGTACGGTGGCCGGCCCGAACGCGGCCAGATAGCGCCGGAACAACTCGTCGACCGGCGGGTCCTTCTCGACCGGCCCGCCCAGCCACTGCTCGATCGGTACGTGCGCGGGCCGGCCACTGCTCCCCCACACCCCGCGCGGCGGCACCTGCACCAGCGGCAACCACGCGCGTACCGCCTGGGCCAGCGCCGCCGGATCGTGCCCGGGAAACTCCGGTGCGAGCGCGCGGCCCAGCTCACTGAAGATCATCGGCTTGACCGCGAGCACCGCACGCGCCGCGGCGACCAGCCGCTCACGCTCTACCCCTTTGAGATGGCGGCCGAAAACGCCCATCGTGCTCCGGACGATCACCGGTTCGACGAGCGGGCGCAACCATCGGCAGTCATCAGCGGTGACCAGGTGGATCGTCGAGCGCATCAGCGCCATCCGGACGATCGCCCGGTCGATCAGCAGCTGCCCGGTGGGCTCCGGCGTGTAGTTCTCGAGCCGGCTCCACAACCCCACGTACCAGGTGTGCGGCGTCTGCGCCTGGAGCCCGCCGAGCCTGGTCAGGGCTTCCGGCACGGTCAGATCGGCCCGCCGCAGCAGCAGTTGCCGGGCCAGGGTGGCGCGGTTGAGGGATCGCCGGTCGAGCGTTCGCACGGTCACCCCCCGAACGGTAACGGTCATAGCGGCCACTTTCTGACCGCTGAATCCCGGCCAGGGTGATCGGGATCCGGTCGAGGAGATCGCTCACTCCGGCCACCGCGTTGTTCGCGATCACCGAGAAGACCAGGCGCCGCCCGTCACCCGCCGTGACATAGCCGGAGAGCGCGTTGACACCGGTGAGCGTGCCGGTCTTCGCGTGCACGTTCCCGGCCGCGGCGGTGTTCCGCATCCGATCGCGCAGGGTGCCTCCGACCGACGGATCCGGGTCCGCGGCGATCGGCAGGGCCGCGTACCAGGCGGGGAACCAGGTGCGTTCGCGGGCGGCGACGAGGACGGTGGTGAGCTGCCTGGCGGTGACCCAGTTACGCCGGCTCAGCCCGGAACCGTCACCCAGGGTGAGCGCCGCCGGGTCGGCGCCGAGGCCGGCGAGGGCGGTCGACATCGCGGTCAGCCCGCCCGGCCAGCTTCCCGGCACGCCCGGTGCCGCGGCCCGGCTCATCGCCTTGACCAGCAGTTCGGCAATGCCGTTGTTCGAGAGCTTGAGGAACGTGGGCAACACCCGGGCCAGGGGGTCGGAGACCTGAGCGATCACGGTCACGGCCGTTGCCGGTGCAGACCCTCTTTCAGTACGGCGAACGAGCTCGACCCCGTGCCGGCGCAACGCCGCGCGGAACACGTCGGCAGAGGTCGCCGCCGGATCGGGAACGGACACCAGCTCTGTGCCGGCCGAGGTGACCGTCCCGCTCACCACGATCGTCCCGGCCCCGTGATCACGGGTCACGGCGACGGCCCCGGTCCTTCCGCTGACGGCGCGGTTCACCAGCCGGACCGTTGTGGTCGGCGGGTGCAGGGTGAGCACCGGTGGTTTCCCGGCGGCGCCCGGCCGGTAGCGGACCTCGACGGCGGCGTTGTCGAGCCGATCGTTCGCCGCGAAGGTGAGGGCGGAGATCGGGGCGGTGTCCGCGAACGGCTCGTCCTGCCAGGACCAGTCGAGTCCGAGCGGAACACCATCGAACCAGGAGTCGTCGGCGACGAGCCGGCCGGTGATCCGGGTGACACCGGACTTCGCTACGGCGGTGGCGAGCGTGTCGTATCGGGCGTACGTCATGGTGGGATCTCCCCGCCCGACCAGGAAGAGATCGCCGCGCAGCGTGCCGGCGCCGATGGTGCCGGTGTTCCGGACCTCGGTGCGGAACCGGTACTCCGGGCCGAGGATCTCCAGGGCCGCGGCCGCCGTCAGCAGCTTCTGGTTCGACGCGGGCAGCACCCGCCGATCCGGGTCGCGCGCCCACACGATCACGCCGCTCCCCTCCTCCCGCACCTCACCCACCACGGTCGCCCCCGCCAGCCGCCGATCAGCCAGCACCCGATCCAGCTCCGCCGCGACCTCGGCCGGCTCCGAGTGCTCCCGCACGGGCGCCGAGCGCTCCCGCCCCGGCGCCGAGGCAGCGCCGGAAGCCGGCTGAGGGGTGGGAACGGCCGCCGGTAGAGCGAGGGCGGCAGCAAGGACGGCGGTGATGGCGACGCTGAAAGGCACCCGCGGATCTTGGCAAGACAGCCAGGGCATAGGGGATGAACACGCCGATATCTCGCCCACGGCGTAACCGCGGAGGCTTCCCGGCGACGGTGATCGATGGCACCATGCCTGGACAGTCTCCCGAGCGCCCCCGGAGGACCGATGCGTGCCGTCCTCACCGATCTGACCATCCCCCGCTACCTGATGACCGCTGCCGCACAGACCTTCCCGCGCGGCGCCGGCAGCCGAGCCGGCTGGGGTGTCGCGGGCCTGCTCTCGCTGCGGGACGACGTTCCGGAGCCGGTGCTGCCGCGGGCGCCCGGCTGGGTGCGGCTGCGGCCCGAGCTCTCCGGCATCTGCGGCAGCGACACCGCCGTGGCCCATGCCAAGTCGTCGCCGGTGCTGAGCGCGTACTACTCGGCGCGGCGGCAGATCCTCGGGCACGAGATCGTCGCCGTGGTGGAGGCGGCCGGGCCGGGCGTGACGAGCGTGCGGGAGGGCGATCGGGTGGCCGTGGACCCGGTGCTGTCGTGCGTGCACCGCGGGTTCGAGCCGTGCCGGTCGTGCCGGGACGGGTACCCGTACGTCTGCGAGCGCTTCGACCAGCCCGGCACCACCGGATGCCGGTCGCCCACCCAGGGTTTCGACGCGGCGCTGGGCGGCGGCTGGGGTGAGGTGGTCGTCGCGCACCAGACGCAACTGCACCCGGTCGGCGCGGTTCCGTCACGCCGCGCGGTCCTCGCCGAACCGGCCTCGATCGCGCTGCACGCCGCCCTGCGCTGGCCGCGGCGCGGTGACCGGGCCGTGGTGATCGGCCCCGGCACGATCGGGCTGCTGCTCATCGCCGCGCTGCGCCGCCTGCATCCCGACCTGGACATCACGGCCGTCGGGCCGGGAGCCTTCAGCCGGGAGCGCGCCCTGCTCGCCGGCGCGTCGCGCACGCTGGAACCCGGACCGCGGGTCGTGGAGGCGATCGCCGCCGAGCACGGCGGGCGGGTGATCCGGCCCCGGCTGACCCGTACGCCGATCCTGGAACAGGGCGTCGACGTGGTCTTCGACTGCGTCGCCCTCAGCTCGACCCTCGACCTGTCGCTGCACGTGCTGCGGCCCACCGGGATGCTGGTGCTGGTCGGCAGCGCCGGGCGCCAGTCGGTGGACTGGTCACTGGTATGGAACCGGCAGCTCACGGTCCAGGGCACGGTCAACTCCGGTCCGGAGGAGTCGCTCGGCGGGCGCCCGACGATGGCGCAGGTGGTGGAGTGGCTGGCCGACCCGGCGTTCCCGGTCGACGACCTGGTCACGCACACGTTCGCACTGGACGGCTGGCGGGCGGCGCTGGCGGCGGCGTCGGCCGGTCCGCGGGCGGGTGCGGTGAAGGTGACGCTGCGCCCGAATCCGGAAATTCCGTTGGCCGGCTGAGCCCGGCAGCCTGGGATGGTGACATGGGCCAGACGCTGGAAGGGATGACACTGCCGTGCTGGAGTCGTTGTGGGAGATCTGGACCGGTCACGGCCGGACGATGACCGAGGAACAGTGGAAGCTGCCGACCCGCCTCGGCGACTGGAATGTGCGCAGCCTTTACGCGCATGTCGCCGCCTGGCCGCACGGTCTGGCGGCGGTGGCCGGCCAGGTGCGCGCCGCGGAACCGACCCATCCGCGCGCCGCCGACCTGTTACGGCAGTTCAACACACCCGGCGGCGTTGCCGACAGCGGGCGGGAGCGGGTCGCGGCGAACGCACGGTCGGACGCTGATCGCTACAGCACAGATCAAATGATCGAGAGCTTCTCGGGTACGGGACAGCGAGCTCTCGCGACGGCACGAGGCCTGGGTCCCGTGGTGGTGGACTATTTCGGTCTCGGGCTGCTGCCGATCGACGAGGTGATCAGTATCGGGGTGGTCGAGTCGACGGTGCACCTGCTCGACCTGCGGCGGGCTCTGGGGCTGCCGGTCGATCTGCCGGCGGAGGCGCTGGAGCACACGGCGGCGGT
The DNA here is from genome assembly GCF_042666575.1 of Actinoplanes sp. GCM10030250. Lineage (NCBI taxonomy): Bacteria > Bacillati > Actinomycetota > Actinomycetes > Micromonosporales > Micromonosporaceae > Actinoplanes > Actinoplanes sp. GCM10030250. The sequence goes on along the minus strand of NZ_JBHTDO010000008.1, from coordinate 11,668 downwards.
GCTCGCTCAGATGGCGCCGCCCGTCGCGTTCATCGAGGCGGCGACGGGGCGAGGGTCGGCCGACCTGTTCCCGGTCCTTTCCTGACCGCCGTTACCGGCCGGTCAGGCTTTCTATCACCGGCCGGTCAGGCTCTCTATTACCGGCCGGTCAGGCTTTCTATCACCGGCCGGTCAGGAACGAGACGGCCTCGGTGAGGGCCAGGTCGGTGAGGACCGGATCGTGGCGGGGGCCGACGTCGCGCATGAACGCGTGCTCCCCGCCCTGATAGATGTGCAGTTCCAGGTCGTCGAGGCCGGCGGCGTAGAGGGCGGAGATCGTCTGGAGCCGGGCGTCGGCGGGCACGTGCGGGTCCCGCGAGCCGAAGACGACCATCAGGCGGCCGCGGATGTCGCCAGCCTGTGCGAGGGATCCGGGGTCGTCGGCGCCGAGGCCACCGTTGTGCAGGCCGGTCGGATAGAAGCAGACGGTGGCCGCGACCCGCGGGTCCAGGGCGGCTCGGAAGGCCAGGTGGCCGCCGATGCAGAAGCCGGTGGCGTAGAGGGTGGTGACGTCGGAGCGCTGCTCCAGATGATTGAGAACGGCCACCCGGTCGGTGTCGAAGTGCGCGGTCGTGGTGGCGGCGGCACCGGCGAGACCGGCCTGCTTCCCGGCGTCGTCGAATTCCAGTGCCTTTCCGGCCAGCTCGGTGCGGGGGTAGATCTCGGGCACGGCGACGACGAAACCGTACGAGGCGAGGCGCCGCACGGTCCGCAGTGTCGACTCGGTGACCTGGAAGATGTCGGTGTAGAGCAGGACGCCGGGCAGCGGGTCGTCCCCGGCCGGCCGGACCACGATCGTCCGGATCTCGCAGTCGGGCGCCGGCACCCACACCTCGTCCTCACGCAACTTCATGCCGCCGACCCTACGGCGCCCGCCCCGCCGTGACCCTCCCGCCCACCGACTCCCCCTCCTTAGTGACCCCAGCTGGCCCTGAGCGGGCAAAAACCGCCCACAAGACACCCCTCACAACCAGCTGGCTCTGAGCGGGCACAAATCGCCCCCGGGACACCCCTCACGACCAGCTGGCTGTGAGCGGGGACAAATCGCCTGCGGGGCACCGCTGAGGGCCAGCTAATTTTCAGCGGGAGAGGAGGGTGAGGGTGCGGTCGTCGGGGCCGTCGTAGTAGCGGGCCAGGACCCGGTCGAACAGGGTGGGATCGGCGGCGGCGCGGGCGAACAGCGTCATCGAGGAGCGCAGCTTGAGGTCGTCCGGATACCCGAGAATCTGCGTGGCGGAGCGGCCCGAGTGCTTGAGGAGAGCGGTGCAGCATTCCCGGAGACGAGGGCCGAGCACCGGGTGAGCCAGGTACTCGCGCGCCTCGCCGAGGTCGCGAATCGCGTACTGGTGGGCGGTGGAACTGGAGCCCAGCCCGGCGAGCTGCGGAAACACGAACCACATCCAGTGGCTGCGCTTGTTCCCGGCGAGCAGTTCGGCCAGGGCCTGTTCGTGGACGCCGCCGTCCTGTGCCCGTACGAAACGGTCCAGCTCAGCCACGCGCGCGCCGCGTCTCCCGGTCGTTGGCCTTCTGGATCGCCTTGACCAGCTCCGGCTTGGTCATCGTGGAGCGGCCGGGAACGTCCAGCTTGCGGGCGATGCCGAGCAGGTGCTCCTTGCTCGCGTTGGCGTCGACACCACCGGCCGTCTCCGCTTTCGTGTCGCGCCCGCCGGCGGCCTTGGCGTCGCTCGGGCCCTTCTCGTCCTTGGGCTCCCAGTGGTCGCCGACCTTCTCGAACGAGTGCTTGACGGCCGAGAACGCGGTCCGATGGGCACGCTCGCCCTCGCCGTACTGCTCGACGGCGGAGTCGTGAGTCTTGATGAAGGTGTCTTGGGCCTTCTCCGGTGACCGCTTGAGGGTTTCCGGCAGTTCGTCACGTCCAGGCATACTTCTCAACGTTCCCACCGGGCACACGGCAAAACCCCCGCCCACAGCGCGTGGACGGGGGTGTCACCACCGGTCAGGAGCCGACCGGCTTGAGCAGGAAGGTCGGTATGCCGACCGTGCCGTCCTGAGGCACGCCGTCGATGCTGTAACTGCCGTCGGCGCTGATCTGGTACTGCCGGCTCCGGCCCGCCCTGTCGGTGACGGTGACCGAGCAGAGCCGCCAGTCACCCGGCGTGGTCGTCGCCGGAAGGGTGCCGACCAGCTCCCACACGCCGTCGACCCCTTCGCCCTGGCTGGACATCCAGGTGCGGGCGCCCGCGGTGCAGTAGTCGGCGCTGATGTACTGGACACCGCTGACGTCGTCGGCCGCCCGGATCTTGAGCCGGACCTCCCGGTCGGCGCTGTTGTCCGCCTCGGTCAGGCCGACGTACTCGCCCCAGCTCACGTCGATCGTGGGTGACAGCGCGTCCGACGCCGAGCCGGTGATGGTCAGCGGCTCGATCCACTCGCCGCCCTCCGACGGGGTCGCGTAGATGTAGCGGCCGGTGCGGTCGGTCGCGTAGATGTTCTCGACACGCCACTCCCCGGTCGGCAGATACGCCGGAAGCGCCCCGCCCACCTCCCACACCCCGTCGGTGTCGTCGCCCTCGACCTTCTCGGCATGGCTGAGCCAGATCGTCGGCCCCTCCGGGTCGGTGCTTCGCAGCACGACGGCGGCGTACGCCACCCCGCTGAGGTCGTCGGTCACCGGGACCCGCAGTTTGACCTCCCGCAACTCGCTGTTGTCCTGCGTCGTCGCGGTCATCCAGACCGCCTCGGCGCCGTTCGGCACGGGGTGCTCCCGGTCGTACGTCTCGCCGGTCACCACCAGCGGCGGAACCTCGACGTTCACGGGCTGCTCGTCGTCACCCTCCACGCTGGTGTCCACCCGGAAGGTGCCGTCCTCCTGCCGGTAGTAGTTGCTGGTCCGGTGCACCCGGTCGGACAGGGAGATCGAGTCGATGGTCCACTCGCCGGGCACCGCGAGCGCGGGCAGCGTACCCGTGTACTCGAAGATTCCGTCGTGCAGCTCACCGCCGGCGAGCCCGCCGTACCAGGAGCTCAGGTACAGCGAGGGACCCCAGTCCTCCGGGCTCCTGAAGTAGATGCCGGTGTTCACGACGCCGCTGCGGTCGTCGGTGAGACGGCCACGGAGCCGGACTGTCACGTTCTCGGCGTTGCTCACCGACGGCTCGATAGACCAGGTCAGCGACGCGGTGTCGAGCCGCGGCGACCCCTTGTCGGTGCACCTGTCGCCACCGGCGTCGTCCGGGTCGTTGACGCACACGTTGACACCGGGGCCACCCTCGACGGCGTCGTCCCCGGCGCCGCCGTCCATCTTGTCGTCGCCCAGGCCGCCGTCCATGTCGTCGTTGCCGCCGCCGCCGTCCAGGTCGTCGCTGCCGCCGCCGCCCTCGATCCGGTCGCTGCCGTCGCCACCGCCGATCGTGTCGTCGCCGTCGCCGCCGATGAGGGTGTCGTCGCCGTCGCCGCCGGTGATGACGTCGTTCCCGGCACCACCGCTGACCTGGTCGTTGCCGGCACCGCCTTCCATGGTGTCGACGCCCGGGCCTCCGTTGAGCCGGTCGCTGCCGTCGCCGCCCGCGGCATGGTCGGTGCCGGCACCGCCGTTGACCGTGTCGTCGCCGGCGCCGCCGATCATTTCGTCGTCACCGGCACCGCCGTTGACGCCGTCGCTGCCCGCGCCGCCGTCGAGGGTGTCGGTGTCGGCTCCGCCGTCGAGCCGGTCGTTGCCGTCGCCACCCGCGACTGTGTCGTCGCCGCTGTCGCCGCCGGCCACGTCGTTGCCGTCGCCGCCGTCGACGTCGTCGTTGCCGTCGCCGCCCTTGATGACGTCGGCGCCGGGCCCGCCGGTCAGGGTGTCGGCGCCCTCACCGCCGACGAGCCGGTCGGCGGCGTTCGCCGGGTCCGTCTCGTCCTGCGGCGTGCCGCCGCCCACGGTGTCGTCGCCGGGCCCGCCGTCGACCACGTCGGCGCCGCCGCCACCGTTCAGGGTGTCGGTGCCTTCGCCGCCACGGATCTGGTCGTTGCCGCCGCCGCCGGCGACCGTGTCCTGGCCGTCGCCGGCGAACACGGTGTCGGTGCCGGTGCCACCGGTGATCTGGTCGTCACCGGCACCGCCGTCCAGCACGTCCTTGCCGCCGCCGCCGGTGATCACGTCGTTGCCGCCGAGGCCGCAGATCACGTCGTACCCGTGGGTGCCGATCAGGTGGTCGTTGCCGTTGGTGCCGAGGACGGTGCAGGCCTTGCCGTTGGAGGCTTTGGGCCGTGACGCCTGGGCGGGGTTCGCCCCGGCGAACGCGAGGAGCAGCGCGGTCGTACCGGCGGTGACCACGCGGGTCACCCGCGACGCGGTGCCGGACCGCGCGGAGCGGACGATTTTCATTTCTCGGTCCTCCGGAGGATCAGCCGTGAACCTTGACCCGGCCGCCGGTGGCGGCGGCCGAGGTACCGGCGGCGTTGAGGGCGACGACACGGACATGGAGGGTGCTGCCGGCCTTGAGACCGGTCACCCGGCAGCTGCGCTCGGACGCGCCGGCGGTGCAGCGGGCCTTGGCCGGGCCACCCGCCTTGGCCGAGAGCTCGGCGCGGTAGGCGGTCACCGGGGTGCCGCCGTTCGCCGCGGGAGCCTGCCAGGTCACCGTGACCCGGCCCTTCTTCGGCGACACGGCGTCGGCCGATCGCGGACGTCCCGGCACGCCCCACGTGGAGGCGGCGGCACGGACGCCACCGGTGCTGGTCCCGGCACTGTTGGTGGCGGTGACGAGCACGTAGTGGCGGGTGCCGTCGTCGAGCCCGGTGAGCAGGCAGGAACGGCGGGACGCGTCGGTCTTGCACACGGCGACGGGTGAGCCACCGGATGCCGCGAGGTAGGCCCGGGCGGTGTATCCGGTGATCGGGGCACCGCCGTTGGAGGCCGACGCCGCCCAGGAGACCGTGAGGCGGCCCGCTCCGGGAGTCAGCTTGACGGAGCCGGGCGCCGATGGCGCTTCAGCCGGCGCAGAGGGAGTCGGGCTCGCGGAGGGCGAAGCAGAGGGCGAAGCGGAGGGCGTGATAGAAGGCGAGACAGAAGGAGTGGGCGTGGGTGAAGGAGTGGGGGTGGCAGAAGAAACCGGCTGCTGGGGAACACCGACCACCGGACCTCGCACCGGAACCCCGGCCACGACCCGAACCCGGCCGGCGGGCGTGCCCTCACCGCGTACGGTCACCGCACTGACCGCCACGAAATAGGCATCCCCGTCGGTCAGGTCCTCGACCTTGCACCCGCTCGTCACCGCCTCGCAGGACGACACCATGGTCCCGCCGCTCACCGCGCCGTAGGCCCGCACCCGGTACCCGGTGACCGCGGACCCGCCGTCAGCAGCCGGTGCCTGCCAGGTGACCTGAGCACTGTCCGCCGCACCGATGGCGGTCACCGCGCGTGGTGCACCCGGCGCCGCCGCGCTCATCGGCACCGTCGACGCCACATGGCGAACCACCACGTCGGCGAGGTCCGCCCCGGGTCCGATGTCGGGCACTTCGAGGCGTACGCCACCGTCCGAGGTCGTCGCGACGACGCGTTGCGCCACCGGACCGTCGCTACCGGCCGTCACCACGTCGAATCCGGTGTTCACCGCCGCCGACGCGGTGGTGCCCGCGGCGGTGAAGTACCCGGTCGGCAGTTGCACCGTGAGGAAGTTCCGCACCGCCGCACCGTCCGCGCTCACCTGGGGGTTGCCGACGGCGGAGAGGCTGAACCGCGAGGTTCCGCCGCCCGGGTCGTAGGTCGGCAGTTCGGCCCGCGCCTGCGCGTCGGTCGCCACGAACGCCCCGTCCATCGCCGACTCGTACGCGGCGTCACTGCCCGACAGGTCCTGGGTGCGGCCCTCGAACCGCCACCCGCTCCCGGCCTGATCAGCCATGGTGTCGGTGTCGCCGCAGGTCAGGCCCGCGGTGCAGTCGGCGGCGAGGTCACCGGTCGTCCAGGAGACCGGGGTCGCGCGCCCCGTGACGGTCAGCAGGTGATCGCCGGACGGGCCGGTGGCCCGGGTGACCCGCAGGCCGGCCGCCGTCGCGTTGGTGAACCGGGGCACGAACTCCCCGGTGTTGATCACCAGGGTGATCTGCCCGCCGGTCACGGACGGCGACTGCCCGGCCCAGTCGGTGACCGCCCACCGCAGCCAGGTGCCGGTGTCGGACTCCGTGGTGGTGACGCTCGGGATCAGGCCGACATCGGTCAGAGCCGTCGACGAGCCGCCGGCCGGCACCGTGGTCGCCGAGACGAGACAGTACGCCGAGGCGGGACTCGAGCACTCCGGCCACACATCGACAGGCATGTCGTCCGGTGCGTCGGCGTGAGCGGCGGGCAGGGGCGACACGACGGTCAGCAGAAGGCCGGCGGCTCCAGCGAGAACGGCGCGGCGGGACATCGGATCTCCGTTCCGGTCCGGACTTTCCGAACCGGTAGCGTGATCGGCATCACAGATCCAAAACTTAGGCCTTTAAGGGCCGTACGGGATCATCTGACCTTTTTCGCCCCTCCAAATCGCGCCACGCGAATGCCCGCCGGCCCCGGAGCGGCACGCCGCGCCACACCGAAACCGCTGACCCCCTCGACGATCACCTCGATGATGTCGGCGTCGGCCAGCACCAGCGTCTCGCCACCGGGCGGCATGCTCAGGATCAGCTCGCCGTTGTCGCGGACCTCTCCCCCGGCGGCGGTCAGACCCGACGCCCCGTTGATCAGATAGCGGTCGAGGTGCGGGTGCGGGGTCGCGATCAACCGCTCCTCCCGTACCGAAAGAATCCACGGAAGGCTGAGCGTGCCCGCCCAGGCCGACCCCGGCGGGGCTGCCGACTCACCGAGGCGGGCGAGCGCGCAGCGGCGGCCCGCGGCATCGACGAAGGTGACGGCGGGGCCGAGACAGCCCCGGCCGAAGACGCCCCAGCCACGGGCGGTGAACTCGCGGCCGTCATAACCGCCGATCGCGTACGCCACCTCGCCGGTCGCTGTCGTCACCAGCAGCACCCAGTGCCCGTCGAGCGGGAAGAACCGGGGACAGCTCCAGTCCTCGCCGCCGGCGATCAGGACGCCGTCGTGCTCCCAGGTCAGGAGGTCGGCGGAGTGGTACTGCTGGATCGTGCCGCGCGCGGCGACCATCATCCGCCACTCGTCGCCGGCCCACCACACGAACGGATCGCGGACGTCCGGCGAGGTGTCGATCGACAGTTCGGCGGTGCCGGCCCGCCAGCCGGAGAGATCCGGCGCGGCCACCGCCCGCACCACCTTCCCGTCACGCGCCGAGAAGATCATCGGACCGTCCGGCCCCGCCACGACAGTGCCGCAGCGGGGCTCGACGGGTGGCGGGGCGACACTCCGCTCGGTCCAGAGGACCAGGTCGTCGGAGACCGCCCACCCCCAGCCGCCGGGCCCGTCGGCGAGCGGCGGGTCCGGCCGGTGCTCGTAGAAGACGTGGTACTGACCGGCGAGCCGCAGCACGCCGAAAAGGTCACCGACCCGGCCGGTCCGCGGGGCGAAGTGGACGCGGGGGCGGAGGGCGGAGACACGTGGCACGGCATCCATGTCTCTGCGTAACACCATCGGCCGCCGCGCACCAGACCACCGGCCACGCAACCTGTCGCGACGGCGCCGGTCGCGCTACCGGTGGCCCGGCGTCGCGGCCAGCAGCAGCACACTCAGGGCGGCGAAGACGGCGGCGACCATGAAGATCAAACCCGGTCTTCCGTACGAGAGTGAGCACCCGAAAACCAACCCGGCAGCGAGCGGGACCAGGGTCTCGGCGATGGCTCCGATCCCGGTCAGCGCCCCCTGCACGGTCCCCTGTTCGTCCTCCCCGACCTGGCGGGAGATCCACGACTGCGCGGCGGCACCACCGACCGACCCGAGCACACCGACGCCCTGCAGCACGTAGAGCATCCACGGCTCGGACGCGAACGCTGTACCCGCGAGCGCCACCACGCCGACCACGCTGCCGCCCACCGCGGCACGCCGGTCACCGAGCCTTCGCACGATCGGGCCGACCGCCCGCGCCTGGAACACCGCTCCGGCCAGCGCACCGGCCGCCATCACGGCGCCGACCTGGGCGGTGTTCCAGGCGAACTGGACCGTGACGAAGAACGTCCACGTCGACTGATGGATCATCCGGGCTACGTCGGCGCAGAGACGGGCGTACGCGAGGCGCCCCAGCACCGGACGCCGCAAAACCACGGCGATAGCGCCGATCGGGTTCGCCGCTCTCAGCGTCAGCCGGGTGCTGCGGTCCCCGGGGCGTGACTCCGGCAGCACGAGCCAGCCGTAGGCGACACCGGCGAACGACAGGGCGGCGGCGGCGAAGAACGGCAGGCGGACGTCGACGGCACCGAGCAGCCCGCCGAGAATCGGGCCGGCCACGAAACCCAGTCCGAAGGCGGCGCCGACCAGCCCGTACGCCCGGGCGCGACCCTCGGGCTCGGTGACGTCCGCGATGTAGGCGTTGACCACGGTCGGTGTTCCCGCGCAGGCGCCGGCCAGGGCGTGGAACGCCAGCAGGGTCCACGGGCCGGACGCGATCGCGTGCGCCAGCCAGTCGACGCCGAGACAGGCGAGCGAGACGAGCAGGACGGGCCGCCTGCCGTACCGGTCGGACAGCCGGCCGAGCAGCGGCGACACCACGAACTGGAGCAGGCCGTAGACCGAGCCGAGCAGGCCCGCCCAGAACACGGCATCAGCGGCATCGGCGGTGACGGCCGTCATCAGGGCCGGCACGATCGGCACGATCAGGCCGAGCCCGAGCAGGTCGAGGAAGACGGTGACAAGAAGGAAGGAGAGGGCGGGTGCCCGGCGCATGAACGGCTCCTGAGTCGAGAGTGGGGCAGGGCCCCCTCGCGGCTCACGGACTCCCGGAGATACGGAGGATCAGATTATCGGTGCCGTCAAACGGTTTTTCCGCTCGTTGTCATCGCACCCAGATACGCGGCGATCGCGTTCGCCGAGCGCCGCCCCGACGTGGTCATGACGTTGTGCGCGGCGGCCGGAACGGTCACCGACACCCCGCCCGTCATCGCCGTCACCTCGGCACGCCAGCGCGGCGGCGCCACCGGGTCCAGCGAGCCACCCAGCACCAGCGGCGGCACCGGCAGCCGGCGCAGATCCCGCTCGACCGCGTTGTGCACCGAGTGCCCCAGCGTCGCCAGCACCCGCCACGGCTTCGCGTCGACGATGTCGCGGGCGAGCACCACCGCCTGCCAGGGTTGCTCGACGAACAGGTCCAGCGCCCACCTGCCGAACAGTCCCCGCCGCGTCCGGGCCACCGGGTCGGCGGTCGGGCTCGCCAGCACCACACCGGCCACCAGATCCGGCCGGAGCACCGCGAGGCGCGCCACCACCTCGGCCCCGAACGAGTGCCCGGCAACGCACACCCGGGACAGGCCGAGCACATCGAGCCAGGCCGCGAGGTGCTCGGCGTGCCGCCCGACGTCATAGGAACGACGCGGCTTGTCACTCAGCCCGAAGCCCGGCAGGTCGGGCACCAGCACCGGGTGGCGGGCGGCCAGCGCGCGGGCGGTGGGCATCAGGTAGCGGTGCGAGACGGCCAGGCCGTGCACCATCACCACTGGCAGGCCGGCGGCTCGGGTGGAGTGGCGGTCGTGCGTGCGCACACCACCCACCGTCACCCAGCGACGGGGAAACTGCGGGTCCTCGAACACCCACACCTGTTACCCACGCCATCAGCGATCATCCCGCCGCGTCCAGCTTGGCTCGCTGGTCGGGGGTCAGCCGCAGCGCCTTTGCGCCCAGAGCCTCACTGACCTGCGCCGCCGTGGTCACCCCGACGATCGGCGCGACCGGAATCGGCCCGCCGGCCAGCCAGGCGAGGACGACCTGGTTGCGGGTGGCACCGAGCTCGGCGGCCACCTCGTCGAGGGCGGCCAGCCGCCGGGCCGTGCCCGGGTGGGCGTACGCCTCCGGCAGCGGCCGGTCCGGCCGGGTGTAGCCGCCGTCCAGCATCGTGTTGTACGCCCACAGCCACTGCCCGGTCGCCCCCACGTAGTCGAAAGTCTCCGCCGAAGCGTGCACGTGCCCGCTCTGCGGCAGCGCCACTCCCGGCATCGGCTGGAGATACGACCAGCGCAACTGCATCGCCGTGTACCCGGTCAGCCCCCGCTCCGCCGCCAGCATCCGGGCCCGCTCCACCCGCCAGGCCGGGTGGTTGGAGGCGCCGAGCCGGCCCACCCGATTGTCGGCCACGAAGCCACCGAGCGCCTCGACAGTCTCCTCCAGCGGCACCGACCGGTCCTCGATGTGCGCCCAGTACAGGTCGACCCGCTCGGTCTGCAGCAGGTCCAGGCTCTTACCGAGGGCCGCCCGCAGCGCCGCCGCCGAAAGCCCCTCGACGTGCTCCGGATAGCCGTTGGGCACTGTCGGCTCCGCGCCGGCCTTCGTGCTGAGTTTGACTCTTTCCCGCATCCCGGGACGCTTGCCGAGCCACCGCCCGATGATCGCCTCGCTCTGCCCGCCGAGGCCGCTCGGGTGCATCCACCAGGAATAGTTGTTCGCCGTGTCGATCCACTCGCCGCCGAGCTCGGTGTACTGGTCGAGCAGGTCCACCGACTGTGCCTCGTCCACCCGGGTGCCGAATGCCAGCGCGCCGAGGACGATCGTGATCTCCGTTGCCATGCCCGATAGCCTGGTTGCTGGAGCGCGCTCCAGGTCAATATGCCGATACGGGGAGGCACCAGTGCCGTACACGCCGGGTGAAGCGGCCGGACGGATCGGGGTCAGCCTCGACACCATCCGCTACTACGAGAAGATCGGCCTGATGCACGGCATCCGGCGCGACTCGGGGGGCCGCCGCGTCTTCTCCGACGACGATCTCTCCCGGCTCGGACTGCTCCGCTGCCTGCGCGACTCGGGCATGCCGATCGCCCGCCTGCGCCGTTTCGCCGAGCTGCTCCAGGGTGGCGAGGACAACGCCGACCAGCGCACCGCCCTGCTCGAGGAACACGACCGGGAGATCGACGACAGGGTCGCCCAGTTGCGCCTCGAGCAGGAACGCGTCCGCGAGAAAATCAAGTGGTACCGGTCGGTGTCAGAAACTCAGGAACGGCAGGCTCAGTAACGGCAGGCTCAGTAACGGCAGCGCAGTACGGCCAGGCTGTGCCGGACCAGCCGTACCTGACTTCCTGCCTTGAAGGTCTTGCGACGTCCCGCCTGGAGCGGATCGGCGGTGTTGGCCGAGATCTCCCAGGTCCGGCCGTAATCGCGGGCCGGCAGGGTGAAGGCCACGTCCTCGTCGAGCGGGTTGAAGAGCAGCAGGAACGAGTCGTCCTTGATCTCCTCGCCGAGGGCGTCGCGTTCGGGGATGCCGTGGCCGTTCAGGAAGACGGTCATGGTCATGCCGCTGCGGGTGTTCCAGTCGGCCTCGGTCATGATCTCGCCGTCGCGGCGCAGCCAGGCGATGTCGGGCAGCTTGGAGTCGCCGGCCGGCTCGCCGGTGAAGAACCGGCGGCGGCGGAAGATCGGATGCTCGGCGCGTAGCTTGAGCAGCTTCTGCACGAAGCCGGTGAGCACGTCGTACTGGCGTGCCTCCTGCCAGTCGACCCAGCTCAGCTCGCTGTCCTGGCAGTAGACGTTGTTGTTGCCCTGTTGGGTGCGGCCGAGTTCGTCGCCGTGGGCGATCATCGGTACGCCCTGGCTGAGCAGCAG
>NZ_JBHTDO010000007.1:0-269526 GCF_042666575.1 Actinoplanes sp. GCM10030250 | reverse complement strand
AACTCTCCAATAAAAACCCTTGGAAAAGCGCTCCTGACAACAAACAAAATGTTGCCAAAGGAATCCCTAACCCATCCAAAGACAGGCCGGGGTATTGCCATAAATGGCACTGGCTTATCAAGCACCCTGTTGAGTTCTCAAAGAACAACCGCACACCATCAAACGATCCGCATTCCGCGGCCCGCCCTCCGGGGCACTCGCTCTACATTACCCTTCGCTATTCCGTCCCGCCAAATCGGGGGTTTCCCTCCGGTCTGACAAGCGAGGCATTCGCTCAGGCCCGCAGAAGATTACACGACGAGTCGTGTCACTCGATCTTTGGGGTTTGGCAGGACGGCCGCTGCGGATCTCTCCGCTAGCTCGCCCGTTTCCCTGCCGGCTCGGAGAACATTACCCGCTCGCTCCCACGACGCCAAATCGACCCCCCACCCCGGGCGTGACAGCTGTGACCACCGAGTTCAGGCGCCATTAGTGAGCAGAAATTGCATTTCCGTGCCCCCGCCATCACCCTCCGTCAGCTGGCTCCCAGTGCTGCCTCAGCGCCGTCGAGACAGCACTGGCAACCAGCCGGACCCCCTCCGCCGCGAGCAAGGCGCCCGGACTGAAACGCGAGCAAGGCGCCCGGACCGAAAGCTGTAAAGGAAGAGGAGAGCAGGAGGGCTCACTCCGAGAAGCTGGCCCACACGTGCTTGCTGTCCTCACTCCGGTACCAGCCGACGTCGACAGCGAAGCTCCGCGCCAGCATCAGCCCCAACCCGCCCGACCCAGGCGGCCGCTCCACGTCGAACCGTGGCTCCGCCTCCAGGTCGTGATCCGCCACGTCGATGATCAGCCGGCGGTCGAGCTGCATGAGTCGCACCACCGCCGGCGGCGAACCGTGCCGCAACGCGTTGGTCGCCAACTCCGTGGCCACAACCGCGATCCGATCACCCACATCACTCCGCGATGAGACCAACGCACGCGGAACCGGGGAGGGCGGGATGAAGACGGACGAGACCGAGGGGGACGAGACACCGAGAGCCTCACGCAATGCCGCCCGCAACCTCCGCAGTCCTCGGTAGCTGTCGAAGGTCCAGCTGTACAGCTCGACAGCGCCGGTATGCGGTACCGAGGCAGGCAGCGCGGTCATCCGTCCATCTTCCCGGCAGGGAGGCGTAAAGCATTGGCCCGTCCGGACCGCCGACCGGACCGTACGGTTTACCCCCAGAGCGGCGAACTATTGCCTCCACCGTGGGAGCGAGCCCACGCACATATCCTTTTTGCCCCACAAGGGTACGGTAAATGACTCATACTTTCGGCTAGTCTTCTCTAGACCTGTCGGATAGAGTCTCCATAACCGAACGGCCAAGTGTGCCCGGATGGCGGTTAATCGCCGCTGTTCAAGGATATGGACGCCCGACCAACCGGGCCCCGCAAGGGGCCGGCTCTCCGGAACGGTGTCAGGGAGGACCACGACATGACCGTCACCGAGACTTCGACCGCGGTGTCGCCGTCGACAGCGGCCAGCGCGAAGGCTCCGGCCGACAGTGCGGCCGAGCTGCTCGCCGCAATGGCTGCGATGCCGGCCGGCCACCCCTCACGCGCCACCATGCGGGACCGGGCGATCGAGGCCTGGCTGCCTCTCGCCCGTCACCTCGCCCACCGCTACTCGGGTCGCGGTGAGCCCACCGACGACCTGATCCAGACCGCGACCGTCGGCCTGATCAAGGCGGTCGACAAGTTCGACCCCGAGCGTGGCGTCGACTTCGCCGGCTATGCGATCCCGACCATCATCGGCGAGATCAAGCGACACTTCCGCGACCGCACCTGGTCGGTCCGCGTGCCCCGCCGCCTGCAGGAGCTGCGTCTCGCGATCACCGAGGCCAACAGCACCCTCACCCACAGCCTCGGCCGCTCGCCGACAGTCCCCGACATCGCCGTCCACCTGGGCATCAGCGAGGAGGACGTGCTGGAGGGCCTGGAGGGCGCCCGCGCCTACAACGCCACCAGCCTCAGCACGCCGATCAGCGCCGACGGCAACACCGAGCTCGGTGACACCCTCGGCGGCGAGGACTACGAGTACGAGATCGCCGAGACCCGCGTCGCCCTCGGCCCGGCTCTGGCGACGCTCGACGAGCGCGAGCAGAAGATCCTCACGCTGCGGTTCTACGGCAACCTCACCCAGTCGCAGATCGCCGACCAGATCGGCATCTCGCAGATGCACGTCTCCCGGCTGCTGACCAAGGCCCTGACCAAGCTGCGCGGTCAGCTGGCCGCCGACTCGCTCTGACACGCTTCCCATCGGCGGCGTCGACCTCCCGGTCGGCGCCGCCGTGTGCGTGTCCGGGCCTCTTTCGTGCGGTGTCCCAACGCGTGTGGCTTTCCGGTCCGAATGGCGCCGGAAGTCCACACTCACCGGAAAAGCGCAGAGTAGGCCCCTGAGTACGCCTGGTCATTTTCGGAAAGGTCGGACCAAACGTGAAGCACCAGGTCGGTGTGGCGTCGCTCTCCGCTGGCGCTACCGTGTAGCCAATGCCACCTACAGACTCCCTCCCCGGAATCCTGGAGAGTGTCGCCCCGATCCTGGATCGCTGGGGTTATCTGGCGATCGGTGGGGTCATCGGGGTGGAGAGCTTCGGTGTCCCCGCACCGGGTCAGACGATCATGGTCGCGGCCTCCATCTATGCCGGTGCCGGCCGGATGAACATCTACATCGTCGCGCTCGTCTCGTTCGTGACGGCGGTGCTCGGCGACAACATCGGCTACTGGATCGGCCTGCGCGGCGGTCGCAAGATCGTCCACCGCTGGGGCAAGTACATCTTCGTGACACCGGAGCGCCTGGAGAAGGCCGAGAAGTTCTTCGCCCGGCGCGGCAACCGGATCATCGTGGTGGCCCGTTTCATCGACGGGTTGCGGCAGCTCAACGGCGTGATCGCCGGCATCACCCGAATGCCCTGGAAGACGTTCCTGATCTACAACACGATCGGTGCGGCGCTCTGGGTCGGCTGGTGGTGCACTGTCGCCTACCTGCTCGGTGTGCACATCGTCGAGATCATGGGACACGTCCACGAGTACATGTGGCCGGTGATCGGCGTGGTGGCGGTCGCGATCGCGATCTACGTGACGCTGCACGTGCGACACATCCGCCGACGGCGTTCTCAGTCGGCTCCGGTGATCGAGGAACCCCAGCCCTGAGGCATCGACGCTCCTGACCATTTTCGGACACGCACCACCGCTCCCGTCCGGAGAGCCGGGCGTCAGCGTGCTGTGCGATCGTCAGATGCCGCACGTCGGGCGGCGGGCGACGTCACCGCCCACGAGGGTGACATCGGAGGCGCGTGCGGTGCAGCGGTTCTCATTCGCGGGGCGGACCTGCGTCATCACCGGGGCGGCGAGCGGGATCGGTGCCGCCCTCGCCCTGGACCTGGCACGACGCCGCTCGGTGCTGGCCCTGGTCGACAGGGACGGCGAAGGGCTGGAACGGGTCGCCCGCATGGCACGTGAGTCGGGGGCAGCGGAGGTTACGCCGTACACCTGCGATCTGAGTGATGGCGGCGACCGCCGCGACCTGGCCGCTCAGGTCTTGGACCGCCACGGTGGCGCCGATCTTCTGATCAACAACGCCGGGGTCACGCTGACCGGGACGTTCGAGCAGAACAGCATGGCGGACGTCGACTGGCTGCTGGAGATCAACCTGCACGCGGTGATCCGGACGACCAAGGCGTTCCTGCCGCAGCTGCTGGAGCGGCCCGGCGCGCACGTCGTCAACATCTCCAGCCTGTTCGGGCTGATCGCGCCGCCCGGCCAGGTGGCGTACGCGACCAGCAAATACGCCGTCCGCGGTTTCACCGAGGCGCTGCGGCACGAGCTGGCCCCGCGCGGTGTCGGTGTGACAGTGGTGCATCCCGGCGGTATCCGGACGAACATCGCGGCCAGCGCCCGGGTCAGCGGCATCGACCCGGGCGGTGAGCAGGCCGCGCAGGCCCGCCGTTTCGCGGAGGCGGCGCTGACCATGCCGCCCGAGGAGGCCGCCCGGCAGATCGTGGCGGCGGTCCAGGCCCGGCGCCCACGCCTGGTCATCACCCCGGCGGCCAGGGCCGGCGACTGGCTGGCCCGGATCACACCGACCCGCTATTGGGCGATCAGCGAGTTCGTCACCCGCCGGCGGTTCTGACGCCGGCTCGCGTTCTCCGGGCCGGCCGCATGTAGCGAGGCCCACGTTGCAGGGACGCAGCTCAGACCTCCACCGCGAAAGTGTCTAGGGCTGGAAGCTGGCGAAGCGGGGCCGGTCGCGGCCGGAGATCGTGGTGAAATCGCCGCCGGCGTCGATCGTGCCGGCGGAGCGGTTCGCGGTCAGGACGCGCACGCCGATGACGCCGTTGGCCTGCGGTGCCCACTCGGTGAGCCGACCGGTACCGGTCATCGCCGCGAGCTTGACCCGGGGCACCGAGCCGTCCATGCAGGCGCCCTGCGGCCCGTTGCGCGCGGTGAGGCAGGCGCGGTCGAAGTGGCCGCCGACGTACGTGACACCGCCGAGGTTGGTGATTGCCACCGCGTCACCGTCGAACACCCGCTGCCAGCGCATCGCGCCCTGGAGGGTGTAGGCGATCGCCCGTCCACCCTGGCCGCCGGTTGCCGCGTACACCCCGAACCGGTCCACGGTGATCGCGTTGACCTCAGCCGTCACCTTCGGCCGGAAATACCTGTCGAGGGCTCCGGTGCGGCCGTTCACCGCCGCCAGCCGCAGCGTGCTGCTCACCCCGTTGACCTTGTGGAAGGCGCCGCCGAGGAAGAGCTGGGACCCGATCGCCGCGAGCGAGTGCACCCGATCGTCGGCGTGCGCCTTCCAGCCGCGATCGAGACGTCCGGTGTCCAGCGAGAACGCCGCCAGATTGCGCCGCTTGGCCCCGTCCACCCCGGTGAAGCTGCCGCCCAGGTAGAGGCGGCCGTTGGCGGTGGCCAGGGCGTACGGTGTGCCGTCCACCGCGTGGGTGAACGTGTCCACCACCCCGGTCACCGGGTCGAGCCCCGCGATCGCGTCGCGTTTCTGGCCGGCGACGGAGTGGAAGTCTCCCGCCGCGTAGATCGCGCCGCCGGTGGTGGCGAGTGCGCGTACCGTGCTGTCCGCCGCCGGAGCCCAGTCCAGCAGCGTGCCGGTACGCGCGTCGAACGCCGCCAGCCGTAACCGCTCGTAGCTGCGCCCCGCCCAGGTCGCCCTGGTGAACGACCCCCCGACGTAGACGGTGCTGCCCCGGTAGGCGATCGCGTACACCGTGCCGTTGAAGGTCGGCGCGGCGCGCACGCTCGTTCCGACGGCCTGCGCCGGAGCCGGGGCGAGAAGGAGGAGGGTGGTCAGGACGGCCAGGTGAAGAAAACGCACATCGCCTTAACCATCCCGGCTGGACGAAAGTCGCGCTGATCTGCCCGGTTCGAGACCTTCGGCACGGATCGGGTCGCCGGCACCGAGCGATGCGGGCTCGGGTTGCCGCAGTCCCAGCATCGTCAGCCAGTCCACGAGCTGCCGGTGCACCGCGTCCGGCCCGTCGAGGTCACCGATGGCCGGCCACGCGGACGGGTGGACCAGAACGGCGTCGGTCTGCCAGCCGCCGAGGCCGCCGTGCGAGCCGACCAGCTCCTCGAACGCGGAGACCTCGTGCGTCACCGGGTCGACCGAGCTGATCAGCACGAGGTCGCCGACGTGTGCGGCGCTCTGGTGACGCAGCAGGTCGTGGCACGCTCGAGGACCGTACGGCAGGAGCGGGTCGATGCCGGTGACCGCACCGTCGCGCAGCCGCTGGGTGCCGCCCGACCCGTACACGATCGGTCCCTCGTCGTCCTGGACCACCACCAGGCCGATCCCCGGGTGCGCGGCGAGTCCCGGGATCAGGTGCGGGTACGCGTGCTCGATCGCGGCCCGGTTCAGGCGGTGCGGGAAGCGGGTGAGGTAGACCATCGACAGGTTGCCCGAGGACACCACCAGCAGCGGGGTGGACGGCGTGATCTCGGGTTCCTTCTTGCCCTCCTCCTCGGCGGGCATCCGGGACCCGGCCGCCGAGTCGGCTCCGGCGAGCCGGTCCACCACCTCATCGAGCGTCTCGCCGTGGCGCTGCCGGAAGGTGGCGCCCTGACTCTGACCGTGGTCGGAGAGCACCACCAGGTGATAGCGGCGGGCCGCTTCGGGCGCGAGGCGTTCCAGCACGCCGAGCATCCGGTCCAGGCTCTCCAGCTGGCGCATCGACTCGGGGCGGGCCGGGCCGGCATGGTGCGCGACCTCGTCGTAGTCGACGAGGTCGCAGTAGATCGCCGGGACACCGCGCGCCATCTGCTCGGCGACGAGCGAGACGTTGACGTCGCGCAGCAGCATCGAGGCGGGCCGCAGCGCGAGGAAGGCCCCGGAGCGGCTGACCCGCGGCTGGAGGTTGCGGCGGCGCTGGAGGCGGGCCTGGTGCAGCTCGGTGAAGATGTCGGCGACACCGAGGACGAGGGCGCGGGTGAAGCCGTACGGCGATGCCATGAAGGCGGCCCAGCCCCGGGCGGACCGGCCGGGCAGCGCGGCGTGGCTGATGGTCAGCAGGCTCGTCTCCGCGTCGCCGCTGAACGCGTTGCCGATGCTCACGCCACCGTCGCGGAGCAGGCCCTGGCCGTCGCTGAGCCGGGTCTCGATGATCGCGGCATCGCGCGGGCGGTTGGAGACCATCAGCTTGCCGGTCTCCTTCTCGTACCAGCGGAAGGCGGGGATCTGCCGGGTCGCGCAGTGCAGGATGCCGGCCTGGGAGGCGGGTGTGGTGGAGGGCAGCCCGGTGTGCCACGGCCGCAGAGTGTGGCTACCGGTACGCAGCCAGTGGCCGAGTGTGGGCAGGTTGCCGGCCCGGATCGCCCAGCGCAGCACCGGCTCCGCCACACCGTCCAGCTGGATCATGAGCAGGCCCGGTTCGGTGCCGGGAATCGGACGGCGGAAGCTCAGCAGCGGGCCGCCGGCACGACGAGCGCCGCGGCGGCGGACGCCCCGCATCAACCGGCGCGCCTCCCGGACGAACGTGTCGTCGCTGCCGGCGTCGGCCATCCAGTCCAGCAGGGCGGCCACCACGACGGCCAGGATCGCGGCGGCGACAAGCGTGGGCAGGCCGCTGATCTGCTCGGCCGGGTCGAGTTCCAGGGCCACCACCATGACCACGACCTGGGCGACCACGCCGAAGAGCATCGCGCCCCAGCCGCCGAGCGCGGTGATCCCGACAAGCAGCAGCGGGCGCAGCACGGCACCGACCACGGCGACCAGCAGGACCAAGCCGAGGATGTCGACGATGTCGGTGGAGGCCACCCCCGGCATCAGCCAGAGGGTGAGGGTGAGCACCACGAACGTGGTGAGGGCGCTGCGGAGCACCGCGCGCATCCGGATGAGGACACGGCGCCAGGCGAACAGGGTACGCGGTTCGGTGCGACTCACAGCCACGTCATGACCATCGCACAGGAGTGCGCCCGCACCCCCTGGACGGCGCCTCGGACAGGTCCCACGTCACACCCGTACGGGGGAACGACGGGCAGGTGGCGGGGTTCAGCGGTTAGCTTCGTGCCGGTGCGTCTCCGGCCGGCTTTCCTCCTCCTCGTCCTCCTGACGGCAGTCAGCTCGTGCGGTTCCGAGCCGAGCCCCGACCCGCCCGAGCCGGATCCGGCGCCGCGGGTGGTCGCCGGCTACTTCACCGAATGGGGTGTCTACGGCCGCGACTACCTGGTCAAGAACTTGCGGACAAGCGGTGCCGCCGATCGGCTGACCCATCTGAAGTACGCGTTCGGCAAGGTCACCGGCGGCCGGTGCGCGGTCGGCGACGACTGGGCGGCACACCGGAAGCCGATCGAGGCGGCCGACAGCGTCGACGGGGTCGCCGACCTGCCCGCCGACCCGCTGCGCGGCAGCTTCGGGCAGCTCCGCAAGCTCAAGGCCGCGTACCCGCACCTCAAGCTGCTCTGGTCGTTCGGCGGGTGGACCGGTTCGGCCGGGTTCACCGAGGCGGCCCGCGACCCGGCGGCCTTCGCGGCGTCCTGCCGGAAGCTGCTGGACGACACACGCTGGGCGGGCCTGTTCGACGGTGTCGACATCGACTGGGAGTACCCGAACGCCTGCGGCCTGGCCTGCGACACCAGCGGGCCGGACGCGCTGACCCGGATGCTCGCCGAGCTGCGGACCGCGCTCGGGCCGGACGCGCTGATCAGCACGGCGGTGCCGGGTGACGTGAGCAAGCTCCGGGCAACCGACTACGCCGGGGCGGCCCGGTACGCGAACTGGCTGGGCGCGATGACCTACGACTACTTCGGGACGGCCGTCACGGCGAAGAGGTACACGACGGCGCCGCACTCGGCGCTGAGCGCGTACCCGGGGATTCCGCGGGACACTGCCACCACCGAGGCAACCGTGACCGAGCTGCTGAACCTCGGTGTCCCCGCGGAGAAACTGCTGCTCGGGGTCGGTTTCTACGGCCGGGGCTGGACCGGCGTGACGGGTGCCGGGCCGGGCGCCACCGCCACCGGGCCGGCGCCCGGCCGGTTCGGCAAGGGCATCGAGGACTACTACGTGCTGGCGGATCGGTGCCCGCCGACGGGAACGGTCGGCGGGACGGCGTACGCCCGATGCGGTGCCCAATGGTGGTCCTACGACACTCCGGAGACGATCGCCGCGAAGGTCGCCTACGCCCGCGGCCGCTCGCTCGGCGGCCTCTTCGCCTGGGAGCTCTCCGGCGACACCCCGGACGCCGGCCTGCTCACCGCGATGAGCGGCAGACCCTGACGGCCGGAGCTAGCCGATCCTCACCCAGACGTTGTCGAGGACACCGTTGAACTGGTCGTTGTCGCGGTAGGCGCCCTTCGCCCCGATGCTCAGCGGCTGGCTGTTGCTCACCGTGAGGCCGGCCGGTACGGCGGTCCGCCCGCGCAGAACATCGTCGACGTAGATCTCCAGGTTGGTGCCGCGGCGCTGGCAGTGCACCCGGTGCCACCGGCCGTCGGCGGTGGTCACCGCGCTGCGGGCGATCCGGATGGTGGGCCGCCGCACGTCGACCAGCACGCAGCTCGGCCGCCCGGCGGTGCCGTCGATCTGAAGCTTGTACTGGCTGCTGGTCCGGGAGTAGCCCTTCTGGAGGACGTTCTGCCCCTGGCTGGTCTGCGCCGGAGCGAGCAGCACGTCGGCGCCGTAGGCGATGTCGCGGGTGCCCGGGTTGAGGTCGGCGGAGGCGCTGCTCTGCAGGACCACATGCGGACACACGGTCGCGGTGCACTTGCCGGGGAAGGCGAGCGCGGTGCCCGGTCCGTGGGCGACCTGGCGTACCTGGCCGCCGTGGAACGAGAGGATCCGCAGGGTGTGCCCGTTGCCGGACTCGTCGATGATCGTCCCGGCCCGGCCGTTGAAGCCGTACCGCGCGATGACCGGCGGTGCGGCGGCGGCCTTCGGGTCCGGGGTGGGGCCGCTCGCCCGTACCGGTGCGGGGGCGACAACGGTCACGATGGCCAGAAGCGCAACGGACAAGCATGATCGCATGACCGAAATATTACGTAGAGCGTCATCTGCCCGTTTGTAAACCCGGCTGCGACCGTGCTGACAGTGGCCGCTGACGAAACCCTTACACCCATAAGGATTAGCGGCGAAGCCGCGCGTCCACCTCGATCTCGATCTTCATACGCGGGTCCAGGAGGCCGCACACCATCATGGTGGCGGCCGGCCGGACCGCACCGAACCATCGGTGGAGCACCGGCGCGCACTTCTCGAAGTCGGCCGGATCGGGCAGCAGATAACGGACCCGCACGGCGTCCGCGACCGACCCGCCCGCCTCGGCCAGCGCCGCCTGGATGTTCTGCAGGCACTGCTCGGCCTGCTCGGCGACGTCCAGGGAGATGGTCATCGTGCCGTAGTCGAAACCGGTCGTGCCGGAGACGTACACCCGGTCGCCGTCGACCACCGCGCGGGCGTAGCCGAACCGCTCCTCGAAAGCCGAACCGCTGAAGATCGCTCGTCGCTCCACGAGAAGCACTCTAGGGTCTGAACTCCTCGGGCCGGACCGGCTTGTTGTCGTCCTTGCGGCCGAACAGCTTCCAGCCACGCTTCTTCTTCTCGACCACCGGCAGCGCGTCGCCGTTGAGCACGTCCAGCCGGTGCTTGGCCACCGGGTTGCCGGGTTCCAGGCGCAGCGAGGTGAGCAGCGCCTGACGGGCCTGGTCGACGTGGCCGAGCGCCGCGAGCGCCACACCGTGCGTGAAGTAGTAGTGCGCCTCGTTCGGGTCGAGCCCGATCGCCGTACGCGCGGCCTGCTCGGCGTCGGCGAGCTGCCGGTCCGCGGCGAGCAGGGCCCAAGCCACCCGGTCGTGCCAGAGCGGGTTCTTCGGCTCCACCACGACGGCCCGGTACGCCATGCTCATCGCCTCGTCGTGCCGGCCCAGCAGGGTCAGCGCCCGGCTCGCGATGCCCAGCGGGCGGGGGTCGTCGGGAACCAGGTCGACCGCCCGGGTCGCCGCGTCCAGAGCGGGTTCCACCTGGTCGAGTGCCAGCCGTACCCGGGCCATCAGGATCCAGGCACCGGCCGAACCGGGGTTGGCGGCCAGCACCGGCGCCAGCATCTCGGCGGCCTGCTGCGGCTGGAGGTGTTCGAAGAGGGCCGCCGCACGGGCGACGCCCACCTCGGAGGGGTCGGCGAAGGCACGGGCCGGCGCGCCGGCGGGATCGGCATGACCGGCGGGTGCCGCCAACCCGGCGGAGGACTGGGCCAGGTCGGTCATCGGGCCGCTCCGGGAAGCACGGGGATAGGGGTCACGCGCTCTACTTCGGCAGGCGCGGACGAAAACTGAGGTTTCAGCGACTCGCACGCCGGCGGCGAACCACGATGAGCAGGCACACCGCGGCGCCCGCCAGGGCGATCGTCACCGCGGCCGGGCGCCAGGCCGGATCGGCGACCTCGGTGGCCGCCACGCCGGTGGCCACCGCGAGAAGGACCCCGGCGACCAGCCAGAGCGAATGGCTGGACAGGCCGCGCCCGCTCTCACCGGGCTCCTCCGCCGGCGCGGTCAGCAGCCGCACTGCGAAGCCCGCCGCGGTCGCCGTACCGAGCAGGACGCTCAACCAGCCGTCCGGCGCCACCACTGCCGAGAGCAGCAGGGTCAGGGAGACACCGGCGGCGATCGCGGCCACCCGCTGGCGGCCGTGCGCGAGCAGATCACGCAGGTAGCGGCGCAGCGCGGGGTCCAGCCGGGCGAGAAAGTAACCGGCGTACGCGGCCGGCGCCAGCGCCGCCAGCGCCGCCACCACCCGTGCCGCACCGGCCGAGTCGGAGGCCAGACGCCAGCCGATGTACGCGAGCAGCACCAGGATGATCGACGTGTAGACCAGGAACTGGCGCAGCGCGACGTCCAGCAGGAACCGGCTCGCCTCCTGGCGCGGATCCGCCCGCAGCGCACCGACCAGCCCGGACGCGCCCCGGGCGAGCCGGCTCAGCGCGAACGGGTGGTGGTGTACGACGTCGAGCGCGGCCAGCTCGTGCCGGGCCACCGCGTTGTCCGGCGCCAGGCTGAGCGCGTCCCGCAACGCCTGCCGGGCCCGGTCCAGCAGGTTGAGCTGCTTCATCACCATGGCGTAGGTGATCCGGAAGTCGGCCTCGTCCGGGTCGAGCCGGACCGCCTCGCGGGCCGCGTGCTCCGCCTCGACCGGGTGCCGGCCGTCCTCCAGCAGGGCCCACGCCAGGCGGTTGTGCCGGTAACCGTTCTCCGGCTGCCGCAGCACGGCCTCGCGCGCCGTGGCGATCGCCTCGTCGTGCCGGTCCAGCACGGTGAGCACCCGGCTGAGCGCACCTAGCGCGTCCGGCCAGTCGGGCGCGTGCCGCACCGCCCGCCGCGCCGCCTCCTCAGCGAGGGCGGGCTGCTTCAGCGCCAGTTGGGCGTGGGTCATCAGCACCAGCGCGGTGACGTCGTCGGGATCCGCGGCGAGGACCGGTCCGAGCAACTCCGCGGCTGCGGCCGGCTCGCCGCGGAGCAGCTGTATCCGGGCCATCTCCGACCGGGACTGCGACACGGCGTCTCCTTACCGAAGCTCGATCACACCCTCGGCGATCAACCAGATGCCGAAGATAGCGAACAGCGCCGCCGCACCGTACTTGATGACCCGTTCAGGCAGGTGCCGGCCGAGATAGCGGCCGACCACGATGGCGAGCGCGTCGGCGGCCACCATGCCGATCGTCGAGCCCACCCAGACGCCGAACCAGCCGTGCTGGGTGGCGAGGGTGATGGTGGCGAGCATGGTCTTGTCACCGAGCTCGGCCAGGAAGAACGCGCCGCCGACGGCGAGGATCGCCGAGCCGGTCGACCGTTCGGCCTTGCCCTTCTCGTCGTCGGTGAGGCTGTCGCCGCGCAGCGTCCAGGCGCCGAACCCGAGGAACGCGATGCCGGCGATCAGCGAAATCCAGCCGGTCGGGAGGGTGGCGCCGAGGCCGTACCCGATGCCGACCGACACGAGGTGGACCACAGCGGTGGCCACGGTGATGCCGATCAGCACTGGCAGGGTCTTGAAGCGTGTGGCGAACGTCATCGCCATCAGCTGGGATTTGTCACCCAGCTCGGCCACGAAGATGACCGCGAAGCTGATGGCCAGAGCGGCCAGAAAACCTTCCACAAACGTCTCCCGGTTGACACGGCCGGGAGGGGGCGCAGGGCGACCTCGACCCGGCCGCAAAGAAATACGGCCTGGTCGAAGGTCTCGCTCGCCTCAGGATCGAGGCTGTCCGGCCGGAGCCCGGAGACCGGGCTCAGCATGTCGACCGCGACATTGGGAGCTACTCCCCTTCGCGCCACCGAGCATAGCTCAAGGGCCCGGCGGATGATCCCCGCCGGGCCCTCGAGCCCTGTTGATCAGCCGGGATCAGCTGATGATCAGCCTCTGCAGCCGGAGCCGGTCGCCGAGGCCATCGGCCCGTCTCCCGGCCGGCACGCTGGAGGTGCCACCGGCGACCGGTGCCCCGGCGGCGGCCGGTACCGGCTTGGCGATCGCCGGGCACTGCTTGTCGGACCGGTTGGCCTTGTTGCGCCGCGGCAGGGCACCGGTGCCCAGGTAGTCGGCGATCGTGTCGTCGATGCAGGCGTTGCCGAAGAGCGACCCGGCATGCGTGGTGCCACCGACACCCTCGACCAGCGCGGACAGCGGGAAGCGGCGGCGCGCCTCGAGGCTGCCCGTGTACGGCGTGGCGGCGTCGAGGGTCTCGCTGATCAGCAGGATCGGCGGGGCCTTCTTGCCGTTCACGTCGACCGGACGGCCGGGCTTACCGGCCCAGTACCGGCACGGCGCGTTGTACCAGGCGTTGCCCCAGGTCTCGAACGGCGCCCGGTGGTGGATCCGCCAGTTGTCCCTGGACCACTTCTTCCAGTCGGACGGCCAGCGCGCGTCGGTGCACTGCACGGCGAGGTAGACGGCGTACCCGTTGTCGGAGCCGGCGCCCTGCGGGTGGTTCTCGTCGTAGAGCCGCTTCAGCGGCTGCGGGTCCTTGCGGTTCACCCAGGCCGAGAAGGCGACGGCCGTCGCCTCCCAGCCGAAGATGTAGTAGCCCGGCTGCAGGAAGATGTCGGTCAGCTCGGCGGGCCCGATCAGCCCGCCTGCCGGCTTGGCGGCCAGCGCGGTGAGCTGCCGGTAATAGAGCTGCTCCACGGCCTTGGCTGTCCGGCCGAGGTGGTAGACCGCGTCGTACTTGGCGAGCCAGGCGAAGTAGACCTTGATGCTGCGGTCGAACGCGACGTCCTGGTCGAGGTTGGAGCGGTACCAGACCCGGCTCGGGTCCACCACGCCGTCCAGCACCATCCGATGGACCCGTTCCGGGTATCGGGTGGCGAAGACCTGGGCGAGATAGGTCCCGTACGAGAAGCCGTAGAAGCTGATCTTCTCGGCGCCGAGGGCCTGCCGGATGCTGTCGATGTCGCGCACCGAGTCCTCGGTACGCATGTGGTCCAGCAGCGCACCGCCGGCCTTGGCGCAGGCGGCCGCGTACGCCTTGGTCCGGGCGTGCCAGACGTTCTCGATCGCGGGCGAGGTCGGTACGTAGACCGGACGGTTGTACCCGGCGTACTTGCCGTCACAGGCCAGCTTCGGGAGGCTGGCGCCCACACCCCGGGGGTCGAAGCCGATCCAGTCGTACGCCGCACCAGCGCCCTTCGGCACGTGCCCGCCGAGCGTGGCCATCCCCAGGCCAGGACCGCCCGGACCGCCCGGGTTCACCAGGATGGCGCCCTGGTACTTCGCGGCGGGAACGGTGTGCTTGACCCGCGAGACGGCCAGCTGGATCCTGGCCCCCGCCGGTTTGCGGTAGTCCATCGGCACGCTCACGAAGCCGCACTCCGCGCCCTGTGCCCGCAGCGGTGCGTCCGTGCAGGGGCCCCAGGTGATCGCTGCCGGCGCGTTGGCACCCCCGCCGCCCCGCGTCTCGGCATGTGCCGCGGTGACCGTGGCACCGACCGCGCAGAGCGCGACCGTGGTGGCCGCCGCCCAGAATCTTCTCATCTTCGCCCCTTGTGTCCGATTCACCCCTTATGTTGTGGGTGAATCGGCAACTTTCCACCCCTCCACGCCGGGGGTGACCCCTTATGAGGTCGTTTTCCGGGCAAAAACGCCGCCCGGCAATCGGCGTCAACCCGACGCGCGCGCCCGGAATGCCCACACACGGCCGATTCGCCTGGCACCATGCGACAATGGATGAGTTCTGGCTCCATCCGAGGTTGGGGACGGCAACTCGCGACGGCAGGGCACCCTGGCACTACCTCGTCGCGCTTCAGCACGCGGTGCAGACCCTGGACGCGGACCCGCGCTGGCAGCAGTGGTGGCACTCGTCCGGCTTCGCCGGCTGCGAGCTCGGCATCGTCACCGAGGGGCAGCTCGACCACCTGCGCCCCAGCGCCGACATCCGGCGCGTCGACGACCAGCTGCGCGCGAACTTCACCTGCGAGCTGCCGCCGGCCGAGTCGGACCCGGCCGAGCTGGCACGTCGTGCCAGCTCGGAGGTGCGGACGATGTTCGAGGTGATCAGGGCAGCGATGGCCCTCCCCGATCTGCCGCCGACCCCCGAGCCGTCGGCGCCGCCGCCGGACGCCGAGGTGCCGATCACCGAGCGGGGCCTGCCGTCCATCCCTCGTGAGCTGGAGCAGCAGGGCTATCTGACGTTGACTCAAGTTCAGCATTTTTTCGGTTGACGTCGACGCGTTCCGGCCGGTGGGCACCGGGTGAGCGCTGCCGCGGGACCTTGGCCTCGTCCGGCTCAGCCCGGACCGGCTCCTCAGGAGCTTCCGGCGTGATCACCACCACCCGGCCACTGAGACCGATACCCGCGTAGATCACCGGGTGCACCCCGCGGAGCAGGGCGGCATGAGCCAGCCCGACCAGCAGGCACGCGGCCAGCGCGCCCGGAACCAGCCAGACTCGCGCATATCCCGCGGGCAGCCCCAGCAGCGCCGGCAGATCGCTGAAGGCCAGGTATCCGAGGCTCGCCAGGGCCACAGTGGACAGAAGGGGCGCCGAAAAGCGGCTCCAGGCGCCTTCGCCCCCCGATTTCCGGTTCAGGTGCAGCAGCGCGGCCAGCGACATGCCTGCCAGCAGCACCAGGATGCTGAGCGCTCCGCCGGCGATCAGCCAGTGCGCGGTGCCGGCACCAGGATCGGCGCCGGCCGCGTAGGCACCCGCCAGGGCGGCGCCCGCGATCAGGGACTGGGTCAGGGAGGCCGCGCGCGGTGCGCCGGTACGCCGGCCGACATGCCCCAGTACGCCCGGGAGCACCCGCTCCCGACCCATCGCGAAGAGGTACCGGGCGATCGCGTGGTGCAGGGCGAGCAGGCCGGCCAGCACCCCCGTGCAGAACACCAGGCGGCCCAGCGTGACCGCCCACGGAGCGACCCGGTCGGCGGCCAGGTCGAAGAGGAGGTCGCCGCCTCGGGACTCGGCAACCGCCGTGACGAGCGACGGCCCCGCCGCGACGATCATCGACCAGGAGACTCCGCCGAGCAGCACGGCGACCATGACGACCGCCCCGTACCCGGCGCGGCCGGGGTGCCGGGTCTCCTCCGCGTAGGTGCCGGTGGTCTCGAAACCGGCGAAGGCCAGCACGCCGGCCGCGAGCAGCAGACCCAGCATCGGGCGGTCGATCGTGGCGGGGTCGGTGACGATCGACGAGGTGGTGACGCGGTCGGCGTACGGCTCGACGATGTTGGCGGCGGCGAGACCGGCGAGCACCGCCGCCTCGGCGACGGTCAGCAGGGCGATCACCCCGGCGGCGATCTCCACCCGCATGGTGCCGCCGAGCGCGACCAGGGCCCAGCAGGCAGCGGCGACCGCCCACCACGGCGCGGTGAGCCCGAACCAGCTCCGCAGCAGCGGGGCGGCGGCGGTGCCGGCGAGGGCGTAGAGACCGAACTGGATCGCCTGGTAGCCGGCGATCGCGAGCCAGGCGGAGGTCAGTCCGGCGGGGCGGCCGAGACCACGGGCGACGTGGGCGTACGCGGCGCCGGCGCTCGGGGAACGCTTTGCCATGGCCGTCTGACCAGCACAGAAGAGCAGCAGGACGCCGGACAGGGCGACGAACGTGAGCGGCACCAGCGGACCGGCTCCACCGGCGAGCGCGGACGGGACCAGGGTGACCAGGGTGACCACCGGAACTGCCGCGGCCAGGCCGAAAAGGGCGACGAAGGCCGCACCGATGCGGCCGGGGGCGAGGGCGGTCGGCGGATCATCCTCGGGCGTACCCACGGGTCCATTCAGTCGCACGGACCGCTTTTTGGCAACCATCCGTAATGAACCATTGACCGTTCGTGACCACTTTGGCATTTTCCTCAACTGGCCGCCCGCACCGCCGACTGCAACCACCGTGCTCCCCACCCAGCAACTGACGGAGTTCCTCACCGTCGTCGCAGATCGCCCTGACGAGGCCGCCGCTCAGCACGCCGCCGTCGAGTGCGCCGTACGCGCTCTCGACGCCGACCTGGCTGTGCTGATGGTCGACGGCGGGGTGGTCGCGGTCATCGGACCTCCCGCCGAACAGATCCCGGCGCACGCGTTCGCCGAGATCTCCGCGGGCCGCAGTGACGGGCTGACGATCGACGGCGACTTCTACGCCGTCGCCCTCACCCCGCTCGGCGCGACCTCCTCCGGCGTACTCGCCCTGGGCCGGCGCGACGGCGCGTTCAGCATCGAGGAGGTCTGCCTGCTCCGTGGCATGGCCCGGGTGCTCGAGCTGAGCCTCCAGTCGCTCCAGCTGATCGAGTCGGAACGGCGCCAGGCGGTGGAGAACAGCCGCCTGATCGACTCGTTGCAGCGGCGGCAGCGCCTCTTCGACGAGCTGAGCACCGTGCAGCGGGCGATCGCCCGGCGCGAGCCGCTGCGGCACATCCTCGACCTGATCACGGCGAGCGCCACCGAGCTGATGGACGTCGAACTGGCCGGCCTCACCGTGCTGGACGCCGAGGACCCGAGCCGGACCAGCCTGGTCGCGAGCCAGGGCATCCCGGAGGAGGGCGTGAACCGGCTCCAGCGGTTCCCGGTCGCCGCGCTCGGTGCGGCGGGACTGGCGATCATGGGGAACGAGCTGGTCGCCGTCGACGACTACGCCAACTCGCCGATCGCCATGCCGGAGGTGGTGCGGGCGAACCTCAAGAGCGTGATGGCCGTACCGGTGCACGAGAACAACGTGGTGATCGGGGCCATGTTCGCCGGCACTCACACCGGCGTACGCGAGTGGGACAAGCCGGCCCAGGAGATGCTGCTTGCCTTCGCCGAGCACGTCAGCCTCGCCATCACCGACGCGCGGACGCTGCGCGAGATGAACCACGCGTTCCACGACAACCTGACCGGGCTGGCCAGCCGCTCGCTGTTCGTGACCCGGATGGAGACGGCGTTCGCCACCGCTCGTACCGGCGGGGTGGCCGCCCTGCTGGTCGACCTCGACCGGTTCAAGGTGATCAACGACGCGCTCGGGCACACCGCCGGCGACCAGTTGCTGGTGGCGGTCGCCGAGCGGTTGCGGGAGTGCCTGCGTACCGACGACACCGCCGCGCGGCTCAGCGGCGACGAGTTCGCCGTGCTGCTGCCGGACATGGCCGATGTGGAAGCCGTCATCCCGGTGGCCCGGCGGATCGTCGCGGCGATGCGGGAGCCGTTCGATCTGGACGGCCGGGAGACGTTCGTCACCTGCAGCATCGGGGTGGCGTACGGGGAGAACGGCGACGAGGACTCCCAGGAGCTGCTGGTCCGCGCCGACCTGGCCATGTTCGAGGCGAAGAAGCAGGGCAAGGACCAGTTCGCGATCTTCGAGCCGGCGATGCGCGAGTCCTTCCAGCGGCACCTGGAGATGGAGGTCGACCTCCGCCGGGCCGTGCTCCGGCACGAGTTCGAGCTGCGCTTCCAGCCGATCGTGCGGCTGCGCACCGGGGAGATCTCCGGCCTGGAGGCGCTGGTCCGCTGGCAGCACCCGGATCGCGGGCTGATCCCGCCGCTCGACTTCATCCCGCTCGCCGAGGAGACCGGCATGATCGTGCCGATCGGCGAGTGGGTGCTGCGGGAGGCCTGCCGGCAGGCGGCCGGGTGGAACGCGAAGCGCGGCGGTGACCAGCCGCTGACCGTGAGCGTGAACCTCTCCGCGGTCCAGCTGGAGCGTGCCGACCTGCCCACCGTGGTGCGCTCGGCGCTGGAGGAGAGCGGCCTGCCGGCCGCTTGCCTGGTCATCGAGCTGACTGAATCGCTGATCGTCGATCACCGCCCGGAGACGCTGCGGCGCCTGGAGAGCATCAAAGAGCTCGGGGTACGCCTCGCGATCGACGACTTCGGCACCGGTTACTCGTCACTGGCGTACCTGCGGCGCTTCCCCGTCGACATCATCAAAATCGACAAGTCCTTCGTGGACGACGTCGGCGACATGCCGGCCGCCACCGCGCTCACCCTCGGCATCATCCAGCTGGGACAGGCTCTCCAGCTCTCCACGATCGCCGAGGGCATCGAGGACGCCGGACAGCTGAGCGAGCTGGCGGACGGCAACTGTGAACTCGGCCAGGGCTACTACTTCGCCGAGCCGCTGACCTCGGAGGCGATGCACGAGCTGCTGTTCCCCACCGGCGGCGGGAAGACCGAAGGCACCGGCGGCGGGGAGACCGAAGGCCAGAATTGACTGTGACGTAGATCCCCGACAACTCCGGTTCCCCCGGGGTTCACATCCACGGCCGACGGTGGCCACATGGATGTTCTGCTGACCGTCGTAGTGCCGGTCTACGCGGTCGAGGGCTACCTCTACCAGTGTCTCGAGTCGATCCGAGCCGGGCTGACCGCGGAGGAGAACGCGCGGGTCGAGGTGATCGCTGTCGACGACGCCTCGCCGGACGCCTGCGGCGCGATGCTCGACGGGTACGCCGAACGCCACGGTGACCTGCGGGTCCTCCACCTGTCGAGCAACGTCGGCCTGGGCCTGGCGCGCAACGCCGGCCTGGCCGAGGCCCGTGGCCGCTACGTCTGGTTCGTCGACAGCGACGACTGGCTGCCCGCCGGCTCGGTACGGGCGGTGCTGGACCGGCTCCGGGAGACCGAACCGGACGTCCTGCTCGTCGACCACCTGCGCGTGCACGAGAACGGCCGGCTCCAGCCCGACGCGAGTTCACCGCTGCTCTCCGGGCCGCCGACGCTGACGCGCCTGCTCGGCGTACAGCACACCGCCTGGAACCGGGTCCTGCGCCGGGAGTTCCTGGCCAAGCACGACCTGCGTTTCCCGCCCGGCTGGTACGAGGACGTACCGTTCAGCAACCCGGTCCTGCTCGCCGCCGACCGCGTCGACGTGCTGAACCGGGTCTGCTACCACTACCGGGTCGGCCGGTTCGGCGCGATCACCGCCACCCGCAGCGACCGGCACTTCGAGGCTTTCGAGCAGTACGACCGCTTGCACGCCTGGCTCGACACCATCGGCGTCGACGCGGCCCTGCGTACCCGAATGTTCGCCTTGATGGTCAGCCACCTGCTGGTGGTGGCCGGCAACGAGGCCCGGGTGCACCCCCGCCGCCGCCGTTCGTTCTTCCGGAAGATCGCCGGGCTGTACCGGCGGCACCGCCCGGAGGGCTATCTGCCGCCCGGCGGCACTCCCGGGATCAAGCACCGCCTCGTCGCCGCCAACAGCTACGCCATGTACGCGGCGATGCGAACCGGGTACCGGGTGGCCGGGCTGCGGCGCCGGTCCACCGAACGGACACCTGTGGTTTCCCGGGACATCCCCTCACCGCAACAGCCCGTCCGAACCACCTCCCTACGTTGACGGCGTGCTACGACCCGCTCTCGACTCCGACCGCGACCTGGTGCTGGGCTGGCGCAACCATCCAGCCGTCCGCGCGGTCAGCCTCACCACCCACGAGATATCGCCCGCGGAACACGCCGCCTGGTGGGCGGCACGCAGCGGTGACGTCCTGATCTACACCGAGGACGGCAGCCCGGCCGGGGTGGTGATCTTCAACGGCGGCACGTGGTCGTTCTACCTCGACGTCGAGGGGCTCGGTCCACGGCTGCTCCCGGCCTGGATGCGGCTGGAGAAGGAGGCGGTCGAGTACGCGTTCGGCACGCTCGGCCTCGAATCCCTCGGTGGCGAGACGCTCGCCGACAACAAACAGGTGCTGGCGCTGCACCGGCGCTTCGGTTTCCGGGAGACGCGCAGATATGAACGGCTGATCGACGGAGTGACGAAGACGGTCGTCTGGACAGAGCGACAGAGAGAGCGAAATGAGTAAATCCAAGCCGTACATCGTCGCGGAGATGTCGGGCAACCACAACGGTTCCCTCGACCGGGCGCTGCAGCTGGTGGACGCGGCCGCCGACGCCGGCGCGGACGCCATCAAGATCCAGACGTACACCGCGGACACCATGACCGTGGACGTCAAGCACCCGCGCTTCCAGATATCGGCGGGCCACGACCTGTGGGGCGGTGACTACCTCTACCAGCTCTTCGAGCGGGCGCACACGCCGTGGGACTGGCACCAGCCGATCTTCGAGCGCGCCCGCGAGCGCGGCATCACCCCGTTCTCCAGCCCCTTCGACCGAACCGCCGTCGAGCTCCTGGAGAAGCTGGACGCGACGATGTACAAGATCGCCTCGTCGGAGATCACCGACCTGCCGCTGATCCGGCTCGCCGCGTCGACCGGCAAACCGATCATCATCTCCACCGGCATGGCGACGCTCCGGGAGATCACCGCCGCGGTCGAGGCCGCACAGGGCGCCGGCGCCACCGACATCACCGTGCTGAGCTGCACGGCGTCGTACCCGGCACCGCCGGAGGAGACCAACCTGCGGCGCATCCCGGTGCTCGCCGAGGCCCTCGGGCTGCCGATCGGGCTCAGCGACCACACGCTCGGCATCGGTGTGCCGATCGCCGCTGTGGCGTTCGGTGCGGTTCTGATCGAGAAGCACGTCACGCTGGACCGTACGGACGGCGGGGTGGACTCGGCGTTCTCGCTCGAGCCCGCCGAGCTCGCCGCCCTCGTTGTCGAATCGGAGCGGGCCTGGCAGGCGCTGGGCACCACCCGCATCGGCCCGACGGAGGCGGAGAAGGAGAGCCTGCGTTTCCGGCGCTCGCTCTACGTGGTCACCGACGTCGTCGCGGGCGAGCCGGTGACCGAGGAGAACGTTCGTTCCATCCGGCCGACCGGCGGCCTCGAACCGGATCAGATCGGCACCGTGGTGGGCCGGGTGTTCCGTACCGACGCCGCCAAGGGCACGCCGCTGACCTGGGATCTGATCTGACGTGCACCTGCAGGCGAACAAACAGGAGTGGAAGCACTTCCTCAGCGCGGCCGAGGTCTTCTGGCAGAAGAACCTCCCGCCGGTCGAGGACGACGCGGTCATCCTGGTGGAGGCGTTCCACCAGGACCTGCGGGTCACGCTGCGGAACCTGGCGGTGGCCAACGCGATCCGGATGATCCGGCCGGCCCGGATGGTGGTCTTCACC
This sequence comes from Actinoplanes sp. GCM10030250, assembly GCF_042666575.1. Classification (NCBI taxonomy): domain Bacteria; kingdom Bacillati; phylum Actinomycetota; class Actinomycetes; order Micromonosporales; family Micromonosporaceae; genus Actinoplanes; species Actinoplanes sp. GCM10030250. The sequence continues at coordinate 247,585 of NZ_JBHTDO010000007.1, read as the reverse complement.
GGCGTCGAAGACGGGTGGCACAAGACCCTCTGGAAGGGCTTCGACGTCTCGGTCGTCCGTGAGTTCGCGGAGGCGTACGGCGCGTCGGAGACCATCGACGTCTGGGACATCGTCCGCGGGTCGGACGCCGAGCCGTCGTTCGACGTGTCGCAGAACATCGCCGCGACCGACGCCCGGCTCGCGAAGCTGCCGCGGTTACGGGAGAACCCGCCCGCCGACCGGGTCCGGTACGGCAACGGCCTCGCCGCCTTCTACGAACAGCAGTTTCGGCAGAACGTGATCGCGCTGGTCACCAGCCACGTCGACTACGACCAGTGGGGCCTCGCGGTGGACGTGGCCCGGCGCAGTTCGGTGCCGGTGATACACACTCAGCAGACCGGGTGCCTCAAGGCGTACGCGCTCTTCCCGGAGCACGACACCGGCACCGGCACGTTCCGCGAGGAGCTCACCCGGCAGATCGGCGACCTGTTCGAGAACCAGGTCTGGACCCGCCGCGAGGAACTGCACCGGGTGACCGAGCTGATCGCCTGGCGGGCCAAGGTGAACCTGGGCCGCCCCAGCTGGTGGCGGGGCGGCACGTCGGCGTCGGTCGACCTGAGCAACCCGGCCGAGCGCGCGGTGCTGCGCACGCACGCGGCAGCACGATTCGGCCTGAACCCGGACCGGCCGATCGTGGCGGTTTTCAATCACGCCGTCTCCGACGCGCTCGGCACCAACCGGGAGCTCTTCCCGACGCTTGCCGACTGGTTCACCGAGACCGCCGCCTGGGCCGCCGCGCACGACGACGCCCAGTGGCTCTTCCTCGACCACCCCAGCCAGGCGCTTTACGACTCGACGGGCTTCTTCGGCGAACTGTCCAAGAAGCACAAGAAGGACAAGCACCTGATCTTCCGGCCGAGCGCCGCGATCAGCAAGAACGCCCTGTGGAGCCTCACCGACCTGGGCGTCACGGTGCGGGGCAGCGTCAGCAACGAGCTTCCCGCGTACGGCATCCCGGTGATCCAGGCCGGCTGGTCCGAGTGGAGCTCGTGCGGCCTCTCCACAGTGGTGGACTCGCAGGACGCCTACTTCAAGACGCTCGACGAGAGCATCCGGGCCCTGCGCGACGGTGCCGAGCTTGTCACCGAGGAGCAGGTGCGACGCGCCCGCCTCTGGCTGTGGCTCTACCGCAGCGGTTCTGACGTGGTCACCCCGCACGTGCCGCAGTGGGAGGTATGGCCGGCGAACACCCTGCTCAAAACCATGCGGGCCACGTTCCGGCACATCGAGAGCGACGCCGACCCGCTGTTCAGCACGGTGGAGCGGATGTGGACCCGGCGAGAGCCGCTGCTCACCAGGACCGCTCTCTCATGAGCGTCGGTTCCTGGTTCCGGACCGATTTCGACGAACCGCACTCGCCCGCCACACTGCCGCTGAACCTGACCCGCGGGTTCGACCCCTCGGTCACGATCCTCGACCAGGTGGTCCGGGGTCAGGGCATCGTGGGCCGGGTCACCGGCGAGTTCGGCGCGGTCGCGGTCAAGATCAACGGGACCGGTCGTCCGGTTCGGGTCACCGTCAGCATCGGCCTGGACGAGGTCGCCACCCGCTGGTGGGCCGACCGCGTCCGGCCGTCGAGGCTCGCTCCGGAGCTGCCCCGGCTGGTCGCGGTGCGTGCTCAGGGCCGCATCCGCGGCGCCGCCGTGCTGGCCCGGCGTCAGGGGTGGCGGGGTGCCGCGTCCGCCGAGGCCACCCTCTCCTTCGACCTGACGGCCGAGGAGATGGACAGCAACGGCCTGCTCATCGTGGAACTGGCGGAAACCCCGCATCCGTCGTGGGCGGGCGGGCGGTTGAGCGCACGCTCCGCTGTCGGTCTGAGGTTCAACACCATTGGGGTACGGGACCAGCCGTCACCCGCACCAACCGAGGGATCGACCGGCCACTCCGGGTGCGACTTCGCCGTCATCCAGCCCGGTACGTCGCTCGTCCACCGCCTCACGACGAGTGGGGTGCCGATCGCCCCGCCGCTCCCGATCTCGCCCCGCAACAGGCTGACCAGGCGTAAGCCGGCACGTGCGGTGTTCAAGCTGTCCCGGGCCGCCCGGCGGGTGGCGCTGCGGGCCGTACCGCACCGGGCCGGGGAACTGGACGACATCCTGGCAGCCGACGTGATCACCGGTAGGCCGGTGGAGCTCACTGTCGTACGGAAAGATGACGGTGCTGAAATCCGCCTGGCCGGACCAACCGACAGCCCGATTCTGATCGGTTCGGCGAAGGCGCAGCCGACGCTCTCCTGGCGCCTGGCCCCGGCTCCGAAGGTGCCCGCTCTCGTATCGGAAGGCGCGGAGCTGCGATGACCCACCGCCCGGCACTCGGGATCGACCCGGTGGCGAACCACCGGATCCTCCAGAACCTGCTCGACACGCGGCCACCCGGCAAGCTGGAGCTGCCGCCGGGCCGGCACGTGCTCGCGGACGGCCTGCGGGTGCCGGGCGGATGGACCCTGGCCGGATGGACTCTGACCGGCGCCTCGGCGACCGGCACCGGAAGTGGCGCCCCGGCTGCCGGCACCGGACGTGGCGTCCCGGCGACCGGCACCTGGCTGGTCGCTCAGGGTCGCACCGGTCACCCGGTGTTGCACGTGCTCGGGTCGGACGTCTCGATCAGCGACCTGGGCCTGCGGCCGGCGCCGTCCGACCCGGGTGAGCACGGCGGCGATCGCGGCACCGGCCTCACCATCGGTGAGTATCTCTACCGCTCGGAACCCGAGTGGATCCAGGGCGTCGACGTGCGGCGGGTGCACGTGGATCATGGAGACCTGCGCACCGCCAACGGCATCGGCGTGATGGGTGCCGTGCGCGACGTGGCTCTGCACGACGTCACCGTCACCGGCGGCTACACCGGCCTGGCCGTGCACTGGGGCGCCACCGGGGCCGACGTCGCCTCGATCACCGGGCCGACCTTCCACCCGAACCGGCTCACCGTCTCCGGCCTGCGAGTCCGCAACGCCGTCGAGGGCTTCTACCTCAGCTCGGTCCACGACGTCCGCGTCACCGGCGCCCGCCTGCACGACGTCGAGATGGGCTTCCGGCTCCTGCCCGGCGACAACACCGATCGCTTCGTCTCCTCCCCCTCGTCCTCCTCCGACGTCGGCGCCCGCATCGCCATCAGCGACGTCTGCGTGCGCTGGTCGGGCCCGCTCTACGCGGTCCGCCTCGCCGGCTGGGGCCGCAGCGAGGTCGACGGCCTGGTGAGCGTCCTGACCTACCGCGACGTCACCGTGCGCGACTGCCACCTGATCGGCATCGGAACCGGCGACGCCTGGTCCCCCGTGACCATCGAACGCGCCACCGGCGTCGAGCTGTCCGGCATCCACGTCGCCACCACCCCGTCCGACGACTGCTGCCCTCTCGCCTAGAAGAGCAACACGAGGCAGTCAGCGCTACGAATATGCTGTTCGCGCTGTATCGGAGCAACCGTTGGAGGCGACGATGACCAGCCGGCCCATCACTTTTGTGGGCACCGAGGCCGCACAGACACGCATCGCCCGGTTGCGGTCGCGGCGCGGTGCCGCCGAACGGGTCAACAGCATCCGCGCCGAGATGGCCGAAGCCGATCGTGCCTGCGCCGAGACCTCGCGGCAGTCGCCACCATCGCGGGGCGCGACATCGGAGGGAATCGCACCCCACTGAGTCAGGCGCTGCGCGCACCCCAGACCTTGCTGGATCGTCGCCGAACGCCGCCGGGTTCAGCAGGGGTATGGGGTGATGACGTTGGCGTTGCTGGGGGCGGATCTGTTGCCGGCGGCGTCGACTGCTCGGGCTGTGACTGTTTGGGGGCCTGGGTGGGTGAAGTGCAGGGTGCCCCACACGGCTGGGCTGGTGCCCGGGTCGGTGAGGGAGCCGAGGCGGGTGCCGTCGGCGTACACCTCGTAGGTCAGGGCGGACTGCGGCGTCACGTTGTCGGTGGATCGCTGGATTCCGATGGTGAGCGGTAGGCAGCCGCCGGTCCATCGCAGGCCGGAGGCGTACAGGACAAAGGGTTTGGTTGGGGGTGTTCTGTCGACCGGCGCGGCCAGTGCGGGCGCACTCACGGTCGCCGCCGACAGGAATCCGGCCAGCGCGATGGACGATGTCCGGATGAGGTGTCGCGTCATGGTGCTCTCCCTTGCGGGCAGGCGGAGGGATCAGCGGGGTGAGGCGGCCAGCCGTGCGAGCGCGAGCGCTCCGACGAGCAGGCCGAAGTCGCGGAGTGCCACGTCGTAGTAATCGCCGAGGATCAGCAGGTTGATGATGATTCCGGCGAGCCACGCGGCGACCACCAGGGCGCCCCAGCGCGGGCGGATGGCGACGAGCAGGCCGGCGAGGATCTCGATGACGCCGATGGCATACATGGCCTGCTGCGCGGTGCCCGGGATGAGGCTGTCGGCGAACGGTGCGAGATAGCCGGGCCAGTCGGTGAGCAGGTTGAAGAACTTGTCCAGACCGAAAATTATCGGCGCGATGGTGAACACGGTGCGCAGCAGCAGGAACGCCTGCCTGGCCGGGTCGCTGTAGCGGGATCCGGCGACCGCTGTCGGTTCCACCCTTGTCGTGGCCATGATCCATTCCCCTCTAAAGTACGCGGCTACGGTATTTAGAAGGAAAGTAGGCGCCGGACTGTTCTAAAGTCAACGCTCGCGTCATTTACAGTTGCGGAATGGCACACCGAAGCCGGGCCGCACGGATCGCCTCCGTGGCGGCCCTCGACGACACGACCACCCGGGCCGTGTTCGACTTCGTCTCGACCGCGGCCGGCCCGGTCGCTCGGGACGCCGCCGCGGAGGCGCTCGGCGTCAGCCGCCGCATCGCCGCCGCCCACCTGGACAAACTCGCCGACCAGGGGCTGCTGTCGGTGGAGTTCCGCCGGTTGCACGACCGCACCGGCCCGGGCGCCGGGCGGCCGGCGAAGCTGTATCGCCGTACGGCGGACGAGGTCGTGGTGTCCGTTCCTGATCGCCGCTACGACCTGGCGGCGAATCTGTTGGCGGCGGCGGTCACCGAGGCGATCGATTCCGGGGCCGGCGTCGAGGAGATCGTGCATCGGACCGCGTACGAAGCCGGGCGCGAGATCACCGCGAACTCCCCGGACCTCCTCTCGGCGCTGACCGGCACCGGGTTCGAACCGCACGGAACCGACACCGGGCTCGTACTGGCCAACTGCCCGTTCCACCGGCTGGCCCGCCAGTACACGGACCTGGTGTGCGGACTCAACCTGCACCTGCTGCGCGGCATGACCGACGGTGCCGGAGCCCCGTACCGTCCCGCCCTCGACCCCGCACCGGACCGCTGCTGCGTGCGCCTGCTCCACGACTCGAACCGATGACGGCATTCTGCTCTTGGTAACCCGTGCGGCACACTCGGTGACACCTGCACACGACAGGGGGCTCCGCATGCCGTTCCTCAACGTCGTCGATCCGGAGTTCGACTTCACCGCGCCGGAGGTGATGGCCGCCCAGTCCGCGAGCTGGTACGCCGACAGCCCACTGGGTCCGCTCGTGCTGCGGTACGCGGAGGCCGCCGAACTGCTCCGCGACCGTCGGCTCGACCACGGCGGCGACGACTACCTGAGCCGCAACGGCATCACGTCGGGGCCGATCTACGACTGGTGGGTCCCGATGATCGTCAATCGGGACGGCGCCGACCATCGCACCCTTCGCGGCCTCGTCAGCCGCTCCTTCACGCCCCGGACCGTCGACCTGCTGCGGCCGTTCATCCGTGCGACGGCCGAAAAGCTGTGCGACGAGATCGCCGAATCCGGTGGGACGGAGTTCGTCGGCGCCTTCGCCAACCGGCTTCCGCTGACGGTCATGAGCGAGTTGCTCGGTGTGCCCACCGCGGACCACGAGAGATTCCGCGTCTGGTCCAGCGACATCGGCCTGATCTTCGCCCTGGCCACCGGCGGCGACACAGCGGCACGCGTCGAACGGGCCGTCGCCGGCCTGACCGGTTACATCGACGCGCTGATCGACGAGAGGACGAAACACCCGGCCGACGACCTCATCTCCGCCATGGTCGCCGCCTGGCAGGTCGAGGGGACCGTCACTCGCGAGGAACTGCGCAACCTGTTGGTCACGCTGGTCTTCGGGGCGCACGACAACACCCGTCATCAGTTCTCGAACATGATGGTCACCTTCGCCGAACACCCCGGGCAATGGACGCTGGTGCGGGACCGGCCGGAGCTGGCCGAGAACGCCGTTGCCGAAGCGATGCGCTGGCGGCCGTCGGCAGCGAGCCTGTTCCGACGCGCCGCCGAGGACTTCGATTTTCGTGATCTGCCCATCGCCGCGGGGACCTTCGTGACCATGGCAGTGCACACGGCCCAGCGCGATCCGCGCGCCTATCCCGGCGGGGACACCTTCGACGTCACTGCCGTCCGCGAGGCCCCGCTGCTCCAGTTCGGCGCCGGCCCGCACTACTGCCTCGGTGCCGCGCTGGCCCGCGCCGAACTGGCCGAGGCCCTTCCGGTCCTGGTCCGCCGTTTCGGGCCGCCGGTCATCGCCGGAGACGTCCCCTGGCGGCCGGCGCTCGGCACCCACGGTCCGGACGCACTACCGCTGCGGTTCCCGCGGCCGGCCTGACACCCGTCCGGCCGGCCGGCCCGGCAACCAGCTGGCCCCCAGCGCCGTCTCCCCGCCCCCGACACAGCACCCACACCCAGCCGGATCACCGCGGCTGGCTCCAGGTGCCGTCTCACCGCCCCCGACACAGCACCCACACCAGGCCGGATGTCCGGCCGTCGCGCGGGTCCGAGACGAGGGATTTTCGTCACTCAGCGCACCCACATACCACGTTCTCAAGATCGTCGCCTAAAGTGGACGGACAACACGCTCTGGTACGAGAGCGCCCGGATCCGGCCGGGGTGGACGCCGCCACGTCCCCCCGGCCGCCGGGCCCTCGGTGATCTAATGTCCCTGGTGATGAGGGATCTCGACGTCGACCGCGCAGCCCTGACGGCCGTCTCGGCCGGTGGTGGGCTCGGCGCTCTGGCGCGATACGGCCTCGCCGTCGCCTGGCCCGGCACCCCGTGGACCGTCTGGGCGGTGAACGTCACGGGCTGCTTCCTGATCGGCGTGCTCTACACCCTCACCGACCGGCGGATCCCCCGCCTGTTTCTCGGCACCGGGGTCCTGGGCGGCTACACCACCTTCTCCACCGCCGCCGTCCAGATCTTCGAGGCCGGCCTGGGCTATCTCGCCGCCACCCTGATCGGCGCCCTGCTGGCGGCCTGGGCCGGCAGCGCTCTGACCTCGGTGTTCCGCCGGTGACCGCACTGCTGGTGGTCCTCGGCGCGGCCGTCGGCGCGCCCCTGCGCTACCTGACCGATCGGTTCTTCCAGACCCGCTACGGCCCGGCCTTCCCGTGGGGCACCCTCGTGGTGAACGTGGCCGGATCGCTGCTGCTCGGATTCTTCCTCGGCCTGCCGCTCTCCCCGAGCCTGATCGCGCTCCTCGGCACCGGGTTCTGCGGTGCGCTGACCACGTATTCGACCTTCAGCTGGGAGACCCTGGCCCTGGCCCGGCGCGGGGAGACCGCCGCCGCCATCGGATATCCGCTGCTCAGCATCACCGCCGGATTGGGCGCCGCCTGGATCGGCGGCGCCCTGTCCGCAACGATGATCACGTGAGGGTGGCGATCACGCCACCGGGGTGAGCTCCCGCTCGACCGGCTTCGGCCCGGCCTGCGCCGGCGGCTCGTGGGCGACCTCGGGCAGCCAGCGCAGCCCCCGCGGCAGCCACCAGTTGGCCCGTCCGAGCAGCGTCATCACGGCCGGCAGCAGCACCGCGCGGATGATCGTGGCGTCCAGCAGCACCGCGGCGGCCAGGCCGACACCGAGTTCCTTGGTGGCGATCAGCGGCAGCGAGGCGAAGAGCGCGAAGACCGCGACCATCACCACGGCGGCACTGGTGATCACGCCGGCCGTGCTGCCGATGCCCTCGCGGACCGCTTCGCGGATCGGCAGGCCCCGGTCGTGGCCCTCCCGGATCCGGCTGACCACGAAGACGTGGTAGTCCATCGAGAGCCCGAAAAGGATCACGAAGAGGAAGAGCGGCATCCAGTTGGTGATGCCGCCGGCCGCGACGAAGTCGAGCTGCTTCTCGAAGTGGCCGTACTGGAAGACGTAGACCAGCATTCCGTACGCGGCCGCGACGGAGAGCAGGTTGAGCACCACGCCGGTGATCGCGACGACGACCGAGCGGAACGAGACCAGCAGCAGGATGAACGCCAGCCCGAGGACGAAGGTGAAGACCCAGGGCAGGCTCTCGTCGAGCCGCTCGTTGTAGTCGACGCTGCCCGCCGCGTTGCCGGTGACCAGGGCCGTCGCACCGGAGAGCCGGCCGAAGGTGTCCGGCACCACCTCGTCGCGCAGGAGGTTCAGCGCGCTGATCACCTCGGGGCTCTCCTCCTTGCCGGTCAGGCCGACCGACACGATCGCCACGTCGCCGCCCGGGTTGACCTCGACGTCGATCGGCTCGACCAGTTTGCCGCCGCTGCCCGCGGTCGCGGCCTTGAAGTCGGTGAGCGCCTGGTCGAACCGCGCGCTCTTGATCGAGTCGCCCTGCACGACCACTCGGGCCGGCGTGGTCTTGCTGGGGAACGCCTCGCCGATCGCGACGAACGCCTTGATCACCGGCGCGTCGGGGGACACGTCCTGGATCCGCTGGCCCTTGGTCTGGAGGTCGAGGGCGGGCGCCGCGATGGCGCCGAGAGCCGCGACCGCGACGACAGCTGAGATCAGCGGCTTGGCGAGGACGACCCGGAGCAGCGCGTTCCAGACCCGGCCCTCGCTGTTGCGGCGGTAGAGCCCGGGAATCTTGATCGAGTCGACCCGGTCGCCGAGCGCCGAGAGCAGGGCCGGCAGCACGGTCAGCGAGCCGAGGACTGCTGTGGCGACCACCAGGATGGTGCCCGTGGCGAAGCTGACGAACGTGACGTCCTGGGTGAAGAACATGCCGGCCATGGCCACGATGACGGTGAGACCGGAGACCCAGATCGATCGGCCCGACGTCTGCGCGGCGATCACCAGGGCCCGGTGCGGGTCGGCGCCCTTGCGCCGTTCGTCGCGTTCCCGCCGGATGTAGAAGAGGCAGTAGTCGACGCCGACCGCCAGGCCGATCAGCAGCATCACGTGGGTGGTCTCGTCGACGACGGGCGCGAACCGGCTGGCCGCGGCCATCAAGCCGATCGCGGCGACCACCGACATGATCGCCAGCGCGACCGGCAGCAGCGCGGCCACCACCGCGCCGAACGCGATGAGCAGGATGCCCAGCGTGACCGGGATGGAGAGCATTGACAGGCGGGTGAGGCCGGACTCCAGCTCGTCACCGATCAGCTTGTCACCGCTCGCGTCACCGGCCTGGGCGATGTAGAGGTCCGGGTAGGAACTCTGCACCCGGGCGATGGCGTCCAGCGACGGTGCAACCCGATCGCTCGCCGTCTCCGGGTCGCCGGCCAGGCTGAAAGTGATCAGCGACGACCGTCCGTCCGGCGACTCGATCGGCGCCTGCACGTCAGCAACGCCGGCCAGCGTCTTGAGCGACCGGGTGACCTCCCCCGCGGCGGCCACCCGATCAGAGCCGGCGGCCCCCCGGTCAGAGCCGGCCCGGTTCTGGATCAGCACCATTTCACCGGCCGGCCGCTCCGGGAAGCCGGCCTCCTCGACGATCCGGTCGGCGCGACCGGACTCCCCGTGCCCGGCCAGCGCGTAGTTGGCCTCCCGGGTGCTGACCTGTCCACTGAGCACCACCGTGGCCGCGACGAAGGCGACCCAGCCGATGATCGCGAGCGCCCGATGGCGGGCGCTCCACATCGCGGCACGGGCCGCGATTCCTTTGACGTTTTCCCTGTTCTCCATGGGGAAAACGCTATGGAGTCCGCAGTGGGCGAGCGATACTGCGAGCACCCCGGTCGGGGGTAGTGCTAGCCCTACGCCTGGAGGTAGGCCAGCACTGCCAGCACCCGCCGGTGCTGTTCCTCGTCCTGGTGCAGGCCCAGCTTGGTGAAGATGTTGCGCACGTGCTTCTCCACCGCACCCTCGGTGACCACCATCTTGCGGGCGATCGCGGTGTTCGACATGCCCTCGGCCATCAGGCTCAGCACCTCGCCCTCCCGCGGGGTGAGGCTGCGCAGCGGGTCGTCACGCCGGCGGCGGACCAGCAGCTGGCCGACCACCTCGGGGTCGAGCACGGTGCCGCCCTCGGCCACCCGGGTCAGCCCGTCGAGGAAGTCGGCGACAAGCGACACCCGGTCCTTGAGCAGGTAGCCGACCGCACCACGGCGGTCGGCGAGCAGATCGTCGGCGTACGACACTTCGACATATTGGGAGAGCACTAGGATCGGGCTGCCCGGCACCTTCGACCGCGCTTCGACGGCGGCACGCAGCCCTTCGTCGGTGTGCGACGGCGGCATCCGGACGTCCACGATGGAGACGTCCGGACGGTGCTCGACGACGGCCGCGACCAGGGAGGGCCCGTCGCCGACGGCCGCCACCACCGTGTGGCCGTTCTCCTCGACGAGCCTTACCAGGCCCTCACGCAACAGCACCGCGTCGTCAGCAATCACCACCCGCATGCCGCCATGCTGTCAGATCCGCGGAGAGTCAGAGGGGCAGAGCCGCAGTGAGCGTTGTCCCTTTACCGTCAGGGCTGTCCACGGCCATCACGCCGCCGGCCGCCCGGACCCGGTCGTCCAGCCCGGCCAAGCCGTGACCTTTGGCGAGGCTGGCACCGCCGACACCGTCGTCGGAGACCGTCACCAGCAGTCCGGTGGCGATCCTCTGCACGCTCACCCGCACCTCGCTGGCGTTGCTGTGCTTGGCGACGTTGGTCAGCGCCTCGGCCACCACGAAATACGCTGTCGACTCGACTGCCGGATCCAGCCGCTCGATCGGCGGGGCGTCCAGGTCGACCGGGACCGTGCACCGGCCGGCCAATGCCGTCAGGGCAGCCTGCAAGCCCCGGTCCACCAGGATCGGCGGGGCGATCCCGCGGGAGAGCGCGCGCAGCTCGTCCAGGGTCTCCCGGGTCTGGCTGAGCGCCTCGGCGACGGTGGCGCGGGCCGCGTCCGGGTCGGTGGTGAACTGCTGCTCGGCCCGGCCCAGGTCCATGGCCAGCCGGACCAGCCGCTGCTGCGGCCCGTCGTGGATGTCGCGCTCCAGCTTGCGCAGGGCGACCGCCTCGGCCGAGACCGCCGCCGCCTTCTGCTGCTGGGCGACGTCGCGGTCCGCATTGGCCTGGGCGACCTGCTGGCGCAGCTCGTCGACGCCACTGAGCAGGCCCCGGGCGAACACCGCCTCGAGCAGCGCGGCACCGCGGACGACGGGGTAGAGGGTGGCGGCGAAGAACAGGCCGATGCCCACGTTGATGGTGATCCGGGCGCCCATGCTGTCCTGGAAGCCGAGGAGCTCGGGCAGCTCGTAGTTGCTCTCCGGGTGCGGGATCGACCAGTCCCACAGCGGGTAGCTGAGGCCGGCCAGGGTCACCGCCCACCAGGTGATGACGAAGCAGAACGCCAGCGTGCTGGGGATGAACCGGAACATACCGTGCACCATGTCGAGCCACGACTGCGCGTCGGTCAGCGGGGCCATCAACCGGCGCAGCCAGCCCTTGTCCCGGTCGGCGCGGTAGACCGGGTGCGGCACCTGCCGGCCCAGGACGGGGCCGATCCGGGCCCGTTCCAGGATGGCGAAACCGCGGGACATGGTCAGCGTGGCGACCAGGATCGGCAGGCCGACCCAGATGATCGCGGTGCCGATGCCGACGGCGAAGCCGGTTATGCAGAGCACGATCGTGATCAGGCCGAGAGGGAACCCGAGAAGCACGTACTGGGTGTCGATGCCCAATTGGCGCAGGTAGCGCAAGGCCAGACCCGGCTGTGCGTCGGCGCCGGAGTATGTCGTCGTCATGTCAGAAACGCTAGGCATCCGAGGCCTCCCCGCCGATCCCGCGAGCCGCCCGATCGACAGTAGGGTTAACCCGACCGTCACCTCAACTCGTAGATCGTCACCGGTCCCCGCTGGAGGCGGATCGCGGCGATCGAGGCGAGGCGTGGCGAGATCTCACCGGCGCGGGTGTCGGCGAAAAGCCACCGTACGCCGTAATCCTCCCGCAGCCGCGCCACATCCACCGGATCACCCTCGGCGAACACCCGCTGGTTCAGCTCGAAGATCGCCGGATCGGGCGCCGGCTGGTAGACGTACCGCAGGTCGTTCTCCCCGTTCGCGGCCACCGTCTTGTCCGAATATCCCCAGCTCTCGACCAGGGTGCGACGCCCGCCGAGCGCGGCGACCCAGAAGGCGCGCGCGTTGCACAGCGTCGCCTTCATCGGCATGCAGTGCACGTTCGTCGCGACCACGTCGTCGCGGCCGGCGTGCTCGTCGAGCCACAGTGCGGCGCGCATCTCCACCCCTCGCACCGCCATCGCCGGGCGGGCCCGGGGCTCAGCCGGGTCGGCGATGTACTTCACCGTGTTCTGCACCGAGGAGAACACCCCGGCGGCGATCAGCGCGGCGATCAGCGCGGCGGGCACGGCACGCGCGGCGCGGCGCCGCCAGATCAGCACGGCGATCAGCGCGACGCCGGCTGCCAGGGCGGCAGTGCGAAGCAGGGGTACGGCCATCGCCCATGCCCAGGCACCCGGAGTCTGCTCCTGCGGCACGTCCACCGCGGGTGCCAGCCACGCCCAGAGCAGCCCGGCAGCGGCTCCGGCAAGCGGCACCCACCACCCGCGGACCCGATCGGCGAGCGCCCACGCCGTCAGCACACCGCAGAACGGCAGCACCGCGTTGAAGAAGTAGATCTGGCTCGCCGACGGGTGGTAGAGCAGCCACATCGCGAGCGTCCCGGCGATCACGATGCCGGCGATCAGCCACGGCACGGTGTCCTCGGGGTCGCGCCGCCGCGGGGTGAGCACCAGGCCGACGAGCCGGGGTGCCTGCACCAGCAGCCACCACACCACCGCCCAGACGACGAACCAGCGACCGGCCACGTCGGCGTTCGCCACACCGTGCGGCCACAGTCCGCCCCGGTCAACACCGTCCTCGGCACCGAGCAGGTGCTGGTACGGCGAGAACCACCGCACCGTCGCGACGAACTGCACCTCCAGGGTGCCCGCGCCACCACCGGCGAACAGGCGCAGCCCGGCCACCATGCCGAACGCGGTGGCCGCCAGCAGGCCGAGCGCGGTCCACGGGATCCGCCGCCGGAACACCAGGGTCACGGCGATCACCAGCAGCAGGCCGGCGGCCAGCGGCGGCAGCACGCTCGCCTTCGCTCCGGCACAGGCCACCGCGAGCACCGGCAGGAAGAGCCAGCCCCAGCGCAGCGACCGGCCGCGCAGGGCGTCGACGACGATCACCACGAACAGGCCGATGAGAGGCATGGCGTACGTCTGGGAGGGGCTGAGCAGGGTGACCGGCAGTCCGATGCCCGGCGGCCCCCACGGCGATCCCGCCACCACCGTCTGCCCGACGAAGCCCATCAGCGCCGCCACCGGCCCGGCCCACCAGCGGCCGGTCACGCTGCGGCCGAGCGCCGCGAACACGACGACGGCGATCGCGATGATCGGCAGCATCCAGAGCCGGAGGAACACGGTCACCGGCGAGATGCCGGTGATCATGCTGGCCGCGGCGATGTCGGCGTCCGACAGGTAGTGGTAGCGCAGCGTCTCCTCGGCCAGCTGCGGCACCTGGAACGGCATCGAGCGGGTCATCTCGTGGATCAGCGCGAGGTGGTAGTAGAGGTCCGGGTAGACCTCGACGGTCGTCGGCAGCCTCGGCACGCCGTGGAACACGACAACGGACCAGGCCGCCACCAGCACCAGGACGCCGGAGATCGCCCACGACCAGCCCAGTGGCAGCGGCTCGCCGGGGCCGGCCCGCCAGTGCCGGCGCAGCCCGGGGACGAGCAGGAACAGCAGCACGATCAGCGCCGGCCAGCCGGGGAGCAACTGCTGCTGTCCGGTCGCTGCGGCGAGCGCCCAGCCGACCAGCAGGACGAGCAGTCCGGTGGCGGCGCCGAGACCGAGGTCCTCGGGCCAGTTGCCACGGCTGCCGAAGACCGCCCGGAACACCAGCGTGCCCGGCAGCACCACGACGAACAGGAGGTAGGCCCCGTACAGGGCGATGTCGCGGTCCGGCGTTGCGGCGGCGTGCAGCACCCAGACTCCCGCCGCGGCGGGAAGCAACCAGGGCAGCAGGGACCACAGCACCCGGGGGAGACGGCGGGTCACCGGCGGAGCCGGCTCCGTGACGGCCGGCTCGGCAAGCGTCCGGGTCACGTCAGCAGGGTGGTCAGTCGGGTGAACTCGCTCGGCAGGTCGTAGCCGTCCCAGAGGGCGCCGAAGGTGAGCGCCGACCCGAACGGCACGATCCGGTCCACGCCACGCCCGCCCAGCTCGGTGGCGAACGCGCGCAGCTCGGACGGGGTGAACCCGAAGTGGCTGACGGTCTGATCCTGCCGGTTCATCGCCGGTACCAGGTCGAGCAGCGAGTCCACCTCGGCGAACGGGAACGCACCGGCACCGATCCAGCGGCGGGGCGCATCCCCGGTGCCGGTCAGCGTCACCGCGGTGATCCGGTTGTCCGGGAAGTCCAGCGCCGACGCCGCGCCGGTCGCCGCCAGCCCGTACGCGTTGACCCGCTTCTCCACAGCCATCGCCGCGTCCACGGTCCAGCCGCGCTGGTCCACCACGTCGAGCAGCAGCTCGAGGAACTCGGCGCGGACCTGGGCGCCGTCACCGCCGACCAGGAAGACGGTCCGCGGTGACGAGCAGGCAGCCTGGTCGAACCAGTACGCGTCGTTCGCGAACCCGACAACGGCAGTGCGCCGCGCGGCCGGATCCGCGGCCCGCCACCCCGGTACGGACAGCACCGCCCACGAGGTCCGGTCCGGGAACGTCAGGTCCCGCGCGGACGGCCGCAGCGGGAACGTACGGATACTGTTCACCGCCGCGTCACCACCCCAGATCACCCGCAGGTCGCACCACCTGCTCAACGCGCCGGTGACCGCGTCGTCCCGCCCGTACGTGACCATCCGCTGGGTCCGCCCGATGACCGGATCGGCGTCGATCTCGTTGAGCGCGTCCAGGATCACCTCGGCCGCACCGGCCGACCGCGACGAGACACGGACGACGTTGTGGTTCCCGGCCAGCGCGGAGAGCGCCCACGAGTACACGAAGATGGTGTCCACATTGGCCGGCGGCACGTGGAACACGTTCCCCCTCGGGAACACCAGCGCGTCCTGCCGGGCCATCCTCTCGACAGCACGGCTCAGCTCGGCCGGCCGCAGGAAGTAACCGAGCGACCCGAGTTCCGGGTGCCGCCGGGCCACCGCCGGAGCGAGCAGTTTGCGGGCCAGCTTGGCGAGGAACTCCACCACCCGCGGATCGCCGACGGTCAGCCGGTCCTCCGACGGCGCGGTGAGGTCGCCCTCGGCCCCGAACCGGAAGGTGATCACGCCGCCTCCCGGTACGTGTCCGAACAGCCTCGCGCCTCGGCCCGCGGCAACCTGCCGAGCACCGAGAACCGCTTGCCCGGCCAGTCGCCGTCGTCGACACCGTGCACCACACCGAGGTCCTCGGTGAGCAGCACGTGCCCCGGGTACGAGGTGGGCAGGGTGCTCACCACTTCGAGTAGTCCCGGTTTGCCGGGCGGCAGCTCCGCCCAGGTCTGCGGGTCGCGAACCACGACGTCCGCGAAGTCCGGGCAGTACAGCGAGCCACCGGTCGGTCCCTCCAGAAAAACGGTGCCGATCTGCTCGACCATCCCGTAGTAGTTGTGCACCCGGGTCAGCCCGACGCCGGCCAGGCGAGCCCGGAACTCCGTGGGCGAGACGGCCTGGTCGACGAGCTTCTTCCAGCCGCCGGAGTGGATCAGGATGCCGTTGCCGAGGTCGAGGTTGTGCTCCCGGGCGACCTCGTAGAGGTGCAGCCAGACCAGGAAGGTGAACCCGAAGATCAGGAACGGCTGGTCGCCGTGCTTGACCAGGAAACCCCTGATCGCCTCCAGGTCGACGGCGCCCTCGTTGTCGAGCGCCCAGACGTGGTCGCGGCCGAAGGTGGACATGCCGAGCACACCGGCGCCGCGGGCGCTGAACGAGCGACGGTCCTTGAGCATCGCCTTCGTGTCGACGAGCAGCATGGGCAGGCGCTTGGGGCCGAGCACGGTCTGCACCGTGGCACCGAGGCGACGGGTCTGCTCAGCCGCCGCGGCCTTGTCCAGATAAATCCGGCTAACTTCTCCTGTGGTACCGCTGGACGTGAGGATCTTGAAGACCTCGTCGTCGGGGATGCTCTTCAGCTCCAGGGTTTTGAAGAGGCGGACCGGAAGCCACGGCAAGTCCGAGATACCGGACCCTTCGGTGAAACCAGAGGCTGAGAGGATCCTCCGATAGGGCTCGCACCGCGCCCGGTGATGGTCGACGAGCGCGGTGAGCTCCTTGAACAGAACTTCGTCCTTCTGGGACTGGGACAGAGTGAAGACACTCACAACGACGCCTCCAGCGCCCGATAGTCGGTCTTGCCGTTCGGCAGCAGCGGCAGCGCGTCGACGGGGCGCACGTTCACCCCGGTGAAATGGGTGCCGAGCCACTCGGAGATCTTGGTGCGCAACGCCCGGGCCTCGTCGTCGGAGGCGCCCTCGGCGAAGACGTGCAGCCGGTCGTCACCGGCGACCGCGGCGACCGGGAAGTTGCGCTCGACGTCGTCCAGATTGATCCGGACGCCGAACACCTTGCCCATCCGTTTGATCCGCCCGGTCAGGAACAGGAAACCCTCGTCGTCGAGCCGTCCCAGGTCACCGGTGCGCAGCACGCCGCCGAGCTCGTCACCTTTCGCCAGGTCAGCGCCGGTTTCCGCGTACCCCATCATGACGTTGGGTCCGCGATAGACCACCTCGTCGTCCTCGATGGTGAAGGCGCCGCCCGGCATCGCGAGGCCGACCGAGCCGGCCTTGCCGGCGAGGCGGTCCGGCGGGAGGGTGGCCATCCTGGGTGCGGCCTCGGTCTGGCCGTACATGACGAACATGCGTCCGCCTGCGGCGTCCATCCGCTGTGCGAAATCGGAGACCAGGTCGGTGCGCAATCGGCCGCCGGCCTGGGTGATGGTACGCAGGGACGAGTACTTCCCCGGGTCGAAACGCAGCCGCTTCAACATCTCGTACTGGTACGGAACGAACGCCAGCGACGTCACCCGGTACTCACCGACCGCGCTCCAGAAGTCCTTCCGCAGGATGCCGGTCCGCTCCAGCACCACCGTCGCACCCCTGAGCAGGTGCGAGTGCAACACCGACAGCCCGTAGGAGTAGAACAGCGGCAGCGTCGTGATCGCGACGTCGTCACCGGTGATGCCGAGGCTCTCCGCCACCTGCTCGGCGTTGGCCATCACCGCGGACCGGGACAGCCGCACCAGCTTCGGGTTGCCGGTGGAGCCGCTGGTGGTGAGCAGCAGCCCCAGGTCCGGATGCACCTCGCCGGTGGTGTACCGCTCGATCAGTCCGGTGTGGTCGGTCTCCGGATCGAGCAGCACCACCGGCTTGTCCAGGCGCAGTGCCGCGAGATAGCGGGCCACGGCCGCGACGGTCGCCGGCATCGGCAGGAAGACCAGCGGCTCACCGGCCAGCTCGGCGGCGGCCTGATCGATCAGCTCGGGCGTCAGCGTCTCACCGGTCACCGCGTCGACGACGCGGGCGTCCGGGTGGAGCAGGTTCACAGCGTCAGTCCCCCGTCGACCCCGATCACCTGTCCGGTGACGAATCGGGCCTGGTCGGAGAGGAGGAACGCGATCACGTCGGCGACCTCCTCAGCGGTGCCGAGACGGCCGAGGGCGGTGTCCGCGATCCGCTCGGCGCGTCCGGCCTCGTCCAGGGTGTCCAGCATGTCGGTCGCGATGAAGCCGGGTGCCACGGCGTTGACCCGGATGCCGCGCGGGCCGAGTTCCTTGGCGGCCGACCTGGTCAGCCCGACCACGGCAGCCTTCGACGCGGCGTAGACGGCCTGGCCCGCCGCACCGTGCGTACCGGTGATCGAGGCGGTCAGCACGACGGCCGGGTTCTGCCCGCGGGCGAGCAGCCGGACCGCGTTCTGCAGCGTGTACGCGCTACCCGCCGCGTTGACCGCGAAGAGCCGCTGGATCGTGGCGTCGTCGGTCATCCCGAGCATGCCGGCGGCGTGCGTACCGGCGTTGATCACGAGCGCGTCCAGCCGCTTGAACCGTTCGAACGCGAGCCGGATCAGGGCCTTGCTGGTCTGCGGGTCGGCGATGTCACCGCAGGCGTGCACCACTGTGACACCGAACTTGCCGGCGAGAGCCGCGGCCGCCTCGGCGACGCCGGACTCGCCGTGCCCGTGCAGGACCAGATCGTGGCCCTCCTCGGCGAGACGGTGCGCGGCCGCCCGGCCGATGCCGCGCGACGCACCGGTCACGAGGGCAACACTCACTTGACGTCCACCCCGTATTTACCGAGGATTCGCACGGCCTCGGTAAAACTGGACATATTGATGACGTCATCCGTGTCAATCATTACCGAGAATTCATCTTCGATCGTCGCGACCAATGACATGTGAGCCAGTGAATCCCACTTCTCGAAGTCCTGGTAGCGCAGTTCGTCCACGGGCGCGTCCGCCGGAAGGTCAAGCGCGGTACGGAACGCGTCACGCAGTTTCTGCAGCTCACTCACGTGGTACTCCATGGTGGGGGGATCAGAGGAGTCCTACTTTCCCGCAGTCTCCTGGTCCTGCCGACCAATGCCGGATTAACTGAGAATGAACTGACACTTGCCTTTCCCCGCAGCTGTGGAAATGCCAGTTCAGCTGGTTATGCTTCCGGCTCGTACCGGCCTCTCGCTGATCCCCCCGGAGAAAACACGTGTCTGAAATCGCCGGCTCCTCGATCCTTGTCACCGGTTCCACCGGTTCATTCGGCAAGGCATTCCTGAGGTACGCGCTCGACAACCTCGACCCGCACCGCATCGTTGTGTTCTCCCGCGACGAGCTCAAGCAGTACGAGGTACGGCAGATGTTCGGTGACGACCCGCGCCTGCGGTTCTTCATCGGTGACATCCGCGACCGCGAGCGCCTGTCCCGGGCCATGCACGGCATCGATTACGTGGTCCACGCGGCCGCGCTCAAGCAGGTCGACACGGCGGAGTACAACCCGTCCGAGTTCGTCGCGACGAACATCAACGGCACGCAGAACGTCATCGACGCCGCGATCACCGCCGAGGTGAAGAAGGTCGTGGCGCTCTCCACCGACAAGGCGTCCAGCCCGATCAACCTGTACGGCGCCACCAAGCTGGCCGCCGACAAGATCGTGATCGCCGGCAACCACTACGCCGCCACCCACCCGACCCGCCTCGCCGTGGTCCGCTACGGCAACGTGATGGGCAGCCGCGGCTCGGTCGTCCCGTTCTTCCGCAAGCTCGCCGCCGAGGGCAAGAGCCTGCCGATCACCGACAAGCGGATGACCCGCTTCTGGATCACCCTGGACCAGGCTGTGAAGTTCGTCGTCGACTCGTTCGACGTGATGCGCGGCGGCGAGCTCTACGTGCCGCGGATCCCGAGCATGCGGGTCACCGACCTGGTCGAGGCCGTCGCACCGGACGCGCCGACCCACGAGATCGGCATGCGGCCCGGCGAGAAGCTGCACGAGGAGATGATCGCGGCCGACGACAGCCGCCGCACGCTGCGCTTCGCGGACCGCTACGTGGTCCAGCCGGTCGCCGCGAGCTGGGGTTACCAGGCGCCCGAGGGCGGCGAGCCGGTCTCCGACGGCTTCAACTACCGCTCGGACAACAACGACCTGTGGCTCTCGGTCGACGACATGCGCGCCCTCCTCACGGAGAAGTGATGCTGCCCTACGGACGCCAGTCCATCGACTCCTCCGACGTGGAGGCCGTTGTCGCCGCGCTGGGCAGCGACTGGCTGACCACCGGGCCGCGGGTCGCCGACTTCGAGTCCGACCTGGCGCGGGTCGCGGGTGCGCCCTGCGTGACGGTGACCAACGGGACGACGGCACTGCACGCGGCGTACGCGGCCGCCGGCGTCCGGGACGGCGACGAGGTGGTCACCACGCCGATGACGTTCGTGGCGACAGCGTCCGGTGCCGCCCTGCTCGGGGCGAAGGTGGTCTTCGCCGACGTCGAGGAGGACACCGCCAACCTGGACCCGGCCGCCGTCGAGGCCGCCGTCACCGAGCGGACCCGGGTCGTCGCGGCTGTCGACTACGCCGGAGTGCCCGCCGACTACGACCGGCTCCGCAAGATCAGCGAGAGCACCGGGTCGATCCTGGTCGGCGACGCGGCGCACGCGATCGGCTCCACCTACAAGGGACGGCCGGTCGGCACGCTCGCCGACCTGACCACGTTCTCGTTCTTCCCGACCAAGAACCTCACCACCGGTGAGGGCGGGGCTGTCGCGTCGACCCGGCCCGACCTGCTGGCCCGCGTCCGGGCCTTCCGCACGGTCGGGGTGGTCCGCGACGAGCTGCGCCACACCGACGAGGGCGGCTGGTGGTACGAGGTTCCCGAGTTCGGCCTGAACTACCGGCTGCCGGATGTGCTGTGTGCGCTCGGCAGCGCGCAACTGCGGCGGATCGGCGAGTTCAAGACGCGCCGGTCGTACCTCTCGGCCCGCTACGACGAACTCCTGGCCGGCGTGCCCGGCCTGCGCCTTCCGGCGCAGCGCGCCGAGGTGGACCCGATGCGGCATCTCTATCCGGTGCGCATTCTGGGAGGTCGCCGCCGTGAGGTGTACGACCGGATGCGTGCCGCCGGCATCGGAGTGCAGGTCAACTACATCCCGGTCTACTGGCACCCGGTCTTCGAAGACCTCGGATACCGGCGGGGCATGTGCCCGGTCGCCGAGACCTTCTACGCCGAGCAGCTCTCCCTGCCCCTCTTCGCCGATCTCACCGACACCGACCAGGATCGCGTGGTCGAGGTGCTGCGCGGCATCCTCGGGAGTTAGCCGGTGCACCACGGCAACCACTTCTACGGCCACGCCCACGTTCTCGCCGATTACTGCGGGCTGAACCCGGACGATCCCCCGCGGATCGACGGGTATCTCCAGCACGGCTGGAACGTGGTGGACGGGCTCGGCGCCGGTACGCCGTACGCGCCCGGCATGCCGATCTTCGTCTGGTCCGAGCGGACCCGGCGGCGCGCGTGGTCGATGGGCCGACCGAAGGCGACGGTCATCGGCTCGCCCTTCCTCTACCTGCTGCGCTCCACGCCTGACACCTCCGGCCCGGCTCCCGGTCCGGCTTTCGGCCCGGCTTCCGATCCGGCTGTCGGCCCGGCTGAGCCGCGTGCGGGCACCATCTGGTATCCGTTCCACGGCTGGGAGGGTCAGAAGGTCGCCGGCGACCACCGGCGGCTGATCGACGAGATCGTCGCCACCGAGACCGGACCGGTCACCTTCTGCCTGTACTGGCAGGAGTTCCAGGACAGCCGGATCCGCGCCGCGTACGAGCGGGCCGGCCGGGTGATCTGCCACGGATATCGGGGCTACATGCGGGAGCGGACCGAACCCCGCTTCCTGCACAAACTCCTGGCCGAGGTGCGCCGGCACCGCCGGGTGGCGTCGAACCGGCTGAGTAGCGCGGTGCTCTACGGCGTCGCTGCCGGATGCGAGCCCGCCGTCTACGGCGACCCGATGCACCTGCATCAGGAGAGCACGCCGACCGCCGAGCGGATCCGCCGGGAATGGCCGGAACTGCACGGTGTCGCCCCCGATCCGGATCAGGCACGGGCCACCGCCCTGGCCGAACTCGGTCACGGCTACCTGGCCTCGCCCGCCGAGTTGCGCGCCACCCTCGGCTGGACCAGCCTCGCCCGGACCGGCCTCGCCCGGCAGAGCCAGGCGGTGGCGGCATGATCCAGATGATCGGCGGCGAGATGCCGGAGTACGCCGAAGAGCGTCCCCCGGCCGGCGGCGCGCTCTACCGGCACCTGCTCGACCGGTTGCCGGCCCGGACCCGGGTCCTTGTCGCCGGACCGCACGACGACGCCCTGATCGACGCCCTAACCCCCGGCCTCGAGGTGACCTGCCTGGTCCGCTCCCAGCCGGAGGCCGAACGGCTGTCCGAGAGCGGCGTCCGGGTCCTCTGCGGCACCCTGCCCAAGCTCACCGAGACCGAGCGGTACGACACCGTTGTCGCCCTCGACGGCACCGGCCGGCTCTGCTCACCCGAAGGCCCCCAGTACGACTGGGCCGAATCGGTCCGCGCCCTCAAGCGCACGCTGCGACCCGGCGGCACGCTGCTGCTGGTCGTGGAGAACGAGCTCGGCGTGCACCGGCTCGTCGACCCCGGTACGCCCACCGCCTCCCGCACCGGCGACGCGTGGCGCCCGCTCGGCGAGTTCGGCACCGCACCCGGCAGAGCCGACCGGCTCGCCGCCGTCCTCGGCAACGAGGGACTCCCGGTCACCGGGCTCGCCGCCGTCTGGCCGGCACCCGGGCACCCGGCACTGCTGGCCACCCCCGAAACCCTCCGGTACGGCCCCCTGGATCCGCTCGCCGCCCTGGTGACCGGAGTGGTCGGTTCGGCGTACACGACAAAGGCCGTCCTGAGTGACCCGCGCCGCCTCGCCGCCACCGCCGTGCGCCGCGGTCTCGGCGCCGAACTGGCACCCGGCTGGCTGGCCGTCGCCCACCTGGCCCCACGCCCGGCCGTGCCCTTCCCTATCCCGCCGGCGCTGCTCACCAGCGGTTCCTCCGTCATCGAGATCGCCGGCGGCCCCGGCGAATGGCAACGCCGGGTGGTGCGCGGTGACACCGGACTGGGCGGCCCGCTACCGACCGGACGGCTGCTCGAGGAGCTGCTGCTGACCGCCGCACTCGGGCACGACCTGCCGTCCCTGCGACGTCTGCTCACCGGCTGGATGACCGCGCTGCCACACGCTGCCGCCGAGAACGTGCTGGTGGAGGGCGACCGCTTCGCACTGCTCGACCCGTCGGTGGCGGAGCGGCCCGACGTGCTGGGCCGGTTCGCCCGCACTCTGCTGACCGGCGGATACGCCCACCCCTGGCCCGGCGTGACCGAAGTGGATCGGCTGACCAAGGTGCTCGCCGGCGCCGCCGGACTGCCCGGCACCCCGCCGGTCCCCGACCCGGAACCCGCACCGGACATCCGCCGACAACACGAGGAGCAGCTCGATGCGCTGCGCCGCCGCCTCGCGGACGCCACCGAGCGCAACCACTTCTACGAGGCCGAACTGGAGAAACGCGACGCCGAACTGGGCCGTGCCAAGTCCCAGATCGCGATGTTCAGCGGATCCCTCGGCTACCGCGCCGCCAAGGCCGGCCTGGTCATCGCCCGCAAGGCTCTTCGAAGAGGAAAATCATGAGCACCCTCGGCATCATTCAGGCCCGGATGGGCTCCTCCCGGCTGCCCGGCAAGGTCCTGCGCCACCTCGGCGGACGGACCGTTCTCGACCGGGTGGTCCGAGCCGCCCGGGAGAGCGGCGTCCTGGACGAACTGGTCGTCGCGACCACGACGGAAGCCGACGACGACGCGGTCGCGGCGGAGTGTGAGCGGATCGGCGTGGCCTGCTACCGGGGGCCGGTCGACGACGTGCTGACCCGGTTCCTCGGGGTGCTCGAGACGCACACCGCCGACACCGTGCTGCGGTTCACCGCCGACTGCCCGCTGCTCGACCCGCGGCTGGTGGCCCGGGCGTACCGGGTGTTCGCGGCGGCGGAGGTGGATTATCTGACGACGTCGATCACTCGTACGCTGCCGCGCGGGCTGGACGTGGAGGTGGTCCGGGCGAGCGTGTTGAAGGAGGTCGACAAGCTGGCGTACCAGCACCATCGGACCCACGTGACGTCGTACGTCTACTCGCACCCGGAGGACTTCGACGTGATCGGGCTGACCGTGCAGCCGGACCTGTCCCACCTGCGGCTGACCCTGGACACCGAGGACGACTGGAAGCTGATCGAGGCGGTCGTCGACCACTTCGGCGGCAGCCCGATCGCGGTACGCGTCCTCGCCGACTGGCTCGCCGGCCGGCCCGACCTGGCCGCCCTCAACTCGCACATCCGCCAGAAGGAACTGGACCAGGCGTGAGCTGCTTCCAGACGACGGCACGAGCATGATCGTCGGAGTTCGCTGTGACGCGGGGCCGAAGACCGGAGTGGGGCATCTCGTACGCTGCGTCGCGCTCGCGGAGGAGCTGACCGCACGCGGTGTGGACGTGCACTTCCTCAGCGACCTCGGCGGTGTCGCGTGGGCGGTGTCCCAATTGGAGCAGCGTGGGCTGCCCTGGCATCCCGCGCCCTACGACACGGTCGGGATGGTCGCCGCCGCCGAACGGCTCGGGCTGGACGCGCTGATCACCGACTCCTACACGCTGCCGCCGCAGCACAGTGTTGCGGTGCGTGAGACCGGCCGGACCGTACTGGCCATCGTGGACGGTGACCTCCGTGGTCAGGCAGCGGACATCTACGTCGACCAGAACCTCGACGCGGTACTCGACACGCATCTCAACGCGGGCGCCGTACGCCTCGCCGGTCTCGACTACGCGCTGTTGCGTTCGTCGGTGCGCCGGTTACGGCCCGCTGTCGCACCGGTGCACACGTCCACCCGTACCCCCAAGGTTGTCGCGTTCTTCGGCGGCACCGACGCCTACCGTGCCGCGCCGCAGGTCGCGCGACTGCTCACCCGCAGCGCGGTCCCTTTCGACGCCACAGTGATCGCCGCCGACGACAGCCTGCGCTCGGAACTGCTGGCGGTGAACCCCGGCCCCGGTCAGCGCTTCGAGATCATCGAACCCACCGACCACCTGCCGAAACTCCTCGTCGACGCCGACCTGGTGATCAGCGCCAGCGGCACGTCCACCTGGGAGCTGCTCTGCCTCGGCCGCGCGGCAGCGTTACTCTGGGTGGTCGACAACCAGATCCAGGGGTACGAACGTACAGTCGCCCGCGGTTACGCAGCCGGCCTCGGCCGGCTCAACAACTTCGACACCTCAGCCCCCGACATCCTCGCCCGACTCCTGACCGACCCCGCCGCCCGCACCACCCTCGCCACCCGAGGCTGGTCCGCGGTAGACGGCCGCGGCACCGAGCGAGTAGCCGACGCCCTCCTCACCCCGCACCCCCTTTGATCACCAGCCAAGACCCTCAGCTGGCGCTCAGGGGTGCCTTCCGGCTCGAAACCCACCCCTGAGCGCCAGCCGGGAAACTCAGCTGGCGCTCAGGGGTGCCTTGCTGCCGGAAAAGCCCCGCTAGGAGCCAGCTGTCACGTCGATCATCACCTTGCCGACCGCGTGGTTCTCGACCGCCTCATGGGCCTCGGCGATCCGGTCGAACGGAAAGCGGATGATCGGCAGACCCGCCTCCTCGCCAACCCGGAAGGCGCCCGCATTGACCGCTTCGGCGACAGCCTCGACCGCGTTGCGCTTCTCGTCCGGGGTGGTCGTGTAGGTGAGCACGAAGTCGAGGCTGACGTTCTTCAGCATCGCCTTGAAGCTCGGCACAGTGCACGTGCCTGGGACGTAGAGGGCGATGTTGCCGCCGGGCGCGATCACGTCGAGGTCCAGGTCGAGGTTGGCGGTGTCGACCTCGACGATGACGTGCGGGCCGGAGTCGCTCAGCTCGTTGATCCGGGCGGCGACGTCCTCGGAGCGGTAGTTGATCACCGCATCCGCCCCGGCGAAGGTGGCCAGGTCGGCCTTCTCCTTGGAGCTGATCGTGGTCAACACGGTGGCGCCGGCCCATTTCGCGAGCTGGATCGCGGCGTTGCCGACCGCGCCGGCACCTCCCGCGACCAGGACGGTACGTCCGGCGAACGCACCGGGAGCCAAACGGGCCGGCCCGTCGGCGGCAGTCGTCAGGCAGCGATGCGCAGTCAGCGCCGGGATGCCCAGGGCGGCACCGACCTCGAACGGAACGTCGTCGTTCATCCGGACCACCTGGTGGCGGGGCAGCACGATGTACTCCTGGGCGGTACCGTCGGCCCGCCCGTAGGCGGCATCCCACACCCAGACCCGATCACCCGGCTCGAAGTCACGCACGCCCTCACCGAGTGCGTCCACCACACCAGCGCCGTCCTGATTCGGTACGCGCGGCAGCGCCACCCCGTCCGGAACGCCCTTACCCACCCGAGTGCCGGTATCCGTCGGATTAACCGCGGAAAGGACAATACGGACGCGCACCTCACCAGCACCCGCCACCGGCATCGCACGGCCGACGATCTGGAGGACGGACGATGCTGGACCCGGCTCGTGGAAAACTGCGGCGCGCATGCCCCTTACCTTAGGAGCCCCGCAGCTCCCGGCGCATGGCCAGCCGCGGCCACCGGTCGAGTCCGTGCGCCGCTTCCTCGGCACGGATCTCGCGCAGCCCGGGCGTCAACTCCCCCTCGGTCAGACGCCGGAAGCCCAGCCGCTCGTAGTACGGCGCGTTCCACACCACCTCCGCGAAGGTGGTGAGCGTCAGCGCCTCGGAACCACGCTCCCGAGCCCAGCCCACCAGGTGCTCGATCAGGCCCGCACCGACGCCACGCCCGGCAAACGCCGGATCGACGGAGACCTGCTCCAGGTGCACCACACCGTCCACCCACGCGGCGATCAGGTACGCCACCGGCCGGTCACCCTCATCGGTGTACACCCAGGCCCGGCCGTCCCGCTGATAGTCGAGCAGTTCGGCGGCCGGCAGCGGCTCGTCCCGGGCGACGGCGTCCATACCGACCGCGGCGAACGACCGGCCCGCCTCGACCTCGATCTGCTGAAGCCGGCCCATCTCGTCCGCCCGAGCCGCCCTGATCATCGATTTCCCCTCCGCTCGACGTCGAGAACGCGCCGCTGCGACCCGGACGGTCCCAGCGGCGCGGGCGTCGTTCACGTCAGCGGAGCGGTGCCGAGCACTTTCCCGGCCCGATCGGTGATCAGGATGGCGTCGACGTCGGCCACCTTCGTAGCGCTGGCACCGGTCAGTTCCGCCTCACCGTCGGGGGTCTCGCCCCAGACCGCGGCCTGCTCGGTGGCACCGCTCTTGTTACGCACCAGGCAGAGGAACGGTCCCTCGCCGGTCATCCGGCTCACGTCCAGCGACACCGCGACGCCCCACTTCTTGGGCGTCACCACCGCCGAGCCGGTCAGCCCGCTGCCGGGCGCCGCCTCGAACCGCGCGGACACCAGCTCCACGCTGGGCAGCGCGTCCGGGATCTTGCCGGGCTGGACCCGGCCGTTGGTGAAGATGCCGTAGCCGATGGCGGCTGCCGCGATCATCACCACCGCGGCGGCGGCCAGCCACCGCACCCGGGCCACCCGGGTCTCCCTGGTCTTCTCGGCCCGCATCCGGCCGAGCAGTCCTTCGATGTTCTGCTGGCTGGGTCGCGCGGTCGGTGCGACCGCGAGCGGTGCGCCGCCACCCAGGTGCCGCGCGTCCGGCAGGCTTTGCAGCATTTCCGGTACGGGAGACAGCCGGTCGAGTTCGGCTCGGCACTCGGCGCAGTCGTGGAGGTGCTCGTCAAGCCGTTCGGTGTCGGCCTCGTCAAGTCCGCCGAGGAGGTAGCCGCCCAGCAAGCGGTGCAGGTTGCCGTGCTCGTCGAGGTCGCTCATCGGAGCATCCCCATCTCTTCGAAGACCGTACGCAGTGCGCGAACGGCGTAGTAGGCGCGCGATTTGACCGTGCCCTCGGGCACCGACAGTTTCCGCGCCGCGTCCGCCACGCTCTGCCCCTCGTAATACATCGCCTGGATGACTGCCCGGTGTTCCGGCGAGAGACGCTCCAGCGCCTCGGCCACCAGCCAGCCCTCCACCATCTGATCCACGTTGTCCGCCGACGGCACTGAGTTGACCGCGTTCTCGTCGGCGACCAGCCGGGGGCGGCGTTGCTCCGCGCGCCAGGCGTTGGTCACCACGTTACGGGCGATGGTGAGCAGATATGACCTGGTTCGGCCCGGTTCCGGGTCGAGATGGTCGATGTGCTTCCACGCTCGTAACAGCGTCTCCTGCACCAGGTCCTCCGCCTTGTGCCGATCCGAGACGTATCGGGACACAAAGTTGATCAGGACTGAGTAGTGCTCGGTGTAGAGCGCGGTCATCAGCTGCTCGTCGGGGCTCACCCGTCGCTTCATCGGCGCCAGCTCCCCTCGGGTTCCGCCCGGCCACCCGGATGTACATCGTGGCACGCGGACCGGTTCAAGGGTGGGCCCGGAAACCCGGAAAAACATCGATGCCCGGCTCCCTTCCGGGAACCGGGCATCATGAAGATCTACTAGCTGCTCGGCTCGACCACGGGGCCGCACTTACCCGGGCCGCCGTAGCGGAACGTCCGGGCGCTCAACTTCGAGATCGGATAGACCTTCGACGTGCTGCGGACGTACGGGTCGACCTTGGGCCCGTTGTAGAACGAGATGCTGCCGATCTTGGCGGCGGTGCCGGGGTCGAGCCCGGTCTTCTCGTCGATGGCGGTCTTGCCGTTGCCCATCTCGGTGCACGGCTCCGGTGTGGACGCGGCGACCTCGCCGAAGATCTGCACCAGGCCGGTCTTCTCGAACTTGTTGCCCCAGAGCTCGCCCGGGAAGTAACCGACCCACTCGGTGTCGTACGCGACCCACCAGGCCCCGCCGGTGTACTGGATGCCGAACTGCTTCTGGGTGTCCTGCGGAAGCGTGTCACCCGGCCGGATGTTCTCGCTGAACTGCACGAACTTGCACTTGTTGTAGCAGGCGGGCTTGCCGTCGACCCAGTGGAAGACGAACAGGTGCGGGTCGTCGTCGCCGTTGACCACACGGTCCACGGTCCAGCCGGCCTCGACGACCTGGTGGCCGCCGTCCGGGGACTGCACCGCCACCTCGGCAAGCGTGTGATAGTCGCCCTTGTCCAGCTTGGGCTTGCTGATGGTGAGGTTCGCATACGCGCCCTCGGACTCGGCGGCCTGCGAGGCGACGTTGTAGAGGTAGTGCACGGTCGGCCTGGTGTCCGCACTCGCCGTCGGGGCGGGTGACGGCGGGGCCGGCGGCACGACGTCTGTCGTCTCGGTCTTGAGGAACGTGGTCCTCGAGGTGCGGCCCTTCGGTGCGTAATCCTGCCCGCGGGCCTCGTCGACGCGGTCGGGCGCGGCACTGAGGCCGGCGGCCTTGAGCGACTTGCTGCTGGCGCCGTCGCGTCCCTTGCGGATGCTGCGCGGCTTCGCACCCCACGGCAGGATCGCCGGCGGCGTGAGTTTCGGAGCGGCCTCAGCGGCGTCCTCCGAAGGCGCGTCCTCCGAAGGCGTCGCCTCCGAGGGGTTCGCTCCCGAGGGGTTCGCCTCCGGCTGGTCGGCCGGCGCCACAGCGGCCGGCGAGGGGGCGGGGACGTCCGGGATCTGTTCCGCGCCCGCGTTCAGAGTCGATGCGACTCCGATGGTGCCGATCACGGCGACAGTGAGGCCGGCGGCGAGCAGGCCGCGGCGAGACTTCAACACTTGTCCGTCCTCGTTCATCGGGGCATCGGAGGAGGTACGCGGGCGGCCTCCGGCAACCGGTCTTCGGCGGCGCCGCTCACGATATAGCTTTCCCGATTGCCCAGGGACCGGCTGACCAGCAATTCCGCCGTTACGGCTGAGGCTGGTAGGCCGAACTGGTGACTGACAAGCCACTTTGGTCGACACAGAGTATCGACACAGTTGCAGATTGAAGTTTTTCGCGCCAGTGCCAGAAAGAGGCAATCTTCACCAAGCCTCTTTCGAGGTACCCCTGACGAGCCGTGCCGCCGGATCCGCGCGTTCGTGACCCGCGAGTCCGATCTTGTGGTAAAACCTATCTTGCCTATAGGTTATATATACCCGCGAAGGAGCCGTCATGACTGTCACCGGTGTTCACCTCGATCACCTCGCCACCGCACAGCAGTTCGCCGCAACGCCGGAAACGTGGCCGGTGGCGCCGCGCTTCGATCCCGTCCAGCGGTGGTTCCACCGTCTCCGGATCGCCGACGATCATGAGGCGTGGCTGCTCACCTGGCTACCGGGGCAGGAGACCGAGATCCATGACCACGGTGGCTCGGCGGGCGCGTTCCACGTGTACAGCGGCACGCTGACCGAGGACACCGTCTCGGCCGGGACATTCGGGACACCGAAAATCATCTCCCGCGAACTGGGCGAGGGCGCCGGCCGCCGGTTCGGCAGCCACCACATCCACCGCATCGTCAACCGGTCCGCCCGGCCGGCGATCAGCATCCACGTCTACGGACCGGCGCTGACCAGCATGACCAAGTACCGGGTCGGCCCCGCGGGCCTCGAAGTGCTCACCGTCGAGCGGGCCGGTGCCCAGTGGTGACCACTGCCCCTCCCGGCTCCCGCGGTATCAGCGAGATCCTGGCCGACGCGCGCACCCGCCTGCGGCGCCTCGGGCCGGAGGAGACACACGCCGCCGTGCGCGACGGTGCCGTCCTCGTCGACATCCGGCCGGCCGCCCAGCGCGCCGAGTTCGGCGAGATCCCGGGCGCCGTCGTGATCGAGCGCAACGTGCTGGAGTGGCGCCTCGACCCACGCTCCGACGCCCGGCTGCCGTTCGCCGGTGACTACGGCCTCGAGGTCATCGTGACCTGCCAGGAGGGCTACACCAGCAGTCTGGCGGCGGTCGCCCTGCAGGATCTCGGCCTGCACCGCGCAACCGACCTGACCGGCGGCTTCGCCGCCTGGAAAGCAGCCGGCCTGCCCACGACCTGACCTGCCTGGATCGCAGCCGGCCTCCCCGGAGACCCAAGGCCCGATCAATGGCCGCCGGCGTCCGGCCGGCCGTGCGCGGGCATCAGGAACGTCAGGCTGATGTTCGACGAGATCTACGCGGACTTCGAGCTGCCCGCACCCGACCCCGCTCGGTGGCAGGACCAGCTCAAGGAAATCGCGCACCGGTCGTACCGAATCATGATTTCCCACAACGACCTGGCCCGCGCCGCGCTCGCCAGCGTGCCCACCGGCCCGAACGCGATGCGTGTCTCGGAAGCGATGTTCGGCCTGATGCTGGCCGGGTTCCCGCATCTGCGCGGCCACGCCGAGGTGATGACCTCGGGCGCACCGGGCGAGCGCTTCCAGTTCGGCCTCGACCTGCTGATCGACGGCCTGCGGCGTTACTGCGGGTAGACCACGCCCGAGCGACCGCTGTACAGGTGGCGCGTGCCGTCGCGCTCCCGCCCGGTGTTCGGCGCGTCCAGCCAGACGATGTACGCCTTGCCCGAGGTCAGCCCGGTGATGGTGGCGGTGACCGAGCAGCCGGAACCGGCCGCGACCGACTGCCACACCGGCTCGGGCTGCTTGCCCGAGATCAGCGCCTGCGGAACGGCGGCCAGCCGGTAGTTCGAGTCGAACTGGGCCGGCCACTCCACCTTCAGCGTGCCCGCGCCGGGCGTCACCTCGATCGGGATGAATGCCGACTCGGTCCGCGGCCAGATCCTGGTGCAGGCGGGATCGAGGGCGGGCGCCGAGAGCGACGGGTCCGGCGAAGGGGTGAGGCTGCGGCCGCGCGACGGCGCCGGGCTCGGTGTCGCCTTGCCCGCCTCGACGAGCATCCACGGCTCGCCGGCGGTTGATGCTGCCGACGAGTCGCCCGGGGTCTCACCGAGGCCGAGCGCGGCGCAACCGCCGAGCGACAGGGAGACGGCGGCCAGGGTGATGGCGATCCTCGAGTGGCGCATGCTTCACGCTTCGGCCACCGACGCCCGGACATGAGGAATCAGCGGCGGGGTGAGATCTCGGCCGCCGGCCAGGAGGCCGTCGACCAGGGCGATCGCTGTGCGCAGGCGATGGGCATAGGGTCCGGCCAATACGGCGTACGGGACACCGCGCACCACCAATTCGGTACGGAACCGCCCGGTCATCCACTGCCGGATGTGTTCTCCGTCACGCAAGCCGTCGTCGTCGAAGGGCACGCCGGCATCGTCCGTCAGCAGGTAGAGATCCGGCTCCCGGACCAGATCCCGGACCGCCGGGGACGTGCTGCCGAGATAGCGCTCCTCCCAGATCGTCGTGGCGAACGCGTCGGTGTCCGCGAAGAGCACCGGCGAACCGGAGCGGGCGGCCTGGTCCTCGGCCGCGTTCTGTGCCGCCGCGACCGCGACGAAGTCGTCCCGATCCCAGGTCACGTCGAAGACGGTCGCCTCCTGCCGATCCCGGCGCAGGCCGGCCAGCTTGCGCTCGGTGAGCTCACGGCCGTACTCCGGAACCCAGCGGGTGTCCGCCCACACGCCGCCGCGCAGCCGGTAGTGCCGAGCCAGGGCCCGGGCCATCGTGGTCGTCCCGGTGGACTCCGCGCCGACCACGACCACCCGGCGAGCCAGCCACCCGCGCGCCCCCGGGCCGAGGTAGGCCCAGTTCGCGACCGGGTCGGCCCGGATCGCGGTGCCGGAGACCGGGATCCGGGTCCGCTCCGGGTCGACAACGACGGCCTCTGCGTGGAAGCGGCGGGCCAACTCGGTCCCGTACGCCTCGGAGGAGAAGACCGCGTCCACCCGGCCGGTGCCCGCCGCCGCCCGGAACACCGCCATGTGCAGCTCCCAGACCGCCGGGTCGTCGTAGTCGATCGGATGGTCGTCGTAGACCCCGGCGAACCGGACGGCCGGCCCGTGCGCCGCCCGCAGCCACTCCAGACGCAGTTCGAGGGGGATGCTCTCGCCCGACGACGGGGCCACCACCACTGTCACCCGCTCGCACACGGCTGCGGCGGCCTCGATCAGCGCGTGGTGCCCGGCGTGCGGTGGATAGAACTTGCCGACGATCAGCCCGTGCCCGTACCTCACGCCGGCACCTCCGCCCGCTGTGACCGCAGCGCCGCCCGCCAGGCACGCAGGCCCAGGACGCAGAGGATCAGGAACGCCACGTAGAGGATCGCGGTCAGCCACAGGCCCTTGTACGCGTAGAGCGGGATATAGATCAGGTCGGCGGCGATCCAGATCCACCAGTTCTGCACGAGCTTGCGGGTCTGACCGTACGTCGCGAGCAGCGACAGGGCGGTGGTGAGGGCGTCGGCCAGCGGCACTGTCGAGCCGGTGAGGCGGTCCAGGAAGAGCCAGAGGGCACCGGTGGCCACCACACCGGCCAGGGCCAGGCCGATCCACTCGGTTCGGGTGGTGTCGCGGACCACCAGCCTGGTTCGGTCGTGCCCGCCGTAGAGCCAGGCCCACCAGCCGTACAGGCCGAGGATCACGTAGACGATCTGCAGACCGGCGTCGGCGTAGAGCCCGGCGGTCCAGAAGACCACCATCAGCAGCAGGACGTTGAGGATGCCGAGGGGCCAGTTGAGGATGTGCTGGCGTACGAGCAGCCCGACGTTGACCAAACCGGTCGCGAAGCCGAGCACCTCCGCCCACGACGTCGGTACGCCGAACGCCACCACTGCCGGGCTGTTCAACCAATCGATCATGAACTCAGCATCGCGGCCACCGGGCCGGGGCGCTACACCGGCAGGAGGCGGTGCCCGGCCATCTCGAGTTCGCCCTCGTGCACGGCGATCGGGGTGCTGATGCCGGACTCGTCATGAAGGAACACCGACGTCCCGTCGATCTGGTAGGTGCCGCGAGCCTGGCGGCGCCGGCCGGCCACCTCACCGGCGTAGGTGCCGTCCAGCCGCAACCGGAGCCGGACCACGCCGTCGAGGCTGCGCCAGGCACCCACCACCACTGCCGTGTCCGTCACGATTTTCGGACGGTCGATGCGGGGGTGGATGCCGACGTCGGGCGCACCGCCCATGGCGAGGGCGAGCAGCGCGGCGGCGTCGAGGACTGTGGTGTCCCGAACCGCGTCGAGAATCGCGGTGTCGAGAGTTGTGATGTCGAGCACGTTCGCGTCGACTGGGGCTTCGCTGAGGGAGGTCATCTGTGGCCGGCTCCGGGGGATGGCGTCGGGGTCAGCCTCTTTCTTCGGCCCCCGCCGCCCGCGGCGCAGTGATTCCCGGGTTGCGAACCGGTGGCTTTCCGCCGGTGGTCCGCAACGCCTTGCGGCTCAGCGCCTCAGCCGGTGGTCTTCAGTGCCGCCGTGACAGCCGCGGTCAGTCTCTCCAGGTCGTTGTCGGCGAGCGGCTGCCGTGCGACCGCGAGCCGCCAGTAGAGCGGGCCGAGGATCAGGTCGACGGCGAGGTCGGCGTCCGTGCCGGCGGGCAGCTCGCCGCGGGCGACGGCCTGTCCGACCAGCTTGTCCCCGACGGCCTGCTGGTGGGTCCGCAGGGCTCGCTGCAGAGTCTCGGCGATCTGCGGGTTCCGCGCGGCCTCGGCCATCAGGTCCGGGATGATCTGCGAGGCGATCCGGTGCTGGAGCGCCCGGCTCACGATCATCATGAGGAGCTCGAGGTCGCCGGCGAAGCTGCCGGTGTCGGGGAGCGGAACCTTACGCTCCGCAACATCCGAAATGATCTCCATGACCATCTCGAGCTTGTTGCTCCACCGGCGGTAGATTGCGGTCTTGCCGACCCCCGCGCGGCGGGCCACCGCCTCGATGGACAATCGGCCGTAGCCGACCTCCGCCAACTCGTTCATGACCGCGTTGCGGATCGCCACGGTGATGTCGCCTCGGAGCACCGCCGCTCCGGCAGGTGCGCGCTTTACTGTCGCCACACAGTTCACTATAGCGCTACGACGTAACGGTTGCGTTCCGCCGTTTGGTCAGCTACCGTCGAAACTCACGTCGATACGACCCCGTCCCATCGGCGTCAGTGGGTCCCTGTCATGCTGCTAGCTGTGTTCTCGCGCAAGCCATCGGAACCCGCTGCCTCCCACGGGCCGACTAGATCGGAGCACCACCCCATGCCAGAGACGGCGGTTGCCGACGCCGGCACCGGGCTCTCCCCCAAGGAGCTGGCCCGCCGGCACGGCCTGAGCGCTTCGGGCCGCCTGCCCGGCCTCATGGAGTACACGCGCCAGCTGTTGTCCTACCGGCACTTCATCCAGGCGCACGCCAGCGCGAAGATGTCGTCCGCGCTCGGCACCACGAAACTCGGCACGGTGTGGCAGGTCCTCACGCCGATCATCAACGCCGCGGTCTACTACGTGATCTTCGGCGTGATCCTGGGCGGCCGTGAGGGCGTCACGAACTTCATCGCGTACCTCTGTGCCGGTGTGTTCGTGTTCCAGTTCACCCAGTCGATCGTGCAGAACGGCATCAACGCGATCACCGGCAACCTCGGCCTGATCCGCGCGCTGCACTTCCCGCGAGCGAGCCTGCCGCTGTCGGTCGCCCTGGTGGAGATCCGCAACTTCGTGGTGGCGCTCTTCGTCCTGATGGGCATCGTGCTGATCACCGGTGAGCCGATCACCCTGGAATGGCTGCTCGTCATCCCGGTGCTGTTCCTCCAGTCGATCTTCAACACCGGCCTCGCGCTGGCCGCGGCCAAGTTCGGTGCCAAGGTCCGCGACGTCAAGCAGCTGATTCCGTTCATCATGCGGTTCTGGATGTACGGCTCCGCCGTGCTCTACCCGGTCTCGCTCTTCTCCGAGCACCTGCAGGGCTGGAAGCTGGCGGTCGTCCAGGCGAACCCGCTGCTGATCTTCATCGAGCTGATGCGCCACTCGCTGATGGAGGACGTGAAGCTGGCCGGCCCGCCCGCGCTGCTCTGGACTCAGGCGGTCATCTGGACGGTGCTCGTGGGCATCGGCGGTTTTGTCTACTTCTGGCGCGGAGAGAAGGGCTACGGCCGTGGCTGACAACGAGCGGGTTCCCACCGTCATCGCGGACAAGGCCCACATCATCTACAAGGTGCACAGCTCGGCCTCGCCAGGCAGTGGCAGCCCGCTGGCCAGCTTCAAGCGGCTGGTCACCGGTGGCAAGGGCGCGAACGTCCGCGAGGTGCACGCGGTCAAGGGCGTCAGCTTCGTGGCCTACCGGGGCGAGGCGATCGGGCTGATCGGCAGCAACGGGTCCGGCAAGTCGACCCTGCTGCGGGCGGTTGCCGGCCTGCTGC
This sequence comes from Actinoplanes sp. GCM10030250, assembly GCF_042666575.1. NCBI lineage: Bacteria > Bacillati > Actinomycetota > Actinomycetes > Micromonosporales > Micromonosporaceae > Actinoplanes > Actinoplanes sp. GCM10030250. The sequence continues at coordinate 211,700 of NZ_JBHTDO010000007.1, read as the reverse complement.
CGGTGGCCCGCGGGAAGATCTACGCCTCCGGCCAGCCGTCGCTGCTCGGCGTGAACGCCGCGCTGATGAACGAGCTGCCCGGCGAGCGCAACGTCGAGTTGGGCTGCCTGGCGATGGGCATGTCACCGGCCGAGGTGAAGACGAAGAAGGACGGCATCATCGAGTTCTCCGGCATCAACGAGCGGGGCGACTTCTCCTCGCTGCCGATGCGGACCTACTCCTCCGGCATGGCCGCCCGGCTGCGCTTCTCCATCGCCGCCGCGAAGCAGCACGACGTCCTGCTCATCGACGAGGCCCTCGCCACCGGTGACGCCAAGTTCCGCCGCCGCAGCGAGGCGCGGGTGCGTGAGCTGCGTGCCGAGGCCGGCACGGTCTTCCTGGTCAGCCACAGCGAGCAGTCGATCCGGGACACCTGCGACCGCAGCATATGGCTGGAGTCCGGCGAGATCCGGGCCGACGGGCCGACCGACGAGGTGTTGCGCGAGTACGAGGCCTACATGCGTAAGTAGGCCTCGTACCGCGCGATCAGTTCACCGGCTCAGTTCACCGACAGGTGCACGTGGTTGGTGTGGTCGCTGGACGGGTCGCCACCCGCCCCGCTGTAGGACTTCCAGCCGCTGCTCGGTAGCCAGATCCGCCGGAACCAGATGACGTAGAGCACGTCCAGCTTCTCGGCGTTGTTGATGAAGTAGTTCGCCAGGTTGTTGCCGTACGTCTTGCTCGCACCCGTGGCATCGCCGCCGAAACCACTCTTGTCGGCGGCGAAGTCACAGGCCCGGCCCTTGGGATGCTCACCGCTGTTCTGCTCGCGGAAGCAGTGCACATACCGGGTGAAGCCGTCCGACTTCGCCTGCTTCAGCGCGTGCAGCGTGCGCGGGGTGATACAGCCGCCGCTTGTCGGGTCGTCCTCGGAGCAGCCGTTGCCGGCGTTGCTCGGCGCCGGGTCGGCCGAGGCGCTGCCGCCGCCGTCACCCGACTGGCCGGCGTCCGCGCCCTGGTTGGCCTTCTTCAGCGCGGTCTCGGCCTGAGTCTTGCGCTTGGCCATCACATTGACCTGCTTCTGCTGGTCGCGGACGGCGGTGTCGATGGCGATCTTGGCCCGCTGCTGGTCGCTGCGGGTGGTCTTGAGGTCGGCGATCGCGGCGTTCTGCTGAGCCGCCACGGTGGCCAGTGTCTCGACCCGGTCCAGGAAGCTGTCCGTCGAGTTCGCGGTGACCAGGGCGGACAACGTGCCCATCCGGCCCGAGGTGTAGGCCTGCTGCGCGATCTCGTCGAGGGCGTCCTGCTGGGGGCCGAGCGCGGCGTCGAGGCGCTTGAGTTCGGCGGTCAGGTCGGTCTGCTGCTGCTTGGACTTCTTCAGACTCGCCTTGGCCTTGACGTAACCGCTGGAGGCGTCTTCGAGTTGTTCGATGAGGGACTTGGAACCGCCCTCACCGTCGTCGCCGTTTTCACCCGGCGCGGCGAGGGGACGGGGGGCCGCGGTGGCCGGCGACGCGGCGACGGCCAGCCCGCACACGGCGACGAGCAGCGCCATGACCGCTGCCAATCGCCGCGCAGTCTGATCCTGCACTGGCATTTCCTTCCGTCGGCCGCCGGCCGGGTTAGCTGACGGGTTCGGGACGAAGGAAATCCCTACCGCGAACGCGGATTCACCCCATGGGGAAATGTGGTTCCCCGGCTCGCCACGAGGGCGATTAGGCGGCGGCCCCCTGGCGGGAACCGGCTCCGACCATACCCACTGCATCGACAGATCGACAGTTCTCGTACGCAGCGCAATTGCATCACCACATGAAGTGATGCGATTACAGAAAGTCGTTGACAGGTAACAATTTTCGCGGTTCCTTGGGACCTGATGCGCGGCGATATCTCGGGTAAACTCCACTCCGGTCCTGCCAGGACGGCACCGCCCCCGAGTTGCCGGCAGGCCGCCGCCCAATCGCCCGAAAGGCGAGCCGGGGAACCAGGTCACTGGGGTGAATCCGCAGTATGCGGTAGGGATTGCTTCCGTCCCGAACCCGTCAGCTAACTCGGTCGGCGGTGACAAGGAAGGAACGGTTGATGACCGCAAGTCCCCGCCGGTGGCTGACGCTTGCGCTGGCGCCCCTCGTGGCTACGGCACTGTTTGTGTCACCCGCCACATCGGCGTCCGCGGCCCCGGGAGGTAGTTCGCCGACCGCCGAGGAGGAGGGCAACGCCGATTTATCCACAGCGATGGAGTCGACCAACCGGCGCTATGTCGCCGCGAAGGGTGCCGTCGCGGAATCCCGGAAGAACCAGAAGAAACTGGCCGGTGACATCAAGGCCGCCGAGAGCCGCCGGGACGCTCTGATTCCCGAGGTCAACTCGATCGCGCGGCAGCAGTATCAGACGGGCAACCTCAGCGCCGTCGGCTTCCTGCTCCAGGCCAGCTCGTCGAACGACTTCATGAGCAAGGCGATCTCTCTCGAGGAGATCAACAAGCTCCACGACGAGAAGCTGCACGAGCTCAACGAGGCGATCGCCACGGTCACCGAGAGCAAGACGAAACTCGATGCCGAGCTCAAGAACGAGCAGCAGCAGCTGACCATCCTGCAGAAGCAGAAGGACTCCGCCGACAAGCAGCTCGACCTGCTGGGCGGCGGTACCGGCATCAACAAGACCATCACCCGGGGCTTCGTCGACGCCAAGTCGAAGGAGGCCTCCCCCGCGCCTCGAAACGCCAGCGGCGGTTTCTCCAGCGAGGGGTGCACCGAGAGGGACGAGACCACGAGCGGTTGCGTGACGAAGCGCACCCTCCACATGTACAAGGAAGTGCGCAAGGCCAACTTCAAACGCTTCGTCGGCTGTCACCGCAACGGCGGGCCGTTCGAGCACCCCAAGGGCCGTGCCTGCGACTGGTCTCTGCAGAAGAGCGGATTCTCGGCTGCGCACAACGACGACATGATGCGGTACGGCAACGACCTGACCGCGTTCCTGGTGCGTAACGCCGACAAGCTCGGCATCTACTACGTCATCTGGTACAAGCAGATCTGGTTCCCGGCGACGAACGAGTGGCGCTCGTACAGCGGCCCGAGTGACCACACGGACCACGTGCACGTATCGATGCTCTAGAACCTCACGGAAAAGCCCCCGTCCTCCTCGAGGACGGGGGCTTTCTCGTTTCCGCTGGGGTCAGTGCACCGCGCGGCGCACCGGTGCCCGGCCGGCCGGCTGCGACGGCGCGGGACCGACCGGGATCGCCGGCGGAATCGCCATGGTCACCGGGCGCACCTGGGTCACCTCGGTCTCCTTGCCGTGGTGCAGCAGCGTCAGCCGGGCCGAGCCGCCGCCGTTGCGCAGCGAGTAGGTGACGTCCTCGGAGGTCACGTTCACCCGCAGCCGCAGACCGCGCCAGAGCAGCGAGAACTCCAGGTTGTTGATCCGGCTGGGCAGTCGCGGCGCGAAGCTGAGCTGACCGTTGAAGTCGCGCATGCCGCCCAGGCCGGCGACGAGCGCGATCCAGGAACCGGCGAGCGACGCCACGTGCACGCCGTCCCGCGCGTTGCGGTGCAGGTCGTGCAGGTCCATCAGGGCGGCTTCGCCCAGGTAGTCGTGGGCAAGCTCCAGGTGGCCGGTCTCGGCTGCCATGACGGCCTGCACACAGGCGGACAGAGAAGAGTCGCGTACGGTACGCGCGTCGTAGTACGCGAAGTTACGCGCCTTCTCGTCCGGCGTGAACGCGTCCCCGCGGATGTACATCGCCATCACCAGGTCGGCCTGCTTGATCACCTGCTTGCGGTACAGGTCGAAGTACGGGAAGTTCAGCAGCAGCGGGTAGCCCTCCGGCGGAGTGTTCTCGAAGTCCCACTCCTGGAGCCGGGTGAAGCCCTCGCACTGCTGGTGCACCCCGAGTTCCTTGTCGTACGGGATGGCAACCGCCGCCGCCGCGTCCCGCCACGACGCCGCTTCCTCGTCGTCGACGCCGAACTTGCGAGCCAGGTCGGGATGCCGCTTACAGGCGTCGACAGCGGTCATCAGGTTCTGCTGCGCCATCAGGTTCGTGTAGATGTTGTCGTCGACCACTGCCGTGTACTCGTCCGGGCCGGTGACGCCGTCGATGTGGAAGCGCCCGTGCCGGTCGTGGTGACCCAGCGAGCGCCACAGCCGGGCGGTCTCGACAAGCAGCTCCAGGCCGACCTCACGCTCGAAGTCGTAGTCGCCGGTGGCCTGGACGTACCGCCGGACCGCGTCGGCGATGTCGGCGCCGATGTGGAAGCCCGCCGTGCCCGCCGGCCAGTAACCGGAGCACTCCTGGCCGCGGATGGTCCGCCACGGGAACGCCGCGCCCTGCAGGCCGAGCGTCTGTGCCCGCTCCCGGGCGAGGTCCAGCGTCGAGTGGCGCCACCGCAGCACGTCGGCCGCCGCTGAGGGCTGCGTGTACGTCAGGGCGGGCAGCACGAACGTCTCGGCGTCCCAGAACGTGTGCCCGTCGTACCCGGGGCCGGTGAGGCCCTTCGAGCCGATCGGGCGCTGCTCCGCCCGGGCACCGGCCTGCAGCGTGTGGAAGAGGCCGAATCGGACGGCCTGCTGCACCTCCGGGTCACCTTCGACGCGGACGTCGGAGTGGTCCCAGAACGCGTCCAGGTATTCCCGCTGCTGCTCGACCAGGCCTTCCCAGCCGTCCAGGCGTGCACTGGCCAGCGCGGCGCCGACCTGGTCACGCACCGCGGGCAGCGAGCGCATGCTCGACCACCCGTACGCCGCGAACTTGACGACCCGCAGCTTCTGACCCGGCTCCAGCCGGCAGGCGACGGTGGTCCGCAGCCAGTCGGGGTGCCCCTCGGTCGTGATGGCGTGCCGGCCCGGCGTCTCCACCAGGTGCTCCATGGCCGCGGCCATCCGCAGGTCGCTGGCCTTGGTGCGGTGCACCAGGATGCCGCCGGTCGGCTGCTCCATCATCTCTTCGGCCTGCAGCGGCCGGTCCAGGACCGCCGCCACCCGCGGGTCCTTGCTCATCGGCGGAAGCTGCTCGTTCGCCACCAGCTCGGACTGCAGGATCAGCCGCGCGGAGACGTCGAGCGGCTCGACCTCGTAGAGGAAGGCGACGATCGCGCGCTGGGTGAACGACACCAGGCGCACCGAGCGCACCCGGATGCCCTGGCCCGACGGGGACACCCACTCCACGACCCGCTCGAGCGTGCCGGCACGCAGGTCCAGGCAGCGCTCGTGGGACCGCAGTTCGCCGTAGCGCACGTCGAACGGCTCGTCGTTGACGAGCAGTCGCATCAGCTTGGCGTTGGTCACGTTGACCATGGTCTGACCGGACTCCGGGAAGCCGTACCCCGCCTCGGCGTGCGGCAGCGGCCGCAGCTCGTAGAACGAGTTGAGGTAGCTGCCGGGGAGGCCGTGCGGCTCGCCCTCGTCAAGGTTTCCGCGTATCCCGATATGGCCGTTCGAGAGAGCGAACACCGACTCGGACTGGGCCAGCAGGTCCAGGTCGAGCCGGGTCTCTCGGATGTGCCAAGGGTCGACGGGGTAGGCCCGTTCACGGATCACGGTCGTGCCTCTCGTTACGGAAAGAGGAGGTCTTACTGAGTGAGGAGTTCGGACAGGTCGGTCACCACCACGTCAGCGCCGTTCGCACGGAGCGCCTCCGCCTGGCCGACCCGGTCCACCCCGATCACGATGCCGAATCCGCCCGCTCGTCCGGCGGCCACACCGGCCTGGGCGTCCTCGAACACGGCACAGTTCTCCGGGGCGAGATCGAGCAGCTTAGCCCCATACAGGAACGTGTCGGGAGCGGGCTTGCCCGGCAGTCCGAGTTCGCGGGCCACCACGCCGTCCACACGGCCTTCCAGCAGGTCCGCGATACCGGCGGCCTCCAGGACGTCCTTGCAATTCGCGCTGGCCGAGACGACGACGCGGCGCAGGCCGGCGGCCTTGGCGGCCTTCAGGTACTCCACCGATCCGGGGTAGACCTGAACGGCGCCCTCCTGGATCTTCTGCAGCACGAGGAGGTTCTTACGGTTGCCGACGCCATTGACAGTCTCCCGGTCGGGGCTGTCGTCAGGGTCTCCCTCGGGCAGGGTGATGCCCCGGGAGGCCAGGAAAGTACGGACGCCGTCGGCGCGTTGCCGGCCGTCCACGTACTGGTGGTAGTCGGTGGTGGAGTCGAACGGGACGAACGGCGTTCCGTTCCGGACGGCCAACGACTCCAGGAACGAGTCGAACGTCTGTTTCCACGCGGCATTGTGCACCAACGCGGTCTGCGTCAGCACTCCATCAAGATCGAATAGGCAAGCGGTCACCTGCGAGGGAAGTCCGAGCACGCGCCCAATGTAGCCGGAGGCGAACCGCGACGAGACCGGAAGGGCGCCTTCACATTTCCCCGATGGTTCACAGCTCGTTCAAGCTGCTGGTTCACCGGGAATCCGGCAGGGCCTCCAACGACATGCGCAATCCGATCGAGGTACCGATGGGGCCGGTCGCGGTGGTCACCTCATCGCACAGCTGGTGCGCCAGCCACAGTCCGCGGCCGCCGATCTCGAACGCCTCCGGAGCGCGCACCTCGCTCAGACGGCTCCCGGGAATGCCCGGGCCTGAGTCGGTCACCACGCACCACGCCGAGCCGCTCTCCACCCGCAGCACCAGCCGGCCGTTCCCGCCGGCGTGCAGCACCACGTTGGTGATCACTTCGTTGACGGCCAGCAGATAACCGTGCCGTCTGTCCGGCCCGAGCCCGATCCGGCCGAGATGTGCGGAGACCTCGTGCCGCAGAACGGTGATGTCGTCGTGCCCGAACGAGCGGTCGAGAAGCACCCGTCGCGTCGGCGAAGGGGCGCCCTCGACTCTCGGCTCCGTGCTGGGAGCCGAGCGAACGCTCTGACCGATCCTGTCCTCCACCGTCGTGCAGCCTACGCGCTGTGCCCGGCCAGTGGCGGGAGGCATCGGTGATCGCGCCTGGAAGTGGCGCGTGTCGCGCCCCATGAAGAGCCCTCACCGGCCGCCGACATCGATCCGATCGCCCCGCTTGAGACCTCAGCGCCGGCCGAGATCGATCCGATCGCCCCGCTCGGGGTTTCAGCGCCAGCCGACATCGATTCGGTCTCCTCGTTCGTCGAAGAAGTGCACGGTGTCCATCCGGACCGAGATGGACAGCGGATGACCGGGAGAGACCGCGGGGTACGGCGCCAGCCGCACCGCCAGTTCGGCCGGCTTACGGGCGTGCCGGCCCGGGTCGTTGAGCACGCTGCCCCGATCACGGGAACGTGGCTCTCGGGGCGCCTCGGGAGGCGATGGTCGGGTCAGCCGCGACAGCGCCCCACCGAGCTTCTTGAGCGCTCCCCCGGCCTCCGGCTGATCCTGGATCGGCCCGCTCATCTCGTCCACCACGATCGCCGTGGCGCCGATGTCCAGGTACGCCAGCGACTCGTGCCCGTGGTGCTCCAGATAGCGGATCCGGCCCTGGAAGATGTGACCCGGCGTCTGCGGTGTCACCGGTGTGAGCGACTCGGCCCGGATGCCGACCACGATCCGCTCACCGTGATAGCGGGCCACCGCCCGTGCGCGCGGGTCGTTCCACGGCAGGTAGAGCGTCTGCTCGCCGAAGTTCAGCGCGATGTACTGGTCGAGGTGCACGTAGACGGCCGCCTCGAGCAGATTCATCTTCGGCGAGCCGAGGAAGGCGGCCACGTAGAGGGTGGCGGGGCGGCGGTAGACGTCCGTAGGCGTACCGACGTCCTGCAGAACGCCCTTGCGCATGATCGCCACACGGTCCGCCATGGTCAGCGCCTCAGCCTGATCATGGGTCACATACATCGTGGTCACGCCCAGCTCGCGGGTCATGCTGGTGATCTCGGCGCGCAGCTCGGCGCGAAGGCCGCTGTCCAAGTTGGAGAGCGGCTCGTCCATCAGGAAGATCCCCGGCCGGCGCACTATCGCCCGGCCCATCGCGACCCGCTGCCGCTGCCCGCCGGAGAGCTGGCTGGGCCGGCGCCCGAGCACCTCACCGATGCCGAGCGCACCGGCCACCGCGCCCACCCGGTCCTGACGCGGAACCGGCTCGACGCCGGAGAGCTTGAGCGGGAAGCCGATGTTCTCCGCGACGGTCATGTGCGGATAGAGCGCAAAATCCTGAAAGACCATCGCGATACTGCGGTCACGCGGGGGCAGCTCAAGGACCGGGTCACCGTTCAGCAGGATCTCACCCTCGGTGGGATCCTCCAGGCCGGCGATCATCCTGAGCACGGTCGACTTTCCGCAGCCCGACGGCCCGAGCAGAACCATGAACTCGCCGTCCTGCACGTCCAGGCTGAGGTTGTCGACGGCATAGGTGCCGTCCGGCCAGATCTTCGTGACGTCCTTGAGTGCGACGGTGGACACCGTCTACCTCCCCGCTCGACTGCGATCCCAAGCCCACGACGGTCGGCGATCGGGCCCTAACTCTGCGAGTGCCTTCGATGCTTTGCCATCGGACGAAAGTGCCATTCGCACATAGTGATCAATCGATTACGGAGATCTGAACTTCAGGAGATCAACTGTGCACGTTCCCAGCACGAAAGGACATGCCGGACATGAGCCTCTCTTCGCCATCCGCAGGCGTCTCCTGCCGAGAAGCAGCAACAACAAACGTGCACGTTGACGTTGCGTGCGACCTGGATGAGGCCTAGGCCACCTAGACGCACACGATCGCGTTGTGTGCGCTTCTCATGCCGTTGCGGCCGCGCCTCACATCCCGACCTCAGCGCGAGAACGTCAGAAATCGGACTCCGGCTCCGCTCAGTGCCGGCTCGCCCGCCAGTCCGACACCGCGACAACCGCGAACGAGCCCCCCACCAGCACGGCCATAACCGCCACCCCCACGGCCGCATAGCCAAGCAGAGCCACCCCAACCAGCACGAGAACCCGCCCGTCCCAGCCCAGCAATGCCCCACCCGCCCCCCCAGCCGGCGCACCCTTCTCCATCCGGGCAGTCAGGTCGTAGTGCCGCAACGCAAGCGTGAACAACAACAGGAAGACCACCGCAGGCGGCACCGCCCCGTAGAGCCCCACCGCCACGACCACCAGATACTCAGCAGCCCGCAGCGCAGCCGGTATCAGCCAGTCGAGCGCCCCGCCGTGCCGTGCCCGCGCCGGAAGACCACACAGCATCGCGGGTACGAGAACGAGAGCGAGCAGCCACCCGAGCCGGCTCGGCTCCCCCGCGCGCCCGGTCAGCATCACGCCCACCGTCGCCAGCGCCCAGCCCGTGAAAAGCGCCGCGAACAGCAACGGCCGCCCCGCACCCACCCGGCTGAGCACCACACGCACCAGCGGCCCGTCATCACGGTGCCGCATGGTGTCGACGGTGTACAGCACACCGACCCGCATGGACAACGCCCGCAGTGATCGCAACGCCAGCGTGTAGACCGCGGCCAGCAGCCCGAACCCGACCACCGCCGCCAGCGTCGTCCGCCCGTTGGTGAACGCGGCCAGCACGGCCATCAGCGCCCACCGCTCCCCGATCGGGAAGACCACGATCCGTTTCAGCCAGTAGACGAGCGACCCGCGCGAGCTCTGCGCCTTCACCGAAGCCGCGGAGAGCCGGGCTCCGACGCCACCGCCACCACCCCCGCCTCCGGACGAAGGATGGGCGGCGGCCTCGTCGTGCAGGGCCCCGTACCAGGTGTCGGTCATGTGCCGAGCCGTCTGCAGCACGATCGCGGTGATCGCCAGCGGCCACGCGTACGGCAGACCGGCTCGCTCCGCACCGGCCGCCAACCCGGCGTACGCCGCATACTCCTTGGCGCGGTCGGCCATCGTGTCGAGCCAGCCGCCGAACGCGTCGAACTTCCTGGTGTACCGGGCAAGCTGCCCGTCGACGCAGTCCAGTACGAAGCCGAGGTAGAGCAGCACCCCGCCGGCGATCATGGCGAGCCGGGACGCCTGCCAGAAAGCCAGTGCCGCGGCGACGGCGAAGAGCACCGACAGCCCGGTCACGCCGGTCGGGCTCAGCCGGAGCCGGGCAGCCGCTTTGGTGACGAGCGGCGACCACGTGCTCACCGCGTACGTCGTGAAGAAGTCGTCCTGTTCCTTGACGGCGAGCCGCAGCCGCGCGGCGTCCTCGTCCACCGCGGCGACCGCCTCCCGGGCCGCAGCGAGTTCGGCCTCGGTGGTCACCTGCTCCGCGTGCAGCAGCCGGGTACGCGTGGCGATCGGCACCAGGCCGGCCTCGATCAGGGCGGGCAGCAGGTCGGCCCGGTCCGCGACCTTCTCCAGCAACGGGAGGTCGGCGGGGGCCAGGCACATCGCGCCGAGGAATCGCACCGTGCCGGAACCGGGATCGGCGGGAACGACCCGGCCGCGGTCCTCCTTGAGGTCGCCGCCCGGGTCAGGGGCAACCAGTACGGTGCTGCGCCCGGCCGGCTCGGTGGCCAGCGTCCACAACAGGCTGGCGTGGGCGACAAGGTTATCCGGGCAGATCAGTAGGGGAACGCCTGCGTCGCGCGCCTGCCGGGCGAGCTCGCGGAGGCGGGCGGGCAGCAACTCGTCCCGGGCCGGCCTGTCGATCACCGACGCTCCCGCAGCGTGGAGCGCCGCGGTGAGGTCACCCGCGAGCCGATCGGCGTGGTCCGGTGTTACAGCGGTGCCAGTACGGGCATAGAGGAGGGCAAGGGTCACCGTTCAACTCCTCGTGAAGCGCCCGAAATCGGCTTCAGGTTAACAGCGGGCGTCCACCGGGTACGGGTCACCCTTACGGGAGCTGGACCACCGGTATCCACCTGTGGACCGAGGGACGCTCCCGTCCCGTTACATACCGTCGAAGTGGACGTGGCAGAACGCCACTACCACTGCTGAAGGAGCGGATGATCGTGTCCTACAACCTGAAGACCCGTACTCTCACCCGCCCCCGTCACAACCGCATGATCGCCGGCGTCTGCGCAGGCCTGGCCCGCCGTTTCGGCATGAAGGCCGGCACCGTCCGCCTGCTGTTCCTGGTCTCCTGCCTGCTGCCCGGCCCCCAGTTCGTGGCCTACCTGATCCTCTGGGCCCTCCTGCCCAACGAGGCCTGATCCCCAGGCACGGCGAGCGCTCCGCACCGGCCGGGCAGGCCCGGAAGCGAAGCGACCCGTCAGCGACGACGTATGGAATGGGCTTGTCCGCACCGGCCGAGATCAGCCATGCGGACAAGCCCCGTTGATCAAGGGTTGGCGAACGTCACCGTGACGGTGGTGTAGCCCAGGCGGGCGAAGAGGCTCTCCAGCATCCGCTGGGTGTTCTCTTTCGCCCGCTGGTCCAGCCCGCTGTCACGGGCGGCCTGCGTGATCCGCTCCTGGGCGAGCTGATAGACGCGCTGCTGCTGGTTGGGATCGTTGCGGAACGCGTCGCCGATCGCGGTGAGCGCACCCCGCTCCTCGGCGACGACGTAGCTCTTCGCCATGTCGAGGGCGGCGGTGGACTGCTCCGGCGGCGGCAGTGTCAACTCGATCGACTTCTTCTCCTCGTCGATCTTGAGAGCGTCACCGGCGAGCGCACCGAAGTCGACATAAGCCTCGACGGAGCCGGAGCCGAGGAAGAGCGTGCGCCGGTTGATCAGGAAGTCCGGCACGTTCTCCTTGTCCTGCTGCAGGTCGACGATGACCTGGAAGGTGCCGTCGGCCGCGACATAGCGATTCAGGTCGCGCATGGACTGCAGCAGCACGGGCTGACTGCGGTCGACGGTCTTGTCCTCGAACGGGTTGTCGAACGTGGGCAGGACATTGATCGCTCGCAGCCCGAGGCAGGCGAGGACGATCAGCGCGAAGACGAACCCGACGAAGATCAGGAGCCGGGCGAAGCCGCTCGGCTTGCGATCCTCGGGGACAGGGGGGTATTCCCTGGTCGGCTCGTCGACGTCCGGAGAGGTGGCCATGTCTCAACGGTAAGCAGGGGGTACGACAATCCGCATCCGCTGAGCCCTCTTCACCGTGCGAACGCGTTGAGTCCGGTCAACTTCTGACCGATCGACAGCTGGTGTATCTCGGACGTCCCCTCGTAGGTCAGCACACTCTCCAGGTTGCTGGCGTGCCGCATCACCGGATAGTCCTGCAGAATCCCGTTCCCGCCGAGGATCGTCCGGCACTCCCGAGCGATCTTGATGGCTTCCCGGACGTTGTTCAGCTTCCCGATGCTCACCTGCTCAGGCCGCAGCGGCTTGTCGATCGCGTCCCGCCGCCGGCCCAAATGCAGCGCGAGCAGGAATCCCTTCTGCAGCTCGACCGCCATGTCCGCGAGCTTGGCCTGGGTCAGCTGGAATCCGGAGATCGGCCGGCCGAACTGCTCGCGCCCGCCCGCGTAGTCGAGCGCGGTGTCCAGGCAGTCCCGGGCCGCACCGAGCACACCCCAGATGATGCTCAGCCGCGCTTCGGTGAGACAGGACAGCGGCGCCATCAGGCTGCGTACGCCAGGCAGCCGCGCACTCTCCGGCAGCCGCACCCCGTCCAGCACGATCTCGCCGGTGCTGGACGCCCGCAACGACATCTTGTGGTCGATCTCCCGTACGTCGAACCCCACCGTGTCGGTCGGCACCGCGAACCCGGTCACGCCCTTCTCGGCACGCGCCCAGATCACCGCCACGTCGGCGATCGGAGCGTTGAGAATCCACGTCTTGACCCCGTCGAGCACCCAGTCGTCGCCGTCCCGTCGGGCCAGCGTGGACATCCCGGTCGGGTCCGAGCCGTGATCAGGTTCGGCCAGCCCGAAGCAGCCGAGCAACCGGCCCGTGGCGAGCCCCGGCAGCCACTGCTCCCTCTGCTCCTCGGACCCGTATTTCCAGATGGCGTACATCACCAGGGAACCCTGCACGGAGACGAGGGAACGGATCCCGGAGTCGGCCGCCTCCAGTTCCATGCAGGCCAGGCCCAGGCTGACCGACGAGGAGCCGGCACAGCCGTACCCCTTGAGGTGCATGCCGAGGAGTCCGGCCTTGCCGAATTCGACTGCTAGTTCACGGACGGGGGCCTGCCCGTTCTCGTACCACTCGGCCACGTCCGGGCGTACATGATCGTCGGCCACTCGGCGGGCCAGAGAGCGCACGTCGCGCTCTTCGTCGGTGAGCAGTTCGTCAAGATCCAGCAGGTCAAGCGGTCTGACACCCATGAATTCAAGCTAAAGGGTGAGCCGCCATCGCGCAGCGTCAGCATTCGACTACAAAAAGGTCAACCCTCGACCAGCAGAACGCGCGCATGAATTTGATTGCGCTGCTGAAGAGCTGCCCGCAGGGCCCGATGCAGCCCGTCCTCCAGGTAGAGCGCCCCTCGATACTCCACAACGTGCGGAAAAAGATCGCCGTAGAACGTCGAGTCCTCCGCGAGGAGCTTGTCGAGCGCCAGCTCCCGCTTGGTGGTGATCAGCTCGGCGAGCCGGATGGGGCGCGGCGGAATCTCCGCCCACTCCTTCAGCGTCGTCTGATGATCGGGGTACGGGGCTCCGTCCCGGACCGCTTTGAAGATCACGGCGGCTGCCCCTTTCCCTGATTAACGTGCCTCGCCTCTCAGCGTAGCCGCGCGGTGTTCAGGCCTCGTTCGCCGAAGCCCACCGGCCATGATGCACCACATCGGCCACCGGCCGGTGCCCACGCCGTAGTGACGGGGACCTCTTGTCAGTACCCCGATAGCCGACGGTCAGCGCGCCGATCGGCATGAATTCGTCCGGGACACCGAACGCCGCCCGGAATCTGCCCGCGGTGCCCTCCGGCAACCCGATGAAGCATGAGCCCAGATCCTCGTTCACCGCGGTCAGGTGCATGAGCAGCGCGGCGAAACCAGTGTCGATGTCCCAGTACGGCACGGGCCAGTGCGACTCGTCCCGATCCGTCCAGCCCTTGTCGGACTCGGCGTACCGGTTCAGATAGACCGACTTGTTGGACAGCGGCACGATGATCAGCGGCGCGGTCCGCATCCGGTCCAGCCACCCACCCGCATCCTCACCCGGGCTCACATCAGGCGGGGCGGTGCTCGACCAGAAAAGCTCCCGATCCTCGGGCGAGGTCAGCACCAGAAACCCCCATCCTTGGGAGAACCCAGCCGACGGCGCCCGCAACCCGTGCCGGACGATCTTGTCCACCAGCTCCGGCGGCACGGGACGGTCCGGCTCGTAACCCCGGACCATCCGCCGCCGCCGAACGACCTCGTCGAACTCCATCAGGCCCGGATGCCCCAGGACGTGTTCCAGGTCTTGCCCGGCTCCAGCACGATCAGGTCCCGGCCGGTGCGGAAGGAATCCGGCGGGCAGGTCATCGGCTCGACCGCGACGGACCGGCGGAACCGCTCACCGTTCAGCGTGTCGCCCGAGTAGACCTGCCAGTAGCGGAACTTCTCGTCGGCCCAGACCACGATCTGCCGGCCCGAGTTCGGGTCGGCGAGGGTGACCGCGGTGATCCCGTCGGCGTCGAAGTCGATGTCACCGAACGTCGTGTCCAGGACCGCGTTGCCGATCCGGCGGGGTTCCGAGTAGTCGAACTCGGTACCGGCGATCTTGGCGGCGCCGATCGGCAGGAGCCGGTTGTCGGCCAGGATGCGGCTCTTGGCCGGCACCTGGAGCACCGTGTCGTCCACCGTCACACCCGGCAGCCGCAGGTACGGGTGAACCGAGTACCCCCAGGGAGCGTTCGCCTCGGAGTTGTTCACCACCTCCTGCTCGCACTTCAGGCCGCCGGCCGAGACCGACCAGCGAGTACGCAGCACCAGCGACCACGGGTAACCCACCTGAGCCGGCAGCGCGTACTCCAGCGTCACCGCGTCGGCGGACTGCTCGGCGAGCCGCCAGGAGGCCCAGTTGACCAGGCCGTGGATGGCGTTGTGCCGGGCCGGCTCGGTGAGCGCGAGCTGGTACTCCTCGCCCTCGAACCGGTATTTCCCGTCCCGGATCCGGTTCGGCCACGGAGCGAGAATCTGCCCGGCCGAACCGGGGGAGATCTCATCGGTCCCGAACCCGTCCAGCAGCTCGACGCCGTCGACGGAGTACGCCCGGAGCGTGCCACCGACCTCCGCCAGGACGGCACGATGGCCGTTCGCCTCGATCGACCACTGCTCGCCGGACCTCGCGGCTGACTCTGCGCTCATACCGCGACACTATCGGTCCCCGGATGTGTCCCGGTCGGGCCGGTAGCGGATCAGTGCCGGAGAGATCGCGGCCAGCAACACAGCCAATCCGGCAGCCGCGAAGCCACCACCCGCCCAGGAGGCGTTGACGCTGGTCAGGTCGGCTGTGGCACCGGCTCGAAGATCACCCAGCCGGGGTCCGCCGGCCACCACCACGGTGAACACTCCTTGCAGTCGGCCGCGCAACCGGTCCGGCGCGAAGGTCTGCATGATCGTCTGCCGGTAGACCGCGCTGACGAGGTCCGCCGCCCCGGCGACGGCGAGCAGCAGCACCATCAGCCAGAGCTGGTGCGCCAGCCCGGAGAGGCCGATCGCGATGCCCCATCCGACGACGGCCACCACCAGCGCGAGCCCCTGCCGGCGGACCCGGCCGATCCAGCCCGAGGTGAGCCCGCCGAGCACCGAGCCGATCGCGATGGCGCTGTAGAGCCAGCCCACCGCCGAACCGCCGCCGAACTGCTCCTCCGCGACCGCCGGGAAGAGTGCCCGCGGCATGGCGAACACCATGGCGACCAGGTCGATCGCGAACGAGAGCAGCAGCACCGGCTGGGTGACCAGGAACTTCAGTCCGACCGCGATGCCACGCAGACCCGCGGACGGCATCTCGACATCACCCGCAGCATCGTCACCCGCAGCATCGTGGAACGAGACCGGCGGGATGGACGGCAGCCGCCAGGTGGCCCAGAACGTGATCGCGAAAAGCACCGCATCCAGCGCATAAGCCACCACCACCCCCGTGCCTGTCGACCAGATCCCCATGATCAGACCGGCCGTCAGTGGCCCCAGCACCCCACCAGCCGTGGTAGCCGTGTAGTTCAGCGTGTTGGCGGCCGGAACCATCCCCTCCGGGACGATCCGCGGCACGATCGCCTGCCGGGCCGGCGAGCTGATCGCGAACCCGGCGGACTGCACAGCCGTCAGCGCCAGCAGTAGGTGACCGCTGCGCGCCCCGAGCAGGGCCTGCACCAGCAGGCCGCAGGTGGTCAGCCAGGTCAGTACGGAGCTGGTCAGCAGCAACCGGCGCCGGTCCACCGCGTCGGCGACCGCTCCGCCCCACAATCCGAAGATCAGCAGGGGCACGAGACCCGCGACACCCAGCAGACCCACCCAGGTCGGCGAGTCCGTGATCGCGAACATCTGCACCGGTACGGCCACCGCGGTGAACTGGAACCCGAAGTACGACGCCCCGTTGCCGATCCAGGTGCGCCGGAACGTGGGCACCCGCAGCGGACGGGTGTCGATCATCCACGACCTCGACCCCTTGGACACTTCCTGGCTCAAGGAGCGAGCCTCTCCACAACCCAGCCGGACGGGGAGCGCCGGAACCGCAGCCGATCATGCAGCCGGCTGCTCTGCCCCTGCCAGAACTCCACCGTCTCCGGAACCACCCGGAACCCACCCCAGTGCGGCGGCGCCGGCACCGCACCATCGGCGAATCGCTCGGTCGCCGCGGCCAGACCGGCTTCCACCGCCGCCCGGCCGTCGAGCACCCGGGACTGCGGGCTCGCCCACGCGCCGAGCTGGGAGCCGCGCGGCCGGGACGCGAAGTAATCCTCGGTCTCCGCCCGGGACACCCGCTCGACCTGTCCGGCAACGATCACCTGACGCTGCATCGGGAACCACGGAAAGACCAGGCTCGCGTACGGGTTGGCGCCCAACTCGACACCCTTACGCGACTCATAGTTCGTGAAAAAGACGAAACCGCGCTGGTCGTACCCCTTGAGAAGGACCGTCCGCGCGGAGGGACGCGCCCCCTCGTCCGCCGTCGCCACGATCATCGCGTTGGGTTCCGGCAGGCCGAAGGCCGTCGCCTCGGCGAACCAGCCGGCGAACTGCGCGGCCCAGTCCCCGGCCAGCGCGCTCTCCAGCAGCGGCCCACGCTCGGTGTAGTCCCGGCGCATCCCGGCGGGCGAAGCGGTCATGCCTGCTCCTCAACGATTCGGCCGAGCCTGCCGCGGCGAAAAACCGAGGCGACCCCGAGGGGAACGACGTTAAGTCCACCCGCGTGAAACGTCAGTTGAACCAGGATGGGTGTCATCGAGAGCACAATCGCCACGGCTCGACCGTGCGGTTACTCGGCGGGCAAGATGAATCACTCACCGCAGTTCGGTTTCACAGGGAGTGCCGTGTCCGACTTCAAGCCGGGGCTCGAGGGCGTCATCGCCTTCGAGACCGAGATCGCCGAGCCCGATCGGGACGGTGGCGCGCTGCGATACCGCGGCGTCGACATCGAGGACCTGATCGGGCAGGTCTCGTTCGGCGATGTCTGGGGCCTGCTGGTGGATGGGAAGTTCGGGCCGGGCCTGCCGCCCGCCGAGCCGTTCCCGGTACCGGTGCACTCCGGCGACATCCGCGTCGACGTACAGTCAGCCGTCGCGATGCTCGCGCCCTACTGGGGTCTCTCCCAGATGCTCGACATCACCGAGGAGCAGGCCCGGTCCGACCTGGCCCGGGTCTCGGTGACCGCACTGTCCTTCGTCGCGCAGGCGGCCCGCGGGCTGGGCCTGCCGGCCGTGCCGCAGAAGGACATCGACAAGGCCGGGACCATCGTGGAGCGGTTCATGCGCCGGTGGCGCGGCGAACCCGACCCGCGGCACGTCAAGGCCGTCGACGCGTACTTCATCTCGGCCGCCGAGCACGGTCTCAACGCCTCCACCTTCACCGCCCGGATCGTGGCCTCCACCGGTGCGGACGCGGCCGCCTGCATCTCCTCCGGGATCGGCGCCCTCTCCGGCCCGCTGCACGGCGGCGCACCCACCCGGGTGCTGCACATGATCGAGGCGGTCGAGCGCAGCGGCGACGCCACGTCCTACGTGAAGGACGCCCTCGACCGCGGCGAGCGACTGATGGGTTTCGGTCACCGGGTCTACCGGGCCGAGGATCCGCGGGCCCGTGTCCTGCGCCGCATCGCCAAGGACCTCGGCGCTCCCCGGTTCGAGGTCGCCGAGGCCCTCGAAGCAGCGGCGCTGGCCGAGCTCCGCGAGCGCAAGCCGCAGAGCGACCTGTGGACGAACGTCGATTTCTGGGCCGCCGTCGTGCTCGACTTCGCCGAGGTACCGGCACACATGTTCACCTCGATGTTCACCTGCGCCCGGGTGGCCGGCTGGAGCGCGCACATCCTGGAGCAGAAACGGCTCGGCCGGATCCTGCGACCCAGCCTCCACTATGTGGGACCGGATCCCCGCAAGCCGCAGGAGGTCGAGGGGTGGAGTCACCTCGCGCATAATGTGTGACCGTGGCTGACATCCGGATCCCAGACGCGATCAAACCCGTAGACGGACGGTTCGGCTCCGGGCCGAGCAAGGTCCGGCCGGAAGGTGTCGAGGCGCTCTCCGCCGTCTCCCGGACCTTCATGGGCACGTCCCATCGGCAGAAGACGGTGAAGGAGCAGGTCGCCCGGCTGCGCCGCGGCCTCGCCGAGTTCTTCTCGATGCCCGACGGCTACGAGGTCGTCCTCGCCAACGGCGGCACCAGCGCGTTCTGGGAGGTCGCCACGTTCGGCCTGGTCCGCAGCAAGGCCCAGTTCGCCGAGTTCGGTGAGTTCGGCGCCAAGTTCGTCAAGGCCGTCGCCGACGCGCCGTTCCTCGACCAGCCCACCGTGCACCGGGCGCCCGGCGGCCAGGCCGCCTATCTGACCGCCGAGGCCGGCGTCGACGTCTACGCGAGCGTGCACAACGAGACCTCCACCGGCGTCGCCGTTCCGGTCCGCCGCGTCCAGGGCGCCGACCCCGGGTCGCTCATCCTCACCGACGCCACCTCGGGCGGCGGCAGCCTGGACGTCGACCTGACCGAGACCGACGTCTATTACCTGGCACCGCAGAAGGCACTCGGCTCCGACGGCGGCCTGTGGATGGCCCTGTTGTCCCCCGCCGCACTCGACCGCGCCTTCGAGATCAAGTCGTCCGGCCGCTACATCCCCCAGTTCCTCGACCTGGTCACCGCCATCGAACAGTCGCGGCTCGAGCAGACCTACAACACACCCGCCCTGGCCACGGTCTTCCTCGCCGCCGAACAACTCGACTGGATGAACGCACAGGGCGGCCTCACCTGGGCGGTCAAGCGCAGCGCCGAAAGCGCCGCCGCCGTCTACGGCTGGGCCGAGAAGTCCGATTACGCCCAGCCCTTCGTCACCGACCCGGCCCTGCGCTCCGCCGCCGTCGCCACGATCGACTTCGCCGACGGCATCAACGCCGCAGCCATCGCCAAGATCCTGCGCGCCAACGACATCGTCGACACCGAGCCCTACCGCAAACTCGGCCGCAACCAACTCCGCGTAGCCCTCTACCCCACCGTCGACCCCTCCGACGTAGCAGCCCTCACCACCTGCATCGACTACGTCATCGAACGCCTCTGAAGCTCTTCTCAAGACCCGGCGGCGGCTCACTCTCAGTGAGCCGCCGCCGGCTCATTTCCCAGCAAACCCCAACGCAGACGTACGAGGGACCCCAAAGTCCCCGCCTGCCCGAGCGGCCTGGCTGCACCGCGAGCCATTGCCGCCCGCGCCGGGCGGAGCTGCCCCATCACCCTCACCGCACGATCTCGGCACACCGCGAACGACGGCTCACCGAACGGGGCGTGAGGTGGCTCATTCGTGTTGACTACCGGACATCCGTACCCCTAAAAAGGGTTTGTGGGTTTGAATGGATCTCCGAACTGGAACTTGAAGATCATCACCGCTGGTCAGCTCATTTGACGGCGTGGCTTACCCCCATAGGGTGACCAAGGCGCGTACCGTGTTCCGAAACGCGCCCGGGTGGCTGACTCTCGGGAGCACAGGCCAACGCGACGGGACGGAGGCAACGCATGCGGCCGGTACGCTTCGTCGCCCTCTCCGAGGACGGTCAGGCTCTGGTGCTCGCCGACGAGGTCGGTCGACTCCTGGCCCTTCCACTTGACGACCGGATCTCGGGTGCGCTGACCGAGGGGCCCGCGGCGCCCGGCACAGCGCTGGCAGTCATGTCACCGGAGGCGACGGCTTCGCTGTCACCGCGAGACATCCAGGCGCGCATCCGCTCCGGCGAGTCCGCCGAGGACGTCGCCCGGATCGCCGGTGTGCCCGTCGACCGCGTGCTCCGCTATGCGGGCCCGGTGCTGCAGGAGCGAGCCATGCTCGCCCAGCACGCCCGCCGCACCCGGCTGAAGACGTCCGATTCCGGTCAGCCCCTCGCCGAGGTCGTCGACAGCCGGCTGTCGCAGCACGGCATCGACACCGAGAAAATCTCCTGGGACGCGTTCCGCAAGGACGACGGCACCTGGCGCATCGTCGCCACCTGGCCGTCCGGCAAGGCCACCGCCCAGGCCATCTGGGACATGGACAAGGGCCGCCAGGTGGTCTCCCCGCACGACGACATGGCGCAATACCTGTGCGCCGAGCGTCCCACCCAGATCCTCGGTCAGGAGCCGGCTCCCGAGCGCGGCGGCCACGGCCTGCCCGGCCCCGCCCGCAGCATCGAGCCCACCCGCGGCGGCCACGGCCTGCCCTCCGCCGACTCCACCCCCGCACGCTCCACCCCCGCACGCTCCACCCGCGACCCGATCCGAGCCGGCCGCGACGCCCTGCTCGCCTCCCTCGACCGCCCGCTCGAGGGCAGCTCCGGCCGCAGCCTCGAGCAGCCCGGCTCCCGCCGCCCCGTCGCCGGCGGCGCCGCAGCCCTGCTCGGCGGCGGTTCCGGCTCAGCCTTCGACGACGACGCCGACCTGCCCAAAGAGGTCCCCGCCGTCCCCTCCCTGGCCGTCCTCCGCCCCCGCCGCACCGTCGGCCAGGGCACCCCGGCCAACTCCGAGTCCGACGAAAACAGCAGCAAGCCCCGCAAGCGCCTCCCCAGCTGGGACGACGTCCTGTTCGGCGGCGGCCCCGCCGCCCGCGAGTCCTCCTAACCGGCCGCGCCCAACCACCCCCGGGCCGCCCGGGCTCACCTCGCGCCGCGCCCAACCACCCCCGGGCCGCCCGCGCCCCGCCTCGCCCGCGCCGCGCCACTTCTGGGCACCGCGCCCCTACCTCCTCGCGCCCCTACCTCCTCGCGCCCCTACCTCCTCGCGCGCCGCGTGCCGCGATCCGCGTGCCGCCCCCATCCGCGTGCCGCCCCCATCCGCGTGCCGCACTCATCCGCGTGCCGCTCCCATCCGCGCGTTGCCGACCGGGGAGACATCCTGAGCCTGTTCATCGCCGTCTTCCCCAACGAGGACGCCCGTCTTGACCTGAAAAGACAGCTCCCAGCCCACAGCCGCCCCACCCGCCCGGAGAAGTGGCACATCACGCTGGCTTTCCTGAACGCGGTACCCGACGACCGCGCCGAGGACGTCGCCCGCGCACTATCCGACGTACCGCCGCCCGGCCCGATCACCCTCCACCTGACCGGCGGCGGACGTTTCGGCACAGTCCTCTGGGCCGGCCTGGCCGGCGACGTCGACGCGCTCGCCGCCTTCCGCCAAGACCTCCGCTCAGCCTTGATCGACGCCGGCTTCCCCATCGACGAACGACCGTTCCGGCCACATCTGACGGTCTCGTACCGCTTCGATCACGCCATCCACCGCGCACTGCACGACTACGCAGGACCATCGTGGCCGGTAACCGAGTTCTCCCTGGTACGAAGCGCAGACAGCGAATACCACCGCCTCCACACCTGGCCGGCCCGCCCCGCCGATTAGACGCTCAGCCCCTCGACAGGCCAAACGAACGCACACATTGGCGTTACGTGCGCGCCAACCAACGCCAGAGGACGCCCAAATGCACACGCTCGCCTTGCGTGTGCTCCCACAACCCAAAATCGGAGCTAACTGCACACGTTGACGTCTCCGTGCGCCGCAAGGAACGGGCAACTGCACCCGTTGACGTCTCCGTGTGCAGCCACAACCTCACGAGACGCCGCAACGGTCAACCGCCATCAACAAGGCGCGACGGTCAGCCAGCGATCAAGGAGACGTGTCCGTCGATGATCAGCGGGACTCCGGGCGCCGCAGCGTCAGCCCGGCCGCCTCCAGCTGACCCTCCACCCGCACCCGCTCGATCTCCCGATCCATCCCGTCGAGCGGCTGAAGATGCTCAGTCACCCCGAGCTGCCGGCAAGCCAGCTGAAGCCGAACGTCATAGGCCCGCATGACCGCCGCCAGCCACACCGTCGACGATCGGGTCAGCCCACTCCGGCGCTGAGAGTCAAGCCGCCACAAGTCGTACGCAATCTGCTCGATGGTGGGATCGTCCAGCGCCGCCAACCGAGCGTCGACGTCAAGCACCCTCAATGTGCTGTCCAGAGCGTGCATCTCCCGGCGCCCGCCCCGGGTCAGCATGCGACGCATGGTGCGCACGTCGGGGCCGAGGATGACCGCCACGGCGCACGGCAACACAAGCAACGCTGAGAACGCCGCCGAGAGCACAGCAATGTGCGCGATCGCCACGATTCGACGCTAAGCCCTCAGAGTTCGAGCCGGAATACCCGTTTGGTGGAGGTGCTCTGCCAAGCTTCACCAGCCCAGACGCTGATCTTGCCCCGCGGGCGGATCCAAAACGCGGAAGCAAACGCGAACCCAAACGCGGAAGCAGACGCGAAGCAAGACGGGAAAGCAGGCAAGACGGAACCAGAGCGCCTCAAACCCGCGTCAACGGCCCAGCACCCACGCCAGCACCCGCACGAGCATCAACCGACTCCGCCGTACCCCTGCCTAAAAGATCATCATCAGAGAGCCCCTCAGACGGCTCAACCCCCCGAACCCGCGGCCGAACCCGAACCTCGATCCGCTCATCACTGACCCGCAACTGCCACACCAGCGCACCCACAGCAGCCAGAAAACTCACCACCCCGGCCGCCCAGATACTCGACGGCACCCCGTAATGCTCGCCCCACCATCCCGCCAGGGTCGCCCCGATCGGCGTGCTACCGAGGAACACCAGCACGTACAGCGCCATCACGCGCCCCCGGAACTCCGGATCAACCCCCATCTGCACACGGTGATTGGCACCCTGCGCCAGATAGATCGAGAAGAACCCGGTGGGCACCAGCAACACCGCCGCCACGACGAAGTTGGGCGCGAACCCGACCGAGATCTCGAACAGCCCGAACAGCAGCGCCGCCCCGATCACCTTGTAGATGCTCGGCCGGGTCCGCCGCCGGGTCCCGGCCAGCGCTCCGCCGAGTGACCCGATCGCCAGGGCCGTCGTGAGCAGGCCGAACGATGACGGCCCCGCGTTGAAGTTGATTTTCGCGAGGGCCGCCAGGGTCACCGGGAAGTTGAAGCCGATCATGCCGATCACGGCCATCAGGCAGATCGGCAGCAGCAGGTCGTGCCGCTTACCGACGTAGCGCAGCCCGTCGATCACCCGCGTGCCGGCCCCGCTCTTACGCTCGGTGCGGTGCAGGTCAGCGGGCCGCATCCGGATGTAGGTGAAGACCGGCGCCACCGCCAGTACGGTCGAGATCAGAAACACTCCCGGCGTCGACAGCAGGGCCAGGAGCAGGCCGGCCACCGCCGGGCCGCTGATCCGGGCCACGTTGAAGGTCGCCGCGGAGAGGGCGAGCGCGTTCGGCAGCAGCCGCATCTCGACCAGCTCGGAGACGAACGACTGCCGCACCGGTGTCTCGACGGCGTTCGCGATGCCGAGCAGGAGCGCGAACACGAACACGTGCCAGAGCACGACCACACCGACGGTGATCAGCACCGCGAAGGCGATGGCGAAGACGGCGAAGGCGGCATTCGCCGCGATCAGCAACTTGCGCTTGTCGTACCGGTCGGCCAGGCGGCCACTCGGGAGGGTGAGGAGCATGACGGGTACGAATTGAAGCGCCGTGACCATCCCGAGAGCACCCGGGGAGTTGTCGGAGAGTTCCAGCACCAGCCAGTCCTGGGCCGTGAACATCATCCACACGCCGATCAGCTTCACCAGTTGCCCGCCGGCGAAGAGGCGGTAGTTCGGAACCTGCAGGGATCGGAATGTGGTGTTCAAGGCTGCCCGCACGTGGGTGCGCCCCCTCGGGTTCGGTCGTACGCGTCATCGTCGTGTGACGAAGCGGAACGACCTGTCGAAACGGGCGCCGGGACGAACCGGCCGCCGGTACGAAACCCGGCTCAGCCCCGGGCGACGCGCTGCAGGATCTCCGCAGCCCGCCCCAGGGTTTCCCGTTCCTCGGGGGTCAGCTGTTCCAGTTGCTTGGCCAGCCACTCGTTACGTGCCCGCTCGTACTGCGCATACACCGTGCGCCCCTCGTCGGTGGCGGCCAGGATGACCTGACGCCCGTCGGTGGGGTGCGGCGTACGCGCCACCAGTCCACGCTCCTCCAGCTTCCCGACGATCTTTGTCATCGTCGGGGGCTGAACCCGTTCCACGTCGGCGAGCTCACGAGGAGTCAGAGCACCGGCCAGTTGGAGGCTGGTCAGGGCGGAGAGCTGACTGAACGTGAGGTCGCCGATCGGACGGGCCTGTCGGACTCGGCGGCCGAGTCTGGTGATCGCATCCCGCAGCGTCTTGGCCAGCGGTTCCGCCGCCGTACGCTCCGTCGTCATCACCCGCTCCATCACAGTACTTAGCCTAGCTAATGAGCATGGCTAACGACATCCGATAACCCGTATGACCACCGTCACCGGCACGGTAACGCACCCCGGCGACGGCGGTCATCAGGCGTTAAACCCGATAGGTCAGAGGATCCAGGCCTCCAGGGGACCACGGGCGAAGTAGAGGACGAACAGGGCGGCGATGCCGTACATCAGCGGGTGGATCTCTCGGGCCCGTCCGGTGGCGACCTTCAGCACCACGTACGTGATGATCCCGGCCCCGATGCCGTTGGAGATCGAGTAGGTGAAGGGCATCAGCGTGACGGTCAGGAACGCCGGCACCGCGATCGTGTAGTCCGACCAGTCGATCTGACGGACCGTGGTGATCATCAGGAAGCCGACCACCACGAGCGCGGTCGAGGCCGCCTCGAACGGCACCACCTTGACCAGCGGGGCGAGGAACATCGCCAGCAGGAACAGCACACCGGTGACCAGGTTGGCCACACCGGTCCGGGCACCCTCGCCGACACCCGAGGCGCTTTCCACGTACGACGTGTTGCTGGACACGCTCGCCGCACCACCGGCGGCCGCGGCGATCGAGTCGACGAGCAGGATCTCCTTCGTACGCGGGGGCATGCCCTCGGCATCGAGCAGCTCACCCTCCTGGCCGACCGCGACCATCGTGCCCATGGTGTCGAAGAAGTCCGTCACCAGCAGCGTGAAGATGAACATCAGCACGACCAGCACGCCGGCCCGCGACCACGAGTCGAGCACGTTGAACTCGCCGATCAGCGACAGATCGGGGGTGTCGATGATCTTGTCCGGCAGCGTCGGCACGTTCAGCGACCAGCCGTGCGGGTTGGTGATGGCCGGGCCGAGCTGCGCGATCGCCTCGACGATGATCGCGAGCACCGTGGTGCCCAGGATGCCGATCAGGATCGCGCCCTTGACCTTGCGGACGAACAGCACGAGCGTGAAGAGCAGGCCGATCGCGAAGACGAGCGTCGGCCAGGTCATCAGCTTGCCGCCCAGCCCCAGCTCGACCGGGACGGTGGTGTTGGCGGCGTCCGGAATCCGGTGCACGAACCCGGCGTCGACCAGACCGATGATCATCAGGAAGAGGCCGATGCCCACGCCGATAGCGGTCTTGAGCTGTGTCGGCACCGCCTTGAACACGGCCGTGCGCAGGCCGGTCAGCACCAGGATGGCGATCAGCACACCCTCGATGACGACCAGGCCCATCGCGTCGGCCCAGGTCATCTCCGGTGCGATCTCGTACGCGACGAGCGCGTTCACACCGAGCCCGGCGGCCAGTGCCAGCGGGAAGCGGCCGACCACGCCCATCAGGATCGTCATCAGGCCGGCGACCAGGGCGGTACCGGCGGCCAGCGCGGCGATCGGGAGCTTGGCGCCGGTCGCGTCGGCGCCACCCGCCAGGATCAGCGGGTTGAGCACGACGATGTAGGCCATTGTGAAGAACGTGACGAAACCACCGCGGATCTCACGACTGATCGTGGAACCGCGCTTGGTTATCTCGAAGTACCTGTCGAAACCGTTGGTGGCGGGTGACTCTGTATCTATGGACATGTGACCTTCCGGGGTGACACATCAGCAGTTGCGCGCATGTTTTCAGATGTGACTGCCCCGGTAAAAGCCAAGTGATGTTACAACTCTCACGCGCTGCACCGATGCGGTGCGTAATGGCCTTACCCTGGCGGAGTGAGTGACCTGTCTCCCGCCACGCGCACCGGCGATCCGTTGCCGGCTCTCACCGTGGTGACCGGGACGAAACCACGGCCCGCACCGCTGGACCCGCCGATGATCCCGTTCGCGCTCGCGGGCGTCGCAGCGTTCGCGATCGCCCTGCTGGTCACGTGGCTGACCGGGGCACCCAAGGAGTGGGTCGAGGTCTGTCTGGCCGGCCTGCTCTGGGGCATACCGGGCACGCTGACGATGGCCCTGCACGACCGGAACCGCAAACGCCGCCGGGCGCTCACGCACCCGGAGTTCCGCGTCATCGAATAGCTCCGAAGGCGGAACTCGGACCTGGATCCGAAGGCGGAACTCGAACCGGGAACGCTCAGCTGTGCCCGTAATCCTCGGCCGGCTCGCCCGACTCCACCGAGCCGTGCCCACGGCTGACCGCCACGGACTCCACCTCACTGTCGTCGTACACCGTCGGCAGTTCGTCGACCGGCACCTCGACCGCGGTGAGCAGGGCCTCCGAGTGCGCTCCGCACCCGTGGTCGGCGCTGACCGCGCGGCCGTCATCCGGCGCGTAGAGGTTGCCGCAGACGCCGAACATCTGCCGCAGGGTGCCGGCGAGCGGCAGGTAGAAGCCGCAGGCGCCGCAACGGGCGTTGCGCGGCGCGGCGGCCGAGATCGCCGCCTCCGGGCCGGACTCCCCGTCATACCACCGCTGGGCGGTCTCGATCCGCCCCTCGCGGGACATCACCCGCGAGCGGCCCAGGCCGATCTCCCAGGAGACCTCCTCGACCGCGGCGTCGTCGCTGAGCACATAGCCCGGGGTGAGCCGGTCGTCGTCGGGCGCGGTCGGCATGAGATCGCCGACGCCGAGGTCGCCGGGCTGCACCCGCTCGTTCCACGGCACCCAGCCGGGGGCGAGCAGCGCGTCGGGGCCGGGCAGCAGCACCGCCTCGCAGATCGTGACGTGCCGGCTGCGCGGGACCCGGGTCACCGTCACCGCCCAGCGCCAGCCCCGATATCCGTCGAGGTGGCTCTCGAAGAAGTGAGTCACGACACGATCGCCCTCGGCGATCACTTCCAGGTGCTCACCGACGTCGCTCGGGTCCACTTCGGTGATGGCACCCCGAGCCACCCCGACGGCATCGGCACAGACCTGGTCGAGTCGGGCAGCGCGGGCAGCGGTCCTGGTGGTCACTCGCCCATTGTTGCCTACCGAACCCGAAAGCCCGCAACGAGTCCCCAGATAGCCGGGCGCGGAACAGGGCAAGGGTCGCCCGCATCAGTCAGGATGGTTCCCATGCCGCTGCTTCCCACGCTCGGACGCACCGTCGGCACCGGCGTCAAGGCGGTGCGGCTTCTGGTGCGCGGTTCCCTGCGCGGAAGCGCCTGGGCGACACGCCGGGTCGGGTCGGCACGCGCCCGCGGCGCCGCCAACGAGGTCGGCATGATCCGCCTCTTCGACCTGCACGCGATCTCCTGCGCCGGCGACGCGCTCATCGCGATCGGGCTCGCCGGGACCATCTTCAGCGTCCCGCTCGGCGAGGCCCGCAGCAAGGTCGCGCTCTACCTGCTCATCACGATGGTGCCGTTCGCGCTCCTGGCGCCGGTCGTCGGCCCACTGCTCGACCACTTCCGGCACGGCCGGCGCTACGCCCTGGCCTCCACCATGCTGGGCCGGGCCTTCCTCGCCTACGTCATGTCCGACAACCTGCTCGGCTGGGGGCTCTATCCGGCGGCGTTCGGTGTGCTCGCCTTCTCCCGTGCCTACGGGGTGGCACGCTCGGCGGCCGTGCCCCGCCTGCTGCCCGAGGGTGTCGGACTGTCCCAGGTGGGCGCCCGAGCCAGCGTGTACGGCACTTTCGCCGGTGCCCTGGTGGCTCCGATCGGCCTGCTCGCCTTCAAGTTCGGGCCACAGTGGTCGCTGCGTGTCGCCACCGTCATCTTCATGCTCGGCGTCGTGGTGGCGCTGCGACTGCCGCCCCGCGCCGACTCCGACCCGCCCGAGGCCATGCCCCGCCCTTGGCGAGCTGTCCTGCGCATCGGCCGCGGCACCGACCGCCCACTCTCCGGCAAGCTCGTGGTCGCCACGCTGATCGGCAGCTCGAGCCTGCGGCTGCTCTACGGGTTCCTGCTGCTCTTCCTGACCTTCGCGATCATGGGCGGCAACCTGGACACCACGGTCTTCGGCATGGAGCTCAGCCGTGGCGCCGCCGTCGGCGTGGTCGGCGCCGCACTAGCCCTCGGCACGTTCCTCTCCACCGCCGCCGGGACCGGCCTGACCATCCGCCGCCCTCTCGCGCTCCAGTCCAGCGGCCTGGTGGTCGCCGCCGGCGTCGCCGTCCTCACCACGATCTTCTACAACCTCGTAACGGTCACACTGCTGGCACTGCTCACCGCCACCTTCAGCGGGCTCGCGAAGCTGGCGGTCGACGCCAGCATCCAGGAACGCGTACCGGAACAGCAGCGCGCCACCGCGTTCGCCCACTCCGAGACGTTCCTCATGCTGGCCTGGGTGGCCGGCGGCGGCATGGGCCTCATCCCCCTCACCGGCCAGCTGGGCATAGGCCTGGCCGCCCTGCTCGCGGTACTTGCCGCGGCCCGCGCCGCCTGGGCTGCCGCCCGCCTGCACAACGAACGCCTGGCAGGCCGCCCCGACGCGACGATCAACACCGACGATCCAGATTCAGGTGTACGGGCACCCGACTCCCCACCAACCCCCCAGCCAGAGCGCCGCCCCACCCCACCCTCCGAACTGCCCGCCGACCCCTGGCCCGACGCCCCGACCGTTTTCGGCCAGCCCCCCACTTCCCCCGCCCCCGGCACCTCAGCGCCCGGCACCTCAGCGCCCGGCACCCCCGGCTCCCGCGCCGGCACGCCCGCCTCCGCTGCCGGCACTCCTGGCCAGCGCCGCACCTCAGCCGGCGGCAAACCACGGGTGAACGCCGAGGAAGAGGCCCGGCGCCGCCGCCAGGGTGCGCTGCGGCATAAGGACGAGCCCGGCACCCCGGCACGCCCCCGCAGCGGAGACCAGGGCGCCACCGACCCGACGCTGATCGAGCCCCCGGCAGAACGCAAGTGGTGGCAGGGCAGGCGCAAAGAAAAGCCCTCCACGGCACCCGGGCC
Organism: Actinoplanes sp. GCM10030250; assembly: GCF_042666575.1. Classification (NCBI taxonomy): domain Bacteria; kingdom Bacillati; phylum Actinomycetota; class Actinomycetes; order Micromonosporales; family Micromonosporaceae; genus Actinoplanes; species Actinoplanes sp. GCM10030250. The sequence goes on along the minus strand of NZ_JBHTDO010000007.1, from coordinate 182,310 downwards.
ACCCACCGAGCCACCTACCGAACGGCTGACCAGCCAGCACCAACCTCGGACAGCCGGCCAACCCGAGCCTCCGACGGCCGGCCAGGAGCAACCTCCGGTGGCGCCGCCGGGATTCCACGTCTACCGGCCGTCCAGCGCCGGATCCAGCACCCGCAACGGTGATGCCGCCGACGATGAGGACTCGTGAGCCCGTACCCCATCCTGGTCGTGACCGCAGTGCCCGCCGAAGCCGAAGCCCTCCGCAGCGAGATCGACCCGAACCTGATCGTCGTCGAGGCCGTAGGCGTCGGCCCAGCCGCAGCCGCCGCCGGAACCGCACGCCTGCTCGCCACCCGCACCTACCGCGCCGTTCTCAGCGCGGGCATAGCCGGCGGCTTCCCCGGCCGTGCCGAGATCGGCAGCACCGTGCTCGCCACCCGCAGCATCGCCGCCGACCTGGGCGCCGAGACCCCCGACGGCTTCCTGCCCGTCGAAGAACTCGGCTTCGGCAACAGCCGCCTGGACACCGACCCCACCCTGCTGGCCGCCTTACGCACCGCTCTGCCCAGCGCGATCCCCGGCGAAATCCTGACCCTCAGCACGGTGACCGGAACAGCCACCACCGCCGACCAGCTCGCAGCCCGCTTCCCCTCCGCCGTAGCCGAGGCGATGGAGGGCTACGGCGTAGCCAGCGCCGCCGCCGGCGCCCGCATCCCCTTCGCCGAACTACGCACCATCTCCAACCCGATCGGCCCCCGCGACCGAGCCGCCTGGCGCCTCCCCGAAGCCTTCACCGCCCTCCGCGCCGCCGCCCCCGCCCTATCCACCCTCCCCTAGCCCTCCCGCCGCCCTCACCCCAGCTGGCCCTCAGCGGTGCCTCCGCCCGAAAAACCACCCCTCACGCCCAGCCCGTCCACCCAGCTGGCACTCAGCGGTGCTCCCGGCGCTCGAAAACGACGCTCACGCCCAGCCGGCGCACACATTGACGTTGCGTGCGCGTCCACCCACGCCAGGGGCCCACCAGCGCACACGCAACCCCAACGTGTGCATCTACTCCGGTGCAATCAACGCCCTGCCGAACCAGCCGCCCCGAAAACCACCCCTCACGCCCAGCCGGCACTCAGCCCCGCCGGAACAGCAGCCACCAACGAGCTGATCTCGTTTACCACCAGGGTGTTGCTGTACTCGATCGCGCCCGGCATGCTGCGTGACAGCCGTCACTGAAATCGAATCGAGGGCTCGATGAGCGATATGAGCGCCGCCGCCCGGGCCCGGCTGATCGGTGCCGGCTACGCGGCTCAGGGCCTCGGCTACGCCGCTCTGGTGACCGCTCTTCCCGCCTTCAAGGACCGCCAGCACATCGACGACACTTTCGTCTCCGCGATTCTGCTGCTCGTCTGCGTGGCCGCCGCCGCGGGTTCGGTGCTCGCCGACCGGATCGCCGCCCGCTGGGGCAGCCGTTACGCCCTCGCCTCAGGCCTGCTGGTCATCGGCGCCGGGCTCGCGGGCGCCACCGTCGCCACCCCGAACGTGCTCTTCACGGCCATCCTGCTCACCTACGGCGTAGGCCTTGGCGCCGTCGACGCCTCCCTCAGCATGCAGGGTGTCCTGGTCCAGGCACGCCTCGGCCGCAGCATCATGAGCCGCCTGTTCGCGGCCTACACCGCCGCCGCCATCGCCGCCGCCCTCCTGATGTCCGCAGTGGCGAAGATCGGTGCCAGCGCCGCGCTCGCGTTGGCCATAGCCGCCGTTTTCGCCGTACTGATCGGCCTCATCGGCTGGCGCGCCTTCGAACCCGGCCGCACCCTGCGAGCGTCCGCCGTACACGCCGAGGGCGGCCGCAACGTCCGCCCCATCGTGATCGTCTGCGGCATGCTCATCTTCACCGCGTTCCTGGTCGACTCCGCGGTGAGCGCCTGGAGCTCGGTCTACCTCCAGGACTCCCTGGCCGCCACCGCCTCGGTAGCCCCTCTCGGCTACGCCGCCTATCAGGCAACAGTCCTGGTCAGCCGCCTGGTCGCCGACCACGTCATCCCACGCACCGGCCGCTCCATGATCGCCCTCGGCTCCCTGGTGATCTGCGGCGTCGGCTGCGCGCTCGTCGCCGTCCTGCCCGCAATCGGCGCCGCCATCGCCGGCTTCGCCGTCGCGGGCATCGGCGTCGGCGTACTGGTCCCGCTAGCCTTCAGCGCCGCCGGCGAGGCAGCAGCAGAGAGCAGCGACGAGGTGATCGCCAAGGTCAACCTCTTCAACTACGGGGGCGCCTTGCTCGGCGCGGTACTCCTCGGCGCCCTCTCCGAGCCCGTAGGCCTCCAGATCGCCTTCTTCATCCCCGTGGTGGCGGTGATCGCCACCCTCCCCCTGGCACGCCGCCTGCGCACGCTTGGCGTTCCAGCGCCGGTTTAACCCTTTCAACCCCTTTATCGTACGAGACACGAATAGTCCCCGAGCTACACCGCGACCACCTGCCACTCCAGCCTGTGCAGCGCCCGCCGGGCGGAGATCGGTGGTCCCTCTTCAAGCAAAGATAAGCTGGTCGTGTGCCCAGGCTGGTGGACCACGACCTGAGAAGAGCCGGGCTGCTCGCGGCCGCGTGGCGGGTGGTCCGGGCTCGCGGCGTCGAGGGGACCACGACCCGGGCGATCGCGGACGAGGCGGGGTGTTCGCTGAGCGTCCTGGCGCACTTCCTCGGCGGGAAGGACGACATTCTGGTCGCCGCGCAGAAGGCGGTCTACGACCGGATCGTCGAGCGGGCCTTCCGGATCGGCGGTGACCTGGACGGGCTGGCCGGGCTTCGGGCCGCACTCGATGCCGTACTCCCGCTGGATGAGGAACGCGCCGCCGACGCCCACGTCAACGTCGCGTTCGCGGGGGCGGCCCTGTCGCATCCCCGCCTGGCCGAGTCACGCCGCCGGTCGCATCAGGAGATCCGCCTCCACCTGCGGAACTGCCTTCGCGAGGCACGTGAGCTCAACGAACTGCGCCCCGGCGTCGACGACGAGGCGGTGATCGACGACTTCATCATCCTGGTCGAAGGCAGCACCCTGCTCAGCCTGGTGGACGGCTGGGCCGAGGAGGGACGCGCCGAACGCCTGTCCCGCCTCGCCACCCAGTTCGTCGAGCAACTGAGGAAGACCCGCTGAGAGAACCCGGCGGAGAGAGCCAGCTCAGAGAGCCCAGCTGAGAGGTGATCCCGCTGAGGACCGATCACCCTCGGTGCTGAGCCGCGATCAGGTCGCGATACCAGTACCAGGAGTCCTTGCGGGTCCGGTCGAGGGTCTCCCGGTCCACGTACACCAGACCGAACCGCTCGTCGTACCCCGCTGCCCACTCGAAGTTGTCGAGCGCCGACCAGACGTAGTACCCGTCCACGCGTACCCCAGCCTCTATCGCGGCCGCGACCGCCCGCACGTGCCCGTCCAGATAGGAAATCCGGCGCGGGTCATGGACCCGGCCGTCGGGCCCGGGGCCGGCGTCGTGGAACGACGCACCGTTCTCCGTGATGATCACCGGCGGCAGGTTCGGATATCGGTCCCGCAGCGTCACGAGGATCTCGGTGAGCCCGGACGGCACGATCGCCCATCCGAAGTCGGTTCGTTCGTCGCTCTTGACGGGAACCGGCGAGAACGGCAGACCATCCGGAATGTCCACTTCGAGCACACCGGTGTAGTCCTTGCCCTCTTTGGGTGCCTCGATCATCGTCGGCTCGTAGTAGTTGACCCCGTAGAAGTCGAGCGGCGCGCCGATCAGTTCCAGATCCCGTTCCAGTTGGGCTTCCGGAACGCCGACACCCGCCTGGACCAGCTCGTTCGGATAGGTGCCGCGCAGGATCGGGTCGGAGAAGGTCCAGTTGGTGAGGTCGGTGAACAGCCCGGCCGCGAACTGGTCGGCCTCGTCGTCGCTCGCCGGCGTCACCGGGAAGTGCTGACCGGCCACCCCCACCGAAGCCGCACCGTGGGATCGCAGCACCTGCACGGCGAGCCCGTGCGCGAGCAGTTGGTGGTGTGCCGCGGGCAGCGCCTCGAGCCCGAGTCCCCTGGCCGGGGCGTGGTCGGTGAGCGCGTACCCGTAGAGGGTGTGCACGCTCATCTCGTTCATGGTGATCCAGTCCCGGACCCGGTCGCCGAGGCGCCGCACCAGGGTCCCGGCGTAATCGGCGAGCCGGTGGGCGGTGTCCCGGTTCATCCAGCCGCCGGCGTCCTCCAGGTCCTGCGGCAGGTCCCAGTGGTAGAGCGTCGGGACCGGGCGCACCCCTGCTTCCAGGATGGTGTCGACCAGCCGATCGTAGAAGCCGGTGCCGGCCAGCACCCGCGGCCAGGAGAACGAGAACCGGTAGTCGTGCACCCCGGCGTCCGCGATGTGACCGATGTCCTCCGCGTACCGGTGGTAGTGGTCGATCGCGACGCGGGCGTTCTCGCCGTGCCGGATCGCGCCGGGCCGGGCGGTGAAGGTGTCCCAGATGCTCGGGCCTTTACCGTCGGCGTCCGCCGCACCCTCGATCTGGTAGGCCGAGGTGGACATGCCGAACCGGAACCCCGGGGGAAACTGGGGATACACAGTGGATCCTTTCAGCGCAGTGCCCGCAGGCGGGGCAGGACGGCCAGCGCCACCAGCGCGAAAGCCGCGGTGACCAGATAGAGGCTTCGGTAACCGCCGAGCGCGGTGACGATCGGAGCGGCGAGCACCGGTGCGAGCAGCTGCGGCAGGGTTCCGGCGATGTTGGCGACGCCGAGCATGGTGGCGCGGGTCTCGGCGTCGGGCAGCACGTGCGTGAGCACGGCCATGTCGACAGCGATGTAGGCGCCCCAGCCGACCCCGACCAGCACGGAAGCGACCAGGACCACCGGTACGACGGGGAACAGGGCCATCAGCACCGTGCCGGCGGCGAGGATCACCGCGCCGGTGGCGACGAAGACCTTGCGGCGTTCCCAGCGGTCGGACAGCATCCCGCCGGCGAACCCGGCGACGCCCGCGAAGAGCACGTTCACCACGGTCAGGATCAGCACCCAGCCGGCGGCGTCGGACACGCCGACCCGGTCCGACAGGTAGTAGAAGAGGTAGACCAGGACCAGCGCGTTGGCCAGGTTGAGCAGGAAGCGGATCAGCCACGCCCAGGCGAACTGGGCACCCGGGCGCAGCAGCACGGCCCAGTTCACCGACTGCTTACCGGAGACCACCACGGGCGTTTCGCGATGCATGATCAGCAGCGCCGCGCCGAGTGCCGGTACGGCGATCGCCACCGCGATGTAGCCCGGCGCCCCCTGTCCGACGACGACCGCCACCGCGGTGCCGAGCACCACGCCGACGATCTGCGCGACACCGAAGAGCGCGCCGACCGTACCCCGTTGCCCTTCCGGCACCCGGTCCCCGATCAGCGCAGCAAGCGCCGCCAGCGGCCCGTTGAGTCCGACCTGGACCAGCACCCAGCCGGACACCATGATCGCCGTGGTGTCCGCCCCGGCCAGCACCAGCAGACCGGCGACACCGACCACGGTGCCGGCTACGAAGATCGGGAGCCGACGGGAGCCGATCCGGTCGGAGAGCGCACCCCACAGCGGGTTGGCGACCATCGACGCCGCCGCTCCCCACGCCGTGACAAGCGCGAGGAGCGTCTCCTTGCCGTCCTCACCGGCGAGCCGGGCCGCCTGCTCCGGTAGCAGGATCTGGATCGGCCCGAACCAGCCGGCCGCGACGCCGACCATGGCCAGCCCGTAGGCGACCATCCAGCGGCGCCGGACCGGCGCCGCTGGATCGTGGGTCACCAAACTCACGCGCGAGCCTTTTCCCACATCACTGTGTAGGACTCGGCACCGCTGAGCAGCTGCTTGCGGAGCAGCGTCCCGTCGGAGCCGGCCTGGTTGATCAGGTCGACGATCCAGTCGGCGTAGAGGCCGTACTGGGCAACACCGTCGGTGTTGAGGTCGAAGGTCCGCGAGCCGTAGACCTGCTTGGTGACGGTGGTGCCGTTGGTCGCCGTGAACGGGTAGGTGAGCGGGCGGGAACCGGCGTTCAGGCGGGGAGCCGCCTGCGGGCCGAGGCCGTTCACGTCCGTACCGACGCCGTACCCGGTGATCTTCGATCCGTTGGCGAGGCTCCGGTTGGTCCGCCACTCGTCGAGGAAGGTGCCGGTGTCCTGGCCGTCGTCGGTGGCGGAGAAGGCGTAGCTGGCGACGAACCCGCCAACGCCGAGGATCCGGTTCACCATGCTCGGGTCGGACCAGGTGTGCACCGAGGTGACACCCGGGTACTTCGCCTGCTCAGCGAGGTCGAGCACCGCGGAGGCGGTCTTCACGCTCATGTGGTCGAGGTGAATGATCATCCCGCGGTTCATCATCTGCTGGACCAGGTACTTGCCGATCGGGGTGAGCCCCCGGATGTTGCAGATCTTGCCGCTCGGGTAGACCGGCAGGATCGCACCGGCGGGCAGGCTGACGCCGAGCTGGAGCAGCTTGGCGAGGTCGTCGCTGACCAGCGGCTGCTCGTTGTCGGACGGGCCGGTGCAGCTGGTCGCCTGCCACCAGTGTCCGGTGGAGAGCAGGTTGCCGACGTTGATCGCGGCACCGGTGACACCCTCGTCGAAGCGGGTGCCGCCGAACGCGTTGTCGAACTTGTGCACCGGGTAGAAGCCGCTGACACCCATGCTCTCCAGCTCGTTGAGCCCGGCGTCGATGTTCGCCTGGGTGCACTGCGGCACGTCGTTGATCTCGCGGCATCCGAAGATCTCGGAGTTCTCCACGCCGATGGTGACGGCCAGCTTGCCCTGTGCGGCGATTTGGCGTACCTGGGACGGGGTCGTCGCCAGCCGGAACCAGCCCTTGCCGGGCCCTCCGCTGCGGGCGTCCACATAGTCCTGCATCTTCCGCAGATAGGTGGACTGCGCCCGGATCTGGTCCATCTCGTCGCAGGAGGTGTGCTCCAGCGTCAGACCGCAGATCACCCGGTTGGCCACCAGCAGCACGTTGAGCACCCGCTGCCCGGACTTCCAGGCACGCTCCAGGCTGCGGAAGTAGGAGGCCTCGTGCAGCATCGTGTCGTGCTGCGGCCAGTCGCCGAAGGTGGGCCAGCCGTCCTCCGCCGAGTTGATCGGGTCGGTGCCGGCGATGATGCCCTCGAGGAGCGCACCCCAGCCGAGCGTCGCGTGTGAGGCACAGCCCTTCAGCGCCACCGAGGCGCCGCCGGGTGCGTACGCGTCACCGCAGTGCAGCGACCCGCCGAACGCCTCAGCAGCGGTGATGTGCGCGTGAGCGTCGATCCAGCCGACCATCTTGCCGCTGGAGTCCACACCCGCGGCGGGTGTCCCGCTGACGCCGGTAGCGATGTCCGGGATCGCGGCACAGCCGGTCGCCGGAGCGAGTGCGACAGTCGAGTTGGCGTTCCCGGCACCGAGTCCACCGAGGTAGACACCCATCTGCTGCCCGGTGGCGGTGGACACGAAGCGGTAGCGACCGTCCGCGACGCTCACCGTCCAGTCAGCCCGGTCCCCGTACCCGTCGCCGGCCCAGACCCAGCCCAGCATGCTCTGGTAGGGCGGCTTGCCCGTCGAGTCGCGCAGCATGTAGCGGCCGAGCTGAGTGGCCTCGACCCGGAACGGTTCGGCGCTCGCCACCGCGCCGGTGAAGCCGTAGCCCACCGAGTCTCGCTTGGCATATCCGCGTGAAGTGGATCCGTCGAACACCTGGAGGCTCACGCATGCGCCCTCCAGGTCATTTGCGGGCGTCCAGCTCGCGGCCATGGCGGCGGGGGCAGGCAGCCCACCGACCAGGCCGAGCACCAGGACGCCCGCGGCGAGCGTACGAAGTCGCGCCACGGGACACCCCCTTTGATCGATCACTTGATCCAGCAAGAGGGAGTGTAAGAAGCGTCACAGAATAGATCCAGACACAAAGATGAATCTTTTTCCCAGACGCGACGCCGGGTGTGTGGAGCTAGACAGCCGGCCGGCCGAGCACTCACCGGCTCGCGCGGCTAGCGTGAAACCCGTGGCGCTATCCCTGGCAGTCTCCCCCTGCCCGAACGACACCTTCGTGTTCCACGCGCTGATCCACGGGCTGGTCCCGGGTGCGCCGCCGGTCGACCTGACCTTCGCGGACGTGGACGTGACCAACACCGCCGCCGAGAACGGCGCGTTCGACCTGGTGAAGGTGAGTTATGCGGCGCTGCCCTGGCTGCTCGGCGACTACGAGTTGCTGCCCTGCGGCGGCGCGCTCGGCCGTGGCTGCGGCCCGCTGGTGCTGACCCGGGGCCGCACCGACCTGACCGGCGCGACAGTGGCCGTGCCCGGCGACCGGACCACGGCCTACCTGCTCTTCCGGCTCTGGTCGGCGGAAAAGCCGCCGGCCCGGATCGAGGTCGTCCCGTTCCACCAGATCATGCCCGGCGTGGCCGACGGCAGGTACGACGCCGGCCTCGTCATCCACGAGGCCCGCTTCACCTACCCGCGGTACGGCCTGAACGCCCTCGTCGATCTCGGCGAGTGGTGGGAGCAGGACACCGGCCTGCCGATCCCGCTCGGCGCCATCCTGGCCAAGAAGGGCACCGTCGAGGTGGCCGAGGCCACCGAGTGGATCCGCGAGTCGCTGCGCCAGGGCTGGCTCGACCCCTCCGCCAGCCAGGAGTTCATCCTCGCCAACGCGCAGGAGATGGAGCCCGCGGTGGTCAAGCAGCACATCGAGCTCTACGTCAACGAGTTCACCCTCGACCTGGGCGAGAACGGACTCGCCGCCGCCGACGCCCTGCTCGGGCGCGCGGCGGCGGCGGGTCTCACACCTGCTGTGCCGTCATTCGGCAAGTCTTAGATCTCGAACTCCCTGGCCACCGCGTGGACGAGCTGCGCGATCTTCTGCGCGGTCTTCTTGTCCGGGTAGCGGCCGCGCTGGAGCGAGGGCTGCACCTGGCTCTCGAGCACCTTGATCATGTCCTCGATCATGCTGGCCAGCTCGTCCGCCGGGCGGCGGCGCAACTCGGCCAGGGACGGCGGAGCGTCCAGAAGCTTCACGCCCATCGCCTGGGCGCCCTTGCGGCTGTCCACGACGCCGAACTCGATCCGCTGACCCGTTTTCAGGTCGGTGGCGTCCGCCGGCAGCGCACTCTTGGGCAGGAAAACGTCTCCGCCCTCATCGCTGGTGACGAAACCGAACCCCTTCGTAGCGTCGTACCACTTCACTCGACCCGTGGGCACCGCTGACCTCAACTTCACTCAATGGACACAACCGCTCACGGCAAGGCTATCCATCTTCAAGGCCGGGACCCAACTGCAATCTCACCCAGCAGGGCCGGGAAACCGGTGAGATCAGGCAGGACGTACGTCGCGCCGGCATCACGAAGTTCCTGCTCGGAGCAGGGTCCGGTGGTCAGCCCGATACCCGGGACCCCGGCGGTACGCGCGGCGACCATGTCGGCGACGTGATCACCCACGTACCAGCGGACGCCGTGCTCGGTCAGCGCCGCCGCCTTACCCTCGGCGAACAGGTCGCCGGCCAGCTCGTCGGCGCGCATGCCCAGGTGGTCGAGGTGCAGAGCGGCCAGCCGGCCGAGTTTCGAGGTGACCACCACGACCCGCAGGCCCGCCGCACGGACCGCCTCCAGCGCCTCGACGGCGCCCGGGGTCGGCACGGTGGGCCCGATCGCGTATTCCGGATAGAGAGCCCGGTACGTGGTGACCGCTTCCTCGACGTCCTCGGCCGGGAACCAGTGGCTCAACTCGGTCCGCAGCGGCGGGCCCAGCCGGGACACCGCGAGATCGGCGTCGACGTGCACGCCGGTCCGGGCGGTGAGCTCCCGATAGGCCGCCCGAATCCCCGGCCGCGAGTCGATCAAGGTCATGTCCAGGTCGAAACCGACCGCAAAACTCACTGAGCCATCGTGTACTTGTACGTCAGGCTCTCGACCGGCAGCGGGAAGGTCTGGTCGTCACCGAACGGCGACGGGGCGGCGGGGCGGTCGGAGAGCAGCTCGGAGACCTCGGGGTAGCCCTTCACGGCGACCTGCTCCGTCTCCGGGGTGCGCTTCTTGGCCTGTGACGCCACGGTCAGTCCTCCTCGCGATCGGAGTCCGGCCACGCCCGGACCCACAACATCGTCCCATGAACGTTAGCGTTGAAGACGATGGCCACCACATTCGCCGATCAACTCAGGTCGCTGCCGGACGAGGCTCTGGGCGCGCTCATTCAACTGCGCCCCGACCTCGTCGTGCCGGTGCCCGCTGACATCTCGGCCCTCGCCGTACGCGCACAGTCCCGCAACTCGGTCTCCCGGTGCCTCGACGGGCTGGACGAGTTCACCCTGCTGATCCTCGACGCGGCCCGTCTGAGCCGTGCCGCCGACACCGCCCTGACCTCGGTGGACGCGATTCTCGAGCTGACCACCGAGGTCACCGCCGATGACGTACGCGTCGCGATCGACCGCCTGCGCGTCCGGTTCCTGCTGCACGGGCCGCCGGAGGCGCTGCAGGTCGTCGGTGCCGTGGACGAGGTCACCTCGCCCTACCCGGCGGGCCTCGGCCGGCCCGCCGACTACCTGGACGTGCAGGCCGCGGTCCTCGTCGCCGACCGGGCGAAACTGCGCCGCACGGTGCTGGCCGCACCGTCCGGTGCCCGCGCCGTGCTCGACCGCCTGGCCGCGGGTCCCCCGATCGGGGCACTGAACAGGACCACCCTCGAACAGAACACCGTCGCCGAGCCGGTGCGCTGGCTCGTTGATCAGCACATCCTGGTCCCGGTCTCCGAGGCCGGCCGGGCGCCGCGCCCGGACGGCGAGCTGGTCGAGCTGCCCCGCGAGGTGGGCATGCTGCTGCGCCGCGACACCGGCCCGCTCGGGCTGCTGCGGCCGTTGCCGCCGATCCCCGAGGGCCCGGTCCGCGACCGCAAGTCCGCCGACTCCGCCGGAACCGGCCAGGCCATGGAGGCCGTCCGCGCCACCGAGGCGATCCTCGAGGCACTGGCCGCCGAGGCCGCCCCGGTCCTGCGCACCGGCGGTCTCGGTGTGCGCGACCTCAAACGGCTGGCCCGCGCCGCCGGTCTCGACGAGCCGGGTGCCGCGCTGCTGATCGAGATCGCGTACGCGTCCGGCCTGCTCGGCGAGTCCGAGGTCAGTGCCGGCCGCGCCGCCGGCCCCGCCCAGGACCTCTTCCTGCCCACCGGCGCGTACGACCTGTGGCGTGCCACCAGCGTCGCGCAGCGCTGGGCCGTGCTGGTCCGTGCCTGGCTGGCGATGACCCGGCAGACCGGGCTGATCGGCCGCCGCGACGAGCGGGACCGCCCGATCAACGCGCTCGCACCGGACGCCGAACGGGCCGGTGCGCCGCAGGCCCGCCGGGAGGCCCTGACCGCGCTGGCCGACCTGGAGCCGGGCGCGGCTCCCGCTGTCGACGATCTGCTCGCTCTGCTGGCCTGGCAGGCCCCACGCCGGGCCCGCGGGCGGGAAGGCGCCCACCGGGACGCGTTCACCGGCGCCGCACTGCTGGGGCTGACCGGGCTCGGTGCGCTCACGTCGTACGCCCGCCTTTTGCTCTCGGAGCGAGAACCCGACGAGGATGACCCGCTGGGGGTGCATCCGGAGGATGCCTCCGCCGACGCGATCCGCGCGCTGGACCAACTGCTCCCCGCGCCGGTGGACCACTTCCTGGTGCAGGCCGACCTGTCGGTGGTGGTGCCCGGCCCGCCGGAGCCGGAACTCGGCGCCGAGCTCGACGACATCGCCGAACCGGAGTCGGCGGGCGGCGCGAGCGTGTTCCGCGTCACTCCGGCCAGCCTGCGGCGCGCCCTCGACGTCGGCTACCGCGCCGACGACCTGCACACCCTCTTCCGCCGCCGGTCACGCACCCCGGTTCCGCAGACGCTGAGCTACCTGATCGACGACACCGCCCGCAAACACGGCGGCCTGCGCAGCGGCTCCGCCGGCTCCTACCTGCGCAGCGACGACGAGGCACTGCTCGCCGAGGTCCTGGCCGACAAGCGGCTCAGCTCGGTGGACCTGCGCCGCATCGCACCGACCGTGCTGGTCAGCCCGCGCCCGGTGGCCAGGCTGCTGGGCGCGCTCCGCGACGCCGGCTACGCCCCGGTCGCCGAGGACGTCGGCGGCGCGACGATGCTGTCCCGCCCGAAAGCGCGGCGCTCACCCTCCCGCACGCTCCGGATCGCCGAGCCCCCCGGCCCGCCCGTCCTGGCCGGCCCGCGTCTCGCCGGCGTCGTCGAACAGCTGCGGCGCGGCGACATCGCCACCCGCGCGGCGCATCGGGCCCCGGTCTCCGTGCGCGCCGCCCAGGGTCAGGCGGTGCGGGGACTCACCGCGGTGCAGCAACACTCGCAGGCCATGGCGGTGCTCCAGCAGGCGGTCCGGGACAAGGTCAAGGTCTGGGTGGGGTACGTGGACTCGCACGGCGCCACACTGTCGCGCCTGGTCAGGCCGGTCTCACTCAGCGCCGGATATCTCCGGGCGGAGGACGAGCGCGGGGAGAGCCTGCACACCTTCGCCCTCCACCGGATCACCGCCGCCGTCACGGAGGAATAGTCCCGCGGTGTAGTGCTGGGTCGTGCACCCCCGTTGACGCACGACCCAGCACACCCGTCACGAGTTACACGCCACAGCACTCGGAAATGTTGCACCGAATTTCGTGGCAGACTGGATGGTCAGGTTTTTCTCGCTGCGGAAGGTGTACGGGTGAGCGGCGGACCACTGATCGTGCAGTCGGACAAGACTCTTCTCCTGGAGGTGGATCACCCGGACGCGAAGGCGTGCCGGATGGCGATCGCGCCGTTCGCGGAGCTCGAGCGGTCCCCCGAGCACGTCCACACCTACCGATTGACGCCTCTGGGCCTGTGGAACTCGCGGGCCGCCGGGCACGACGCCGAGAGCGTCGTCGACTCGCTCATCAAGTTCTCCCGCTATCCGGTGCCGCACGCCCTGCTGGTGGACGTCGCCGAGACGATGGACCGGTACGGCCGGCTGCAACTGCTCAACGACCCCGTGCACGGGCTGGTCCTGCGCGGTCTCGACCGGATCGTGCTGGTCGAGGTGGCCAAGTCGAAGAAGCTGGCCGGCATGCTCGGCGCGCGGCTCGACGACGAGACCATCGCGGTGCACGGCTCCGAGCGGGGCCGGCTCAAGCAGGCGCTGCTCAAGCTGGGCTGGCCGGCCGAGGACCTGGCCGGTTACGTGGACGGTGAGGCGCACGAGATCGAGCTCGCTCAGGACGGGTGGACGCTGCGGTCGTACCAGCAGGAGGCGGTGGACGGCTTCTGGGCGGGTGGCTCGGGTGTCGTGGTGCTGCCCTGCGGTGCGGGCAAGACGCTCGTCGGTGCGGCCGCGATGGCCACGGCCAAGGCGACGACGCTGATCCTGGTGACGAACACGGTCGCCGGCCGGCAGTGGAAGCGTGAGCTGATCGCCCGCACCTCGCTGACCGAGGAGGAGATCGGGGAGTACAGCGGCGAGCGCAAGGAGATCCGCCCGGTCACGATCGCGACGTACCAGGTGCTCACCTCGCGGCGCGGCGGTGCCTTCACCCACCTGGACCTGTTCGGCGCCCGGGACTGGGGCCTGGTCATCTACGACGAGGTGCACCTGCTCCCCGCGCCGATCTTCCGGTTCACCGCGGACCTGCAGGCCCGGCGCCGGCTGGGGCTGACCGCGACGCTGGTGCGTGAGGACGGCCGCGAGGGCGACGTCTTCTCGCTGATCGGCCCGAAGCGGTACGACGCACCGTGGAAGGACATCGAGGCGCAGGGCTGGATCGCCCCGGCCGAGTGTGTCGAGGTCCGGGTCACGCTCACCGACGCGGAGCGGATGGCGTACGCGGTAACCGAAGCCGAGGAGCGTTACCGGGTGGCGGCCACCGCCCGGACGAAACTGCCGGTGGTCAAGGCTCTCGTCGCCAAACACCCCGGCGAGCAGGTGCTGGTCATCGGCGGTTTCCTCGACCAGCTGCACGAGCTGGGCGAATACCTCGACGCCCCGATCGTGCAGGGCTCGACGACGAACAAGGAGCGCGAGCGCCTCTTCGACGCGTTCCGTGACGGTTCACTGCGGACGCTCGTGCTGTCGAAGGTCGGCAACTTCTCCATCGACCTGCCCGAGGCGGCGGTGGCGATCCAGGTCTCCGGCACGTTCGGCTCCCGCCAGGAGGAGGCGCAGCGCCTCGGCCGGGTGCTGCGGCCCAAGGCCGACGGCCGGCAGGCGCACTTCTACACCGTCGTCTCCCGGGACACCATCGACACCGAATATGCGGCCCACCGTCAGCGATTCCTCGCCGAGCAGGGGTACGCCTACACGATCGTCGACGCCGACGACGTCCTCGGCCCGCCGCTGCCCCAGGTGGACTAGGGCGCTAGATAGTCGTTCCCCACTGGAGCGACAGGGTGGTCGCCGCCCGCTCGGCCCGGATCTCGACGAGGTCGCCCAGGATGATCGCCCGGTCCGCAACGACCGGGCGGTCGTCCGCCGCGAACGTGGTGCGCTCGCTGACGAACACCGCACTGCCGGCCGGCCGCTCCAGATGGGCGGCGAGCGCCTCGTCCAGCAGTCCGGGAATGATCCGTTCGACGGCACGCACGATCGTCACCCCGGCTCCGGCGAGCGCGGCATAGAGCGAGGTCGTCCGGTAATCCGCACCGCTGAGCGCCTCGGCGTACGGCTCGGGCACCCACGACGTCTGATGGATCACCGGCCGCCCGCCGAGCAGCCGCAGGCGTTCCAGCCGGAGCACCTGCCCCTCGGCCGTGAGGATCCGCCGGACCGGCCCCGGCGCCGCCGACACCACCGCGCCGAGCACCTCCGTCGACACCTGGTGACCCTGGTCGCGCAGGTCGTCGACGAAGCTGCGCAACGTGTCGACCCGATAGGCGGCCTGCACGGGCGCGACGAACGTGCCCCGGCCGGCCTGCTGCAGGATCAGCCCGTCGTCACGCAGCTCCTGGAGAGCTTGACGCAGCGTCATCAGCGTCACGCCGTACCGGGAACTGAGCTCCCGCTGCGCCGGCAGCGCCTCACCGGGCCGATACTCCCCCGCCCGAATCTTGGTCGCCAGGTCCGCGGCGATCCGCCGATAGGCGGGCACCCGCGGCGCTGTCGACTCCGTCATGCGCCACAGTCTGTCCCATCCCCGCCCACCGGCCCGTGCAGACCCGCCTCAGCGTCAGGTGGGGACGGCGGGGCCGCCTTCGCACAGGCCGGCCAGCAGGTCGCCGTGTTGCTCGACGCGTGCCAGGACCTCGTCCGCGCCGAACTGGCGGGCCTCCATCTCGCCGGTTCCGATGGCGATGACCTCGTCCCAGGTGAGCGGCGCCGAGGCGGTCGGCCGTTCACCCGCGCGGAGCGAGTAGGGCGTCACCGTCGTCTTGGCCGCGTTGTTCTGGCTCCAGTCGATGAAGATCTTTCCAGGCCTGATGGCCTTCGCCATCTTCGCGGTGATCGAGCCGGGGACCATCGCCGCCAGTTCGTCGGCGACCTTTTTGGCGTACGCGGAGACGACCTCCGCGTCCTGAGAGCCGGAGACCGGGCAGCACAGTTGCATGCCCTTCTTGCCCGACGTCTTGGGGTAGGCGTCTATCCCGTCGTCGGCGAGACGGTCCCGCATCAGGGTCGCCACCGCGCAGCACTCCTTGAGCCCGGCCGGTGCTCCCGGGTCGAGGTCGACGACCATCAGGTCCGGGCCGGCACCGATGCGCCACTGCGGGGTGTGCAGCTCGATCGCCGCCAGGTTGGCGAGCCAGACCAGGGTGGGCAGGTCGTCGACGACCACGAACTCGATGGTCTCGCGGCTCTTCGTGGATCCGGGCACCGGCAGCGTCTCGAGGCGGACCCAGTCCGGCGTACCCCCGGGTTTGTTCTTCTCGAAGAAGTGCACGCCCTCGACGCCGTTGGGGTATCGGATGCGGGTGGCGGGCCGGCCGCGCAGGTGGGGCAGCATCACCGGCGCGATCCGGGTGTAGTAGTCGATCACCTCGCCCTTGGTGAAGCCGGCCACCGGGTACATCAGCTTGTCGAGATTGGAGATCTCGATCTCACGGCCGTCGATCCGCGCCACGAATCGGTCACGAGGCATCCTCGGCACACTCCTCGGGCGTCTTGTCGTCACGCAACCGGAGAAATCGGGGGAACCGCAGTCTGCGGTCGGGTGTCTGGTTGCCGTATCGGATCTCGGCGACCAACTCCGGTCGTACCCAATGGGCCCCTCGCGAATCCTCACGCGGCACCGCCCCGGGTGCGAAAGGTGAATCACCGGCCGCGAGGGGTTCCAGCCGCGCCAGCAGCTCCTTCTCCTTGACCGCGCCGATCCCGCCGCCGACCCGCCCACGGAAGGCCAGCCCGTCCGGCGTCGGTACGCCCACCAGCAGCCCGCCCAGCTTGCGCGCCCCCGCCCGCCACCCGCCGATCACGTAGTCGCCGGTCTGGTCGAACTTCACCTTGACCCAGTCCGCCGACCGGCGCCCAGGCAGATAGACCGAGTCGGAGCGCTTGGCCATCACGCCCTCGAGCTGGTTCTCGCGGGCCGCCGCCGCGGTGGCCGCACCGTCACCGAACGACGGCGGCACCATCCAGCGCGGCCCGGCCAGGTCGAGGTCCTCCAGGCGTTCCCGGCGGGCCAGATAGGGCAGACCGGTGTGGTCGATCCCGTTCAGGAAGAGCAGATCGAAGATCATGTACGTCACGGGCGTGGTCGCCGCCAGCCGGGCCGCCCGAATCGGATCCCGGACGTGCATCCGCTCGGCAAGCGCGGTGAAGGACGGCCGCCCGTGTGCGTCGAAGACCACCATCTCGCCGTCGAGGAGTGTCCCCTCGGGAAGGTGCAGGTCGGCGATTTCCGGGTAGGCGGCTGTCACCACGGCTCCGGAGCGGGCGAACAGCTGCGGTGGACCGCCCGCGAACAGTGACAGGACCCGGACGCCGTCCCACTTGAACTCGTAGCTCCAGTCGGAACCCACCGGCAGTCCGCCCGCGGTCGCGAGCATCGGGGACAGGGGCGGACCCGGCACCCGATCACCATAGACAGAAGCGTTCACCTTACGCAGGCGTCTCAGTGATGCCATTCTGATCAGGGGTCCGGACACTCGATCTCGATGAGGAGTCGAACATGCGAGCGATCTGGAAGGGCGCTGTCTCCTTCGGTCTGGTTTCGATCGCGGTGAAGCTGTACTCGGCAACCGAGGAGAAGGACATCCGTTTCCACCAGGTGCACCGCACCGACGGTGGCCGTATCAAGTACCAGCGAACCTGCTCGGTCGACGGCGAGGTGGTCACCTACGACGACATCGCCAAGGGGTACGACATCGGCGGCGGCGAGATGGTGATCCTGACCGACGACGACTTCGCCGATCTTCCACTGAGTACCTCTCGTGCTATCGACGTGCTGGAGTTCGTCCCGGCCGAGCAGATCGACCCGATCCTGTTCGCCAAGGCGTACTACCTCGAGCCCGAGGGTCAGGCCGCCAAGCCGTACGTGCTGCTGCGTGACGCGTTGCGCGACGCCGACCGGGTGGCCATCGTCAAGATCGCGATCCGGCAGCGGGAGCAGCTGGCCACCCTGCGGGTCCGCGACGACGTGCTGGTCCTCAACACCATGATGTGGCCGGACGAGGTCCGCACCCCCGACTTCGGCTTCCTCGACGACGACATCGAGACCCGGCCCGCCGAGCTGGCGATGGCGAGTTCGCTGATCGACTCGATGGCCGGCAGTTTCAAGCCCGACGAGTTCACCGACAACTACCGGGCGGCGCTCCAGGAGGTCATCGACGCCAAGGTCGAGGGCCGTGAGGTGGTTCAGCCGGAGGAGGCCGAGGATGAGCCGGCCGCGGCGGTCGACCTGATGGCGGCACTGAAGGCCTCGGTGGAACGGGCCCGCAAGGCCCGCGGCGAGGACGAGGCCCCTGCTGCCGCCGCTGCCCCTGCCGCTGCGAAAAAGGCTCCCGCGGCCAAGAAGGCGACCGCGGCCAAGAAAGCTCCCGCCAAGAAGGCTCCCGCCAAGAAAGCAACAGCGTCCTCGAAGCCCGCTCGCAAGTCCGCATGACTACTCTCGTCCCGACTACTCTCGTCCCGTGGCATTGACGTGGGCAGAGTCTTACCTGGGCAGGGTGCGGGCGAGCGTCGGGGACACCGACACGATCTTCTTCGTGGGGGCACGGACCGTGCTCCTCGACGACCAGAACCGGCTGCTGCTGATCCAGCGCTCGGACAACCATCGCTGGGCGATCCCGGCCGGGGCGATGGAGCTGGGCGAGAGCATGGAGGAGTGCGCGGTCCGGGAGTTGTGGGAGGAGACCGGGCTCCGGGCGACATCGCTCACGCCGTACGCGTTCTACACCGCGTACACCTACACCAACGAATACCGCCACACGTACCAGCAGGTGCTCATGACCTTCGTGGTGCACTCCTGGGAGGGTGAGCTGCTCCGGCAGACCGACGAGAGCGTCGACGCGGGCTTCTTCCCCCTGGACGCACTGCCCGGACCGAAATCGTTCATCGTCGGCGAGGCCCTGGCCGACCTCGAGGCATTCCGGACCACGGGCCGCCTCGTCATGAAGTGACCATGACGTAAATCGCGATGCGGGTACGGGGTGACCTCAGGCAGGATGGCCTTCCGTGACATCCCGTAAACGCCGCTTCGCGCTGGATCTGACCCCGTTACGAACCTCCCGGGACTTCCGGCTCGTCTTCACCGGCGGCGTGGTGACGGCCTTCGGCTCGTTCATCAGCTATGTCACCATCCCGTTCCAGGTCGCCGCCATGACCGACGACCCGCTGATGGTCGGCCTGATCGGGGTCTGCGAGCTGGCCCCTCTGCTGATCAT
This sequence comes from Actinoplanes sp. GCM10030250, assembly GCF_042666575.1. Classification (NCBI taxonomy): domain Bacteria; kingdom Bacillati; phylum Actinomycetota; class Actinomycetes; order Micromonosporales; family Micromonosporaceae; genus Actinoplanes; species Actinoplanes sp. GCM10030250. The sequence continues at coordinate 163,550 of NZ_JBHTDO010000007.1, read as the reverse complement.
GTCGTTCGTCGGCGGCGCGCTCGCCGACTACATCGACCGCCGCATCCTGGTCCGGGCCAGCGAGGCGGCCCTAGCCCTGATCTGCGGCATTCTGCTGATCAACTCGCTGTCCGAGACCCCGCACCTGTGGTTGCTCTACGTAGCGGCCTTCTTGACCGCCGCCGTCGCCGGGTTGCAGCGCCCCGCGCTGGAGGCGATGGTCCCCCGCCTGGTGAAGCCGGAAGAGCTACCGGCGACGATGGCACTCCAGTCACTCGGCATGCAGTTCGCCCAACTCTTCGGCATGCCGCTGGCCGGAATCCTGCTGGCCAGCTTCGACCTGGCCTGGGTGTACGCGTTCGACCTGCTCACCTTCGCCGTCTCCCTGGTCTGCCTGAGCCTGGTCCGCGCCGTCCCGCCGCCACCGGCCGCCGACCGCCCGTCACTGCGCAGCGTCGTCACCGGCCTGAAGTACGCGAAGTCCCGCCCCGAACTGCTCGGCACCTACCTCGTCGACATCAACGCCATGTTCTTCGGCATGCCGTCGGCGCTCTACCCGTTCCTCGCCAACAAACTCGGCGGCCCCCAGGTCCTCGGCCTGCTCTACGCCGCCCCCGCCGTCGGATCGCTGCTCGCCACGTTCGGCTCCGGCTGGACCTCCCGGGTGCACCGCCATGGCCTCATGGTGCTTGTCGCCGCCGGCTTCTGGGGCGTCGGCATCATCGGCGTCGGCCTCTCCGGCACCCTCTGGCTCACCCTGTGCTGCCTGGCCTTCGCGGGCGCCGCCGACATGATCTCGGGCATCTTCCGCATGATCATCTGGAACCAGACGATCCCCGACCACCTGCGGGGCCGCCTGGCCGGCATCGAGATGCTCTCCTACACCACCGGCCCCCTGCTCGGCCAACTCCGCGCCGGCGCGATGGCACGAACCGGCCTCGGCGTACCCGGCGCCATCTGGCTGGGCGGTGTCCTCTGCGTGGCCGGCAGCGTCGTACTCGCCGCGGCACTGCCCAAACTCCTCCGCTACAACGGCGAGAACGGCATGGCCCTGAAGAAAGCCGCCGACGAGGAATGGGCCGCCGCGGCAGCAGACCGCGCGTAACAGTTCCGGACAGCAGGCGAGCGCCCGTGCCGGATCGCGGCCCGGGCGCTCGTGCCCCTGAAAAGTGCCTTGCCCAGCAGTCTTCCGCTGCCTGCTCGTCCCTTTCCAGCCCTTCCGGCAACTATTGTCCGCCGGACCCACCAGCCTTGTCCGATCGGCCATCACGAAAGAGCCGAAACGCCTTTGCCACTTTCCGCTGGGGGCAAGCGAGTGGCGCACGACCGGGGCCGTGCGCCACAGAAGCTCACTTCACGCGTACGCAAAAAAGCGTCTTGCCTCAAGCGGTTGCTGCGCCAAACTCCTGGCTTGAGCGGTGCCGCACCCGGCTCCTGCCTTGAGCGGTTGCCGCACTCGGCTCCTGCCTCAGGCTGGTTGCTGCGCCGCGACTCGGTCCACGAGCGCCTCGCAGAAGGCCGGCAGATCGTCGGGGTTGCGGCTGGTGATCAGGCCGTCGTCCACGAAGACCTCCTCGTCCACCCACGTCGCACCCGCATTGACCAGGTCCGTACGCAAGCTGGGCCAACTGGTCAGCGTGCGGCCGTCGACGACCCCGGCCTCGACCAGGGTCCACGGGCCGTGACAGATCGCCGCGACCGGCTTGCCCGCGGTGAAGAAGTCACGGACGAAGCGCACCACGTCCGTGTCGACCCGCAGGAAGTCGGGGTTGGCGACGCCACCGGGCAGGACCAGCGCGTCGTAGTCGGCGGCGTCGGCCTCGCTGACCTGCCGCTCGACCGGATAGGTGCCGGCTTTGTCCATGTGGTTGAGTGCCTGGATCTCGCCGGTCTTGATCGAGACGAGTTCCGCCGTGCCGCCGGCCGCCTCGACGGCCTTGCGCGGCTCGGTGTACTCGACCTCTTCCACGCCGTCGGTCGCCAGGAAAGCCACGCGCTTCCCCTTGATCGATACGGTCATCGTGTGCTCCTTCCGAACACCGGGGGCGTTCACCGTCGCTGATTGCGGCGACCGCCCCGCTCATCGAGGGCGATTGCGGTCACCGTTCTTCAGTTGCGGTTCCCGGCGACGGCGCGGGCAAACGCCGGAGCGTCACCCATGGCGATCTTGCCGCCGAACCAGGCGCCGTATCCGGCCAGCACCAGGGCCAGCAATTCGACGACGAACAGCCCGCCGCCGAGCGCGCGGTCGGGTGCTTGCATGCGGAGCATCAGGATGACCGCGAAGGTCACCAGCACGCCCATGTTGAGCAGGGCACGCATCACGCCGAGTCGGCGCGCGCCGGAATGGCGCACGAACATGACGTCAACGGCGCCGGCCAGCGCGGCCAGAAGACCGGCCACCAATCCGGCCACGATGTTCCAGTAGGCCAGTGCGCCGAGAATGCTAGGTCCCCCTAGCAAGTCGGCCATATCGAACATTCCCGCCATCGCGAAGAGACCGAGCGGGAACATCACCAATATCGGCTGCACCGCCTGGCCCGCGACAATCAATCGGCTCTCCATCCGGCTATCGCCCTTCCCACCTGCAAAGATACAGGTTCGTCGCGGCATCCGGGGTTGAGCTACCCGCTCCCACACGGGCCGAAACGCCGCGGCACGACCCGAGTCGGACACCACAGCACTCCGAGGGAGCTTGTACGCAGTCTGCAACATGGCAGATTGAACGGTGGCGAGTAGCCGAGTGGCGTGGTTCACTGCTAGTAGAGCAACAAGGGCGGAGTTGGAGGGAGAGACAAACAACGGCACCCGGCGGCAAACGGGTGCCGTTGTCCGCCTCTGGCTCCGACCACTGATCCACCGTAGGCAATGCACTTTGAAAGCACTGCGACCTGCAGGTTTTTTGATCACTGAGACGGGTTCTCCGTCGAACAGAGACTCCGTTCATTGCGGCACGAGCGAGGCGGGGATGTCTCTCGCGCCAATGGTGGCCCGCTGTTCTCCTCCTCGCAAGGAAAAGCGAAGAGGAGTTCGCCATGCGCACACGCACCTACTATGACGGACCCGACGCCAAGGTGACCGATGACCAGTTCGTCTGGCGGACCAGCTCCGCACAGCGGGTCTTCGTCATTCACCATCTGCGTAATGTCGGCCTCGTTCAGACTCCGGCCCGCGTCCGGCCCGTCGCTCCCGCCCTCGCCGGCCTCACTGTGTTCGCCGCGGCGGCCGGGTGGACCCTGCTGTCGGACCCCGCCATCTACGTGATCGGCTTCCTCGTCCTGGCTACACCCGCTGTAGCGGCCAGCTGGCGCCAGCCACGCCACTGGGAGCTGCACGCGCAGTATCGCGACCGGGCCGTGGTGCTCTACTCGTCCTCCGACTCCCGAGTCTTCAACCAGGTCAGCCGCGCGCTGCGCCGGGCCATGGAGGACACGCGCCGCACCTCTTGGGGATATGGCCTGGCCGCCGCGTGACCAGGCCATTCGCGAGGACCTCTCGGGTGAGATCTCTATTTGATCAAAACCGCACCTTGCACCCGTCGTTCTGATAGGACAGTAATTAAGATGTCCGCGACCTCGCTGCCTGCCAACTAGCAGACAGCGAGGTCGCAGATAGCAGTACCGCCGACACTCTCGGTGACACTTGACTTCGACGATGAAGGACTCATGGCTGAGGGCGACTCGCCTACGATCGCGCGCCGACGGGTGCGACTCGCGCTCCGTGAGGCGCGGGAGCGAGCCGACTTCACCCAACTTCAGGTCGCCGAGGCGATGGAGTGGTCGCTGAGCAAGGTGATCCGGATCGAGAACGGGGATGTCAGCATCTCCCCCAACGATCTGCGGCCCCTGCTCGCCCACCTCGGCATCAGGGACAGAACCGTCATCGCCTCGATGCTCGCGGACACCCGCATCGCGCGTACCCGGCAGCGGCAGGCGTGGTACCAGACGACGGAATTTCGCGATCAACTCACCGACTCGATGCGTAAACTGATCGAGTACGAGGGCGAGGCCGACGAGATCCGCTCGTACTCGATCTATTACATCCCGGGTCCCCTGCAGACGACCGCGTATGCGACCGCCCTGATGACCCGCTACGAGGACGAACTCAGCGAGGACCAGCGCCGGCGGCGCATCGAGGCCCGGATGCTGCGCCGCGAGGCACTGCTCGCCCGGGCCCGCGGTGGAGTGCAGTTCCTGCTCATGCTCGACGAGTCGGTGCTGCGGCGCACCATCGGCGGCTCCCGGGTCTTCGCCGATCAACTGCGAGACCTGATGCAGCACGCCGAGGAGGGCACTATCCGGATTCGGATGGTGCCGTTCTCACTGGACGCCCCGGTGACCAACAACGCCAGCTTCGACCTGCTCGCCCTGAGCGAGGGCGAGGTGCTCTACCGGGAAACCGGACTGAGTGACGAAATGATTGAGGACCGTGAAGTGACCGCGAAACATCGCGCTCGTTACGACAAGGTCTGGGAGGACGTCGCAGATGAGCGAGACACGATCGAATTCATCCAGCGGCAGATAGTAATTCTCGAGGACGGCACGAGCGATCGGCCGCCTGGGGACAATCGATAAAACCAAGGCCGCGGCCGTATTCGCCGGTCCGGCACCAACCGTGGAAGGTCCACAATGGTAGAGATTAACGTGCCCGCATGGCGCAAGAGCAGCCGCTGCGGAACGTCAACCTGCGTCGAGGTTGCCAAGGTCGACGATCAGTACATGATTCGTGACTCGAAGAACCCCGAGGCCGCGGCTCTGAGTTTCACGAAGGCGGAGTGGGACGCGTTCGTCGAGGGTGTCACCGCGGGCGAGTTCCGCTTCTGAGAGTCGTCGGCCTGCCCGCTCTGCGCTAATCGACTCCGATGCGGAGCGGGCCGGTCAAAAAATTCACAAATGACATTTTTGATACCGAATGGACGCCGCATACCTCACATTTGAGGTGATAAGCGGCGTCGTGTCGTTTTCATTCATCCTGCACCTGTAGCTCATTCGCTTACCGTGGATTCGAACCGTCACGGAGGTGCACACACATGATCAAACCGACGGAACAGCCGCACTGGCGTCGTAGCGGTCAATGTGCCAGTGGAGCATGCGTCGAGGTGGCGCGGGTCGGGGACCAATTCCTCATCCGCGACTCGAAACGGCCAGGGTTCGCTCAACTGAGCTTCACCAGGGCCGAGTGGGACGCGTTCGTCGCAGGAGTCAAGGCCGGCGACTTCGGTTTCGAATGAGTTCGCTTCTGCCGGAGCAGCCGGATGTCGCGGGCCGAGCGCGGCATACTGCAGAGGTGGACGGCTACGCACGCGCCACCGACATCGACCGCTTCGCTCTCCTGCACGAGGCGGCCGAGGACCTGTTGGACGAGCTCACCGACCGTTACCAGGTGGAACGGCGGGAGAGCAAAGAGACGTTCGGGCTCGACGAAGCGCTCGTGCGTACCGTCCGGCTGATTCCCCGCGTGCCCACGGCGGCACCGCTGGCGATCCACTTCACCGGTCCCGGGTTGATCCTGCGGATCGGGCGCTGGTGGACCGAATCGCTGCCGGCCTGCCCGTGCGACACCTGCGGTGAGGATCCGAAAGAACTGTCCGAGAAGTTGCGCATCCACGCGGCAGCGCTGATCGAGGGTGGGCTCTGGGAGCGCGTCCGCCGCGGGATGAGCGGGTCCTGGTTCGAGACCAGGCTTATCGGTACCGGGGTGAAGCTGAACCGGGAAGGGCCGCTCTCCGCGGCCGGAGCCCGGGACGCGCGCCGCGGCGGTTTCGCCGCACCGGTGCAATGGGCGCCCTGGCAACTACGCAACTGATCTTTCGACCCGAGCGCTCGACCAGCGGTCGGCCGGGCATCCCCCGGCCGGCCGCACAGGTACCGTGACCTGTGAACCTTCCTCACCATTTCACGGGGCGGCACTTGAACACAGTCATGGTGACAAATCTGCGGGCCTCCACCCGCGCCGTCTACATCTCCTTCATCTTCCTCGGCGTTGCCATGGCGAGCTTCGCCGCCCGCATCCCGCAGATCCGCGACGAACTCGGGCTCACACCGTCCCGGCTCGGGCTGGTGCTGCTCAGCATCGCGGTCGGCTCCATCACCTCCCTGCCCCTCGCCGGGCAGATCGTCGGGCGCTTCGGCTCCCGGCGCACGGTCGCCGCGATGGCCGTCCTGCTCGCCGCGGGGCTCACGGCCGTGGCGGTCGGATACCAGTTCGGCGTGATCCCGGTGCTCGTCGGCCTCTACCTGTACGGCTTCGCCACCGGCGCCTGGGACGTCGCGATGAACGTGCAGGGCACGATCGTCGAGCGGGGCCTGGAACGGTCGATCATGCCGCGGTTCCACGCCGGCTACAGCGTCGGAACGGTCGCCGGGGCACTGGCCGGGGCGGGCGCTGTGGCGCTCGGAGTCTCAGTCACCGCCCACGTGACCTTCTGCTGCGTCCTGGCTGCGGTGGCCGTGATCGCCACGGTCCGGAACTACCTCCCCGACGACCCACCCGAGCCGTCGGAGAAGAGCGGGCTACGCCGTACCCTCACCACCTGGCGCGAACCACGCACCCTGCTGATCGGTGTCTTCGTGCTGGCCTTCGCCTTCACCGAAGGCGCCGGCATCGATTGGATCAGCGTCGCGATGATCGACGACTACGGCACCTCCGCCGCGGTCGGCACCCTGGCGTTCGCCGTCTTCCTCGCCGCCATGACGATCGGCCGCTGGTACGGTCCCGCCCTGCTGGACCGCTACGGCCGGGTCCCCGTGCTGCGGGGCATGGCGGTGGCCGGTCTGGCCGGCCTGGTCCTGTTCGTCTTCGGCGGGCACCCCGCTCTCGCGTTCGCCGGCGCCCTCCTCTGGGGCCTAGGCGCGTCCCTCGGCTTCCCGGTCGGCATGAGCGCCGCCGCCGACGAGCCGGCCAGGGCACCCGCCCGCGTCGGCGTGGTCGCCTCCATCGGGTACTGCGCGTTCCTCTGCGGGCCGCCCTTGATCGGCCTGCTCGGGGATCACGTGACGGTGCTGAAGGGCTTGCTCGCGGTGGCGGTCCTGCTGGTCCTGTCGATCGTCATCACCCCGGTCCTGCGTCCGCCCGCGGAGAGCCGGTAAAACAGTCGCTCGAACCTGCTTCTCAGCAGGTCCGAGCGACTTTTGAGCAGTTGGCTCTAGGTGAAGTAGAGCCGGCCGAGTCCGTCGGGGACCTGGAGACCGTGGTAGCGGCCGTAACCGGTGGTGACAGTGCGGCCGCCGTCGAAGCCGCCGGTAGCGGTGTTGAGGCGGACGTTGACGTCGGTGCCGTCATGGATGACGAGGTCGTCCTTGCTGTCACCGTTGTAGTCGGCGAAGTACAGCTGACCGAGCCCGTCCGGGACCTGAAGGCCGTGGTAGCGGCCGTAACCAGTGGTGACAGTGCGGCCCGCGTCAAAGCCCCCGGTTTTGAGGTTCAGGCGAACGTTGATGTTGGAACCGTCATGGACGACGAGGTCGTCCCGGTGGTCGCCGTTGTAGTCGGCGAAGTACAGCTGACCGAGCCCGTCCGGGACCTGAAGGCCGTGGTAGCGGCCGTAACCGGTGGTGACAGTGCGGTTCGCGTCGAAGCCACCGGTATTGAGGTTCAGGCGAACGTTGACGTTGGAACCGTCGTGAATGACGAGGTCGTCCCGGCCGTCGCCGTTGTAATCAGCGAAGTAGAGGCGGCCGAGCCCGTTGGGGACGTGCAGGCCGTGATAGCGGCCGTAACCGGTGGTGACAGTGCGGCCGCCGTCGAAACGGCCGGCACCGGTGTTGAGCCGGACGTTGACGTTGGAGCCGTCGTGGACGACGAGGTCGGTCCTGTGGTCGCCGTCATAGTCGGCGAAATAGAGTTGGCCGAGCCCCTCGGTGACGTCGAGACCGTGGTAGCGGCCCCATCCGGAGGTCACCTCGGAGCCGGCGTCGAAGCCGCCGCTGCTCACGCCGTTGCGGATCGCCACCACCGAACCGGAGTGCACAACCAGATCAGCCTGGGCGTCACCGCTGAAGCTGTCGAAGGTGCCCACCGCCCAGCCGTCGGCCACCACCTGCGAGAGCCCGGCGAAGTACGAGTTGGCCATGGTGACGTATCCGGCGTTGTTGGGGTGCAGCCGGTCGTACATCTGCGCCGGGGTGACCGGCATATCGACGTACCGGACCTTGTTGCCCTGGCCGGCCTCGTTCGAGGCGATCTGCCGCGCGCCGGCGTTGACGGCGGTGATCTTGTCTTCGAGGCCACTGACCTTCGGGATGAGGCCGCTCAGCACGATGGTGACGTCCGGACGGTTGAGGATGATCCGATTGACCAGGTCGGTCAGGCGGCTCACCGCGGTCGCCGCGCTGACCTGATCCTTGTTCAGGTCGTTGATCCCGGCGTGCAACAGCACGACGTCCGGCTGCTCGGTGCGCATCCAGGTGTCGATGTTGCTGCGCATCTGAGCGATCGTCCAGCCGCTGTGGCCCTCGTGGTCCATGTCAGCCATCGGGGCGTCGCTGGTCATGGAACCGACGTAGTCGATCGTGTACCGGCCCTGATCGGATACGAGGTTCAAGAGCCGCGGCCGGTAGCCGTACTGCGGGCTGCTTCCGACGCCGAGGGTGATGGAGTCGCCCAGGGGCATCACCTTCAGGTGGGTGATCGTCTGGGCCTGGGCCGGTGAAGCCGGAAGCACGATGGCGATCGTCGGTAGCACGGCAGCGAGCAGCGCCGTGGCAAGGCGAAGGGACTTCATTCGGCTCCGATGCGATGAGGGGTGTGACCCGCCGGATCACTGGCGGGGTGGTGGCAGACGGGAGCGCCGGCCGTCGCAAGGGTGCGAAGAAGTGCCCCTCGGCGCCGTGTCGGCGGCGAGGAATCGAGCGCGTACATGGTTCCCCCGTGTTGCCTGCGACCGTTTCAGCACATCGGTGGTCGTCACCGATGCGCGGCGGTCGTGCGGGCAATCTACCGTTGAAGATCAGTAGATTTCGACCCGTGAATGGACGGCAGGGATCACGCGAATGTCGCGGACCCGGTCGGCGACGAGGGCGGGACCTCGGGGAAAAGGCAAAGCCCAGGTCGATGACCTGGGCTTTCACTCTGAGCCGCCTGACGGAATCGAACCGTCGACCTACGCATTACGAGTGCGTCGCTCTAGCCGACTGAGCTAAGGCGGCAACGAGAGTCAGTGTACGGCATCGGCCAATTCGGTCTTGGCGGGGTACGTCGGTTGTCGTACGCCGTGACTAGTGTGCATGTCGTGACGGACGACAAGTCGATACCGATCGTTCTCCGGCAGGGTCCGGCCGAGTCCGAACCGACCGTGCCGGACAGGCCGAGCAGCCTCGATCCACAGGAGCTCGGGTTCACCCCGAAGGGGCCGATCGGGTGGCTGGCGCCGTTGCTGCTGCTCAGCACCGGGCTGCGAGCGCTGCTGGCCATCCTCTTCGGTGCCTACCTGGACAAGCGTGAGCTGCAGAACGCGCTGGACGGTGACTTCTTCGATCACTCCGCTACCGCCGACGGCGACATCTGGCTGGACTATGTGGCCGACCTCGGGGACGGGTTCGACGCGACCTACTCGGTCGCCTGGCTGCTGGCGCAGCCCGAGTTGGAGATCGGCGGGGAGCGGCTGCCGCGGGGGCGCCTGCTGCTGATGGGCGGCGACCAGGTCTATCCCCTGGCCAGCGGCGACGGTTACGAGAACCGGATGAAGGGCCCGTACCGCGCGGCCCTGCCGGAGGCGCCGGCCGGGGTGCCGCGGCCGACGCTTTTCGCGCTGCCGGGCAACCACGATTGGTACGACGGACTCACCGCGTTCCTCCGGCTGTTCGCCCGCCGCAAGGATGGCCACATCGGCGGCTGGCGTACCGAGCAGCGCCGATCGTATTTCGCGGTGAAGCTGCCCGGGGACTGGTGGCTGTTCGCGGTGGACGAGCAGTTCGGGGCGTACATCGACGACCCGCAGCTGCTCTATTTCGAGAAGGCGGCCCGGGAGGTCGGGCCCGACGACCGGGTGATCCTGATGACGCCGTCGCCGACCTGGGTGAAGGCCGTCGACGAACCGGAGGCGTATGACGCTGTCGACTACTTCATCCGGACCATCCTGGCGCCGACTCAGGCGCACGTCCGGGTGCTGGTGTCGGGCGATCTGCACCACTACGCGAGGTATACCGGGGAGGACCGGGAGCTGATCACCTGTGGGGGCGGCGGGGCGTACACGCTCGGCACGCAGGGCCTGCCGGAGGAGATCACGGTGCCGCCGCGGGAAACGCTGACCAGGAGCAAGAGCCGCAGTCGAGCGTACGGCCTGGTGTCCCGCTTCCCGGATGCGCCCACCTCGCGCAAGCTCGGCTGGGGTGTCTTTCACCGGCTGCCGCGCCGCAACCCGGGTTTCGCCACGATGCTGGGCATCCTCCAGACGCTGACGATGCTCGCGATGGCCGGCGCCGCCAGCGAGGGCGGGATCATCCAGCGGCTGTTCAGCATCCCACTGGTGCTCATGCTCGTTCTGATCATGGCCGCGACCATCCTGTTCGCGAAACCGCCCGGTGCCGCGTCAGCCAAACACGCCCGGCACTGGATTCTCGGTGTGTCACACGGGCTGGCCCAGATCGCGCTCGCGGCCGGGGGCGCCTGGGTGTGGATGCAGTTCCCGTTCCGGGAATGGCACTGGCCCGGCCCGCTGGTGGTGGCCGCGGTCGTCTACGGCCCGCTGATCGCGATCGTCTCGACCCAGTTGTGCGCCGTCTACCTGCTGATCGCCGCCGGGCTCGGGGTCAACCTGAACGAGCTTTTCGCCGGTCAGAGCATCGAGGACGGCAAGAGCTTCCTGCGCATGCACATCAAGGCGGACGGGACGCTCACCATCCACCCCCTCGGCGTCGACCAGATCTGCAAGAAGTGGGTCGCCGACCCGGCGGGCGGTTCGCAGGCGCCATGGGTGCGTCCGGAGACACCACTTGTCGTCCGCCGCATCGAGGACCCGATCGTGGTCGCCGGACCGCACGCACCACGGCCCTAGCTGTTTCGACCGGCGCTAGGCGCTGGGCGATTCGCCGTATTGGGCGTCGTGGGCCTGGCGCGGGCCGCAGACCGAGGCTCGGCTGCATGTGCAGCGGGAGCCGTCGGCGTCGAGTCGTACGACGAGCGAGTCCTTCGGGACGCTGTGCGCGACGACCCGGCCGTCGCCCTCGGGCGTGGTGACCCGGGTGCCGACCGCCGGCGCGGTTGCCTGGAAACTCTGGTAGAGCGGGTGTTCGTACTTCAAGCAGCACATCAGCCGCCCGCAGGCGCCGGAGATGCGCAGCGGGTTGAGTGGCAGGTCCTGGTCCTTTGCCATCCGGATGGTGACCGGCTCGAAGTCGGTGAGGAACGTGGCACAGCAGAGGTCGCGGCCGCAGGAACCGATCCCGCCCTGTACGCGCGCGGAGTCGCGGGCAGACAGCTGGCGCAGCTCGACCCGGCAGTGCAGCGTCGCTCCGAGGTCGCGGACCAGCGATCGGAAGTCGACACGGTGCGGCGCGGTGAAGTAGATCGTCGTACGCGCGCTGGCGGTGCCGTTCTGCTCCAGGACGTGATCGACGGCGACCACCTTCATCGGCAGCTCGTGCGCCTTGATCAGTTTCTTGGCGGCGACCTTCGCCTCCGCCTTGCGTTTGCGCAGCAACTCGTCGCGCCGCATATCCCGCTCGTCGGCGAGACCGACGACCTTGGGGAACCCGTCGGTTTCCTCGTCGACCCATTGCGGCGCCCAGACGCACTCCGCCACCTCTGGACCGTCGTCGGTCGGGACCAGCACCCGGTCTCCGACTGACGGCGTGAACCCGTTCGGGTCGAGGTAGTAGAGGCGGCCGTACCGGTTGAAACTGACCGCGCACAGCATGCCCATGGGACAACCCTACGACCGTCGGCAAGCCGTACCAAATGCCGGTTTTGAACTACCCGCGAGGGTTGTCGCATAGATACCGCGCAACCGGCCCAATCGACCTTCGTTGGCCAGTCCCGTAGACGCCGTCTCCGCGGCAAGCCCTGCATCGCTGTCTCGTTCCGCACTTGTTCGGCACAGCGGAAGCCTTCGGAAGGAACTGCCATGACACCCGCCAGGTCGATGACCGCCAGCGTGGTTGCGCTGGGGTTCGCGAGCACGCTCACCGCGACGATGCCCGCCTACGCCAACCCCGCACCGTGCCGGCAAGTCGAGCACTACGCGGCGCAGGCGGGGGCTCAGGTGCTCCGGATCAACCGATTGGATCTCGGGCCGCTGGCCTCGCCGGGACATCGGGGCGCGGATAACGGGCCCTCGAAGGGTGCCGGGTTCTCGAAGGGTGCCGGGTCCTCGAAGGGTGCCGGCTCCGGGGGTGCCGGGTCGAGGGCGGGCGCTGGTTCGGATCCTTCGGGCTCGGCGCCGCACCGCCCCGATTTGTCACGGTCAGGAGGGCATGATTCCGGTTCGTCCGGTGCCGAAGCGGAGGGCGATGACGCTGGCACCTCCTCTGGTTCCGAGGATTCCGGCGAGCCGTCCGGAAAGACGGACGTTCAGAACTCCGGCGGTCCCGTTGCGGACATCCTGGGCATAACGCAGCCGGCCTCCTACGCCGACCCCCGCGCAGAGAGTGGATCGGCGATCAAGCAGGTCGCCTATTCGCCGGATGACAAAGGGCGCGCGCCGCGGTCGATCGGTGGCGTGGGGCTCGGTGACGCCCGGACTGTCATGATTGCCGACGGGCCGGTCCACTCGGCGGCCGCCGCTCGGCTCCTGGACGGGCGCGTGGCCGGCTCGTCCGCGGCGAACGACCTCGTGGTGCAGCAGGCGCCGCCGAACAACGGGAAGGCGGCCGTCCGGCGTACCGGGGAGAAGCGCTTCGGGCCGCTGCGAGCGGGTGCCGGCAAGCTCACGGCCCATGCCCGGTGGGACGACAACGTGCGGTGCGGGGTGACGGAGGCTTCGAGTTCGGTTGCCGAGGTCAGCCGGATCACGCTTTCCGGGGGCGGGAACGGTTCGCTCGTACGCGTACCGGAAAAGATCTCGGGCTTGAGCACCACCGGGTTGCTCCAGCGCGGCGGCGAGATGGAGTCCGTCGCCGCTTCGACGATCACCGCCGGCCGGATCAGCCTTGTCGACGGCGAGGTGCGCATCCGCGTGCTGCGCGCTCCGACGCTGCGGGTCAGCATGTCCGCCGGCGGAACCGGAAAGGTCGACTATCAGCCCGCCGTCATTGAAATCTCCGGAAAGAACATCCCGACAAAGCGCTTGGAAACGGTACGTGAGCATGTCGACATCACGGTTAGTGACGAGGTCCACGAGCCGGAGTCGGCGCCCGCATTGATCGAGCCCATCGGCCCGCTGCCGCTGCCGCCCGTCGAGGGTTTGCCGTCGACCGGTGAGCCGGAGACCGCACCCGCGCCGACCGGTACCGGCGGCACGAAGCTGCGCATCTCCCTCGGCGACGTGCGCCAGGCCGCCAAGGGACGGGCCGTGGCCGCCCGCGCTGACACCATCAAGATCGCGCTCGTCCGCGAACAGCGCCGGGCGGGCGATGCTCACGGTTCGGGCGACGCTCGCCTCCGCGATCAGCGCTATGGGGGCGACGCTCGCGGCGCGGGTGACGCTCGCACGAAGCCCGGTTACGGACCGTCCTCAGTGGTCGCTGATCTCGGCATCGGGTTGCTGGAGGGCGCGGCTGTCGCCCCGCAGGCGGGTTCTGGCGTTTCTTCCGGGGTTTCGTCGGGCAGCGCGCCCGGCGGGTCCGGTGCGGGCGCGGCGGCCGGCGGTCTGCCCATCACCGGCCCGCGCGCCGTCTCGATGGCCCTCGGCGGTGTGGCGCTGCTGATCGGCGGGATCGGCGTGGTGCTGCTCACCGCCCGGAAGCGTCGGTTCGACTCCTGAGCCGTGCGGGCGGTCGCGGCAACGGCCGCTCGCACCGGGCATTGTGGACTTTGGGACGGCAAGATGCTACCGACGCCCCGGAACGACGTTTCACGGCCAGCCGATACCCCAGCCGGCGCACACGTTGGGCCTCAGACGAGAAGTGGGTTTTGCAAGGGGGCGGAATCGTCGAGCAGGGCTTCCCCTTGGTCGTAGGCGTCGGCGATCGTGCGGAGTAGGAGGGCGCTGACGTCGGCTGCGGCGCGGGCCTGCTGGTCGGGTGAGTGGGTGCCGGATGAGTGAGCGTCGGGTGAGTGAGCGTCGGGTGGGTAGGCGGCGGGTGAGTGGGTGCCGGGTGGGTGGCTGTTGCCGGCGGTGAGGGTCAGGGCTTCCGCGGAGGTCAGGGCTTCGGTCAGGGCCAGCGCGAGGTCGGTTCGGGCGCGGGTCATCCACGCGGTGAGGGCGTCGGCGTAGTCGGCTGTCGCCTCCATCCGGCGGCTGAGGCTGTCGGGACCACCGTTGAGGTGCTGGGCGGTGCGGCGGCGGGCCTGCTCGTACGCGTCTGCTGCCTCGCCTGACCAAGCGGCCGTGAGGGGCAGTGCGTCGGCGAGGGCGGCATAGGTGCGGGCCTCAGTACGCAGGTGGGGCACCGCTGCGGAAATCGCCTCGGGGCGCAGGTCGCACACGGCTCGGACGGCGTCGCCGGGCAGGAGCCGGACGCGGCGTAACTCCGGCCAGACCGGGTGGCCCTCCGGCGCGCCGGCCGTGGAGAGCACGGTGTCGACGCGGGCCAGCAGGGGGGTTGCGGCCTCCACCAGTTGATCCAGACGGTCGGTCATCACAGCCCTCGCTGGAATCTGTGGCGCACCGCGTCGTCGGTGGCGACGTAGTCCCGCGCGCCGGCGCGCACCGACTCGGCGATCTCGGTGAGGCGCTCGGAGGCGTTCGCGGCTTCCCGGGCCCGGGCGGCGAGCACCGCTGTCCAACCGGCGTAGAGGGCGCGGCCGATTCTGCCGGGCCGACCGGCCTCGTCGGCACCGAAGACTGCCGCGCCTGGGGCAAGGTCGGGCAGTCGTCGGTCCATCGTGGCCAGCGCCTCGGCCGCGGTGTCGATCTGATCGGCGAGCCCGTTCACGTCAGTGCCCCTCCAGCGTGCGGAACGATCCGAATACTTCGCCGTGCAGCTTTTCCCGTGCCCATCGGGCGGCCTCCGTCGCGCTGGCCACCACCGCTCTCATCTCCCGGGCGAACTCCACGGCGTCGCGATGACTGAGCCCACCATGCAAACGAACGTCCACGATGTCCCCGGCGGCGGTGACGACCACCTCGATCGACTGGTCCGGCGAGTGCACCGACACGGAGTGTGCGACGACGGCTTTCTCGTAGTCGGCACGCAGCTTCTCGATGTGCCGATATCGGTCGATCGCCTCGTCGATCCACGTCTCGTCGATTTCGCGGGCCATTGATGGCTCCTCACCGCGCGTCATACTGTCGTCGCGTTCCGGGATCAGACCGTACCGGTTGCGGTGACGGTCCCGCTACGCCAGGCAGTCCCTTGTGGATAACGCGCCTCTTGGCTACCAGCAGTTACTTTGATGGCCTCGAAAGTCACATTGCGTAGCTAAATCTGTAGCTCAGACAAACCCTTGGATGGCGTGGGGCCGAGATCCGGGGCGGCGGCGGGGGTGATGTGGGGACGGGCGGTCCGGGAAATGTCGGGGTGGGGCAATACCATCGTCGGGTGAGTCCGCATGACGTGTTTTCGGAGCTGGTGGGGCAAGACGAGCCGGTGGAGACGCTGCGCCGGGCTGCTCGGGCGGCGGCGCAGGTCGTTGCGGGCGGGCCGGGCGGCGGTGGGATGACCCATGCCTGGATCTTCACCGGGCCGCCGGGGTCGGGGCGGTCGGTGGCGGCGCGGGCGTTCGCGGCGGCGCTGGAGTGTGAGCGGGACGGCGCCGGGTGTGGTGAGTGCCATGGGTGTCATACGGCGCTTGGGCGTACGCATGCTGATGTCCGGTTTGTGGTTCCTGAGGGGCTTTCCATCGGCGTCAACGAGATGCGGGCCCTCGTGCTGCGGGCGGCGAGCGCTCCGTCGGGCGGACGGTGGCAGGTGGTGGTCATCGAGGATGCCGACCGGCTCACCGAGGCGGCCGGCAACGCGCTGCTCAAGGCCATCGAGGAGCCGCCTCCGAGGACTGTCTTCCTGCTCTGCGCCCCGTCCACCCACCCGGACGACATCTCGGTGACCATCCGTTCCCGCTGCCGGGTGGTGGCTCTGCGACAGCCGCCCGCCGATGCCGTGGCGGAGGTGCTGGCGCGCAGGGATGGTGTCGCTGCGGAGGTCGCGGCGTGGGCTGCGGCGGCTGCGCAGGGACATGTGGGCCGGGCGAAGTTGCTCGCGGCTGATCCGGAGGCGCGTTCTCGGCGGGAGGCGGTGCTGGCGGTGCCGCGCCGGCTGACCGGGATCGGGGCCTGTTTCGACGCCGCTGCCTCGCTCATCGAGGCCGCTGAGGCGGAGGCGGCGGCCGCGGTGGCCGCTGGTGATTCCAGTGAGAAGGCGGCGCTGGAGCAGGCACTGGGTGCGGGCGGTACGGGTCGCGGCGCGACCGGAGCCATGCGAGGTGCCGCGGGGCAGATCAAGGAACTGGAGAAGCGGCAGAAGTCGCGGGCCACCCGGGCACAGCGGGATGCGCTGGATCGGGCGCTCGTCGATCTGGCCGGGTTCTACCGCGACGTGCTGATCACCAACCTGCGTGCGCCGGTGGCGGTGGTGCACCGCGACACCGCCGACCAGTCGGAGGCGGCCGCGCGGAAGTGGTCGGCGGAGAGCACGCTCCGTCGTCTCGAGGCGGTTCTGGCCTGCCGGGAGGCGATCGAACAGAACGTCAAGCCGAAGATCGCGGTCGAGGCGATGATGGTCACCCTCTGGCGCGGCTGAACGGCCCGGCAAAGCAGCGGGGCGGCGCCACGGCCGCACCGGCGGACGGTGCCGGCACGGCCGTGTGCGGTCGTCCCCCGCCCAGCCCAGGGGGCGGGAAGACTGCCGAAACTTCCGACCGCTACGCGGCAAGCTTCCACACAGCCCACCCCACGTCAACCCGATCATCAACCGTCCAATAGATGGACGTCACGACATTCTGGCGACTACCAGCTCCTTGACGGCATAGATCGAGCCGCTCTAGCTTCAGAAAGCTCGACCGCCCGATCCCCGAGACTTTCGGAGCGTCTGATGTCGACTCGCCGTGACCTGCTCACTCTGGCTTCCGGTGCCGCCGTCGCCGCGGCCACCCTTCCCTCGCCCGCGGCGGCTTCCAGCCGTGCCGACAGCTGGGTGGCGACCTGGGCAGCCGCGCCGACGACGATCCCACCGGGCGCTCCGCAGGTGCTGACCGACCAGACCGTCCGGCACGTGGTGCACACCAGCGCCGGGGGCGACCAGGTGCGGATCCGGATCAGCAACGAGTTCGGGACGACACCGCTGCACGTCGGTGAGGTGCACGTCGCGGTGCGGGCCGGCAGTGGGGCGAGCACCGACGCGGTCCCCGGTACGGACCGGCGGGTCACCTTCGGCGGACGGGGCGAGGTACGCGTACCGGCCGGCTCGCCGCTGGTCAGTGATCCGATCCGGTTGCCGGTCACCGGCGGCACCGACCTCGTGATCAGCATCTACCTGCCCGATCCGACTCCGGTCACCACCCTCGCCGCCTTCGCCTTCCAGGACAATGTCGTCGCCGCCGGAAACGTCACAGCGGCTCGCCAGGTCACCCCAGTCCGTACGGTGGGGCAGTTCCTGTTCCTCTCCGGCGTGAGTGTCCGCGGTTCGCAGAAGGCCATCGTCACGCTAGGCGACTCGATCACCAACGGGGCGAACACCGCGACGAACGCGAACCACCGCTGGCCGGACCGTCTCGCCGCCAGGCTGCGCGCGGCCCGGCTCGGGCGTGGGGTGGCGAACGTCGGCATCTCCGGCAACCGGCTGCTGCACGACCCCAATCCGGCCGCCGGCAGCAACGCCGAAACGTTCGCCGCGTACTTCGGGCACAGCGCGCTGCGGCGCTTCGACCGCGACGTGGTGGCACAGCCGGGTGCCGAGTTCCTCGTGGTGCTGATCGGGGTCAACGACCTGGGCCACCCGGGCACCGTCGCACCGGCGAGCGAGGTGGTGACGGCGGACGACCTGATCTGGGGGCACCGCCAGCTGATCGCGCGGGCGCGACAGGCGGGACTGCGGGCGTACGGTGCGAC
Source organism: Actinoplanes sp. GCM10030250 (assembly GCF_042666575.1). Taxonomy (NCBI): domain Bacteria; kingdom Bacillati; phylum Actinomycetota; class Actinomycetes; order Micromonosporales; family Micromonosporaceae; genus Actinoplanes; species Actinoplanes sp. GCM10030250. The sequence goes on along the minus strand of NZ_JBHTDO010000007.1, from coordinate 145,489 downwards.
GATCCTGCCGTTCAAGGACGACACCCTGGGCTTCTTCAGTCCGGAGAACGAGCGGAAGCGTTCCGCGCTGAACCGTTGGATCCGGACGTCCGGCGAGTACGACGCGGTGATCGATTTCGACCGTGCCGTCCAGGATCCGGCCGATCCGCTCCGGTTGAACCCCGCCTACGACAGCGGCGACCACCTGCACCCCAACGACGCCGGCATGGCCGCGATGGCCGCCGCCGTTCCGCTCAAGCTGTTCAGGTAGAGCGGGTTCAGATAAAGCAGTTCAGATAGAGCAGTTCAGGCAGAGCGGAGGGATCACGGGTGGCGGCGCGCCTGCCGCCCGTCCGGCGCCTCGTCCTCGAGCCCGAGGTCCTCATCGAGCCCGAGGACGTCGGCCATCTCGTCGAGCGGCGGAGCCTCCGGCACGCCCTCGGAACGCTCCGGCGCCCCACCGAAGGAAGCAGAACCGGCAGAGGAAGCGGAACCGGAAGCAGCGGAGGCGGGAGAATCCGAAGCCGCCGCCACATCGAGCGCGCTGAGCAGCCCGGCCAGCCGCCCGGACACCGCTTCCGCAATCTCCTCGACCGGCCGCGCCGCGTCCAGCACCAGGTAACGCTTGGGGTCGCCCGCGGCGAGATCGAGGAACGCGTACCGCACGCGTTCGTGGAAGGCGCGCGACTCGCTCTCCAGCCGGTCGGCGCCCTCACCGCGGGAGTCGACCCGGGTCAGGCCGACGCCGGGGTCGACGTCGAGAAGAACGACCAGGTCAGGCTTGAGGCCGCCGGTCGCCCACGCGGAGAGCCAGGAGATCTCCTGGACGGGCAGCGTACGACCGGCGCCCTGATAGGCCAGGGACGAGTCCACATACCGATCGCTGATCACGACGGCACCACGGGCGAGAGCCGGCCGGACCACCGTGGCGACGTGGTGTGCGCGATCGGCCGCGTACAGGAGGGCCTCTGCCCGTGCCGAAGGCGCGTCGCCCTTGTCCAGAACCAGTCCACGGATGCGGGACCCCACCGGGGTGGCACCCGGCTCCCGGGTGACGACCACGTCGCGACCCTCCGCCTGGAGCACCTCGGCGAGCCGGGTGACCTGCGTCGACTTGCCCGCGCCCTCGCCGCCCTCGAACACCACGAACACCCCGGACCGGACGAAGGCGTCGGGCGGTGAGAGCGGGCGGCCGCGCAGCGAGCTCCAGAGGTCGGCGAACACGGGTACGCCACGCTTGTCGTCCATCTGGCGGAACGAGCTGATGCCGACCCAGATCCCGATGGCGCCGGCCACCAGCAGCAGGACGCGGGTGGAGGAGACGTCGACGTGCAGCGGCCCGAACTCGACCCGGCGGGAGCTGCCGAGCCCGACCAGGAAGCCGGAGAGGGTGATGGCGAGCAGCAGCACCATCCGGACGCCGATCTGCACGACGGCGAAGACCCGGCCGCGCAGGGCGTCCTCGATCTCGCCGTAGAGCAGGGTGGTGCCGGCCAGGAACGCCATGCCGGCGCCCGCGCCGACCAGCAGCGCGCCGACGAGCGCCATCGAGAGGTGGAAGGCGAGGCCGAGGAACATCACCGAGCCGCTGGCGAGCACGATGTTCATGCCGAACCAGCGGCGCCGGGACAGGTCCTTCACGATCATCGGGCCGAGCCCGATGCCGAGCGCCAGGCCCATGAAGATGACGCCGAAGAGCAGGAAGAACGCGGCCTCACCGGCACCGAGTGAGGTGGCGAACGTCCGCGCGGCGCCGATCACCACACCGCCGGCCGCGAACGCGCCGAAGATGCCCAGCACCAGGCCACGGACCAGCGGGGTGCTGCCGAGGTATTTCCACCCGTCCAGGAACTGGCGAGTCATGCTCTGCTCGGCGGCCTTGATCCGTTCCTCGCTCTTGCCGCCGATCTCCTTGATGCCGAAGAAGACCACGAGCGCGGTGGCCAGCCGGGCGAGCGCGTTGATGTAGAGGGCGATCTGCACGGGCTGCGCCCAGTCGGGCAGCGAGAGGCCGGACTGCTGGAGGCCCGCGGTGAGGGCGGAGAGCACCAGGGCCGCGAGAATCGGCGTGATCCCGTACGTCGTGACGAGCGTGAGCTGGTTGGACACCTCGATCCGGGACTTCGGGATGAGGTTGGGCACCGCCGCTTCCTTGGCCGGGATCCAGATCAGCGTGATCGTCTCGCCGAGGAAGGTGGCGATGGTGGCCCAGGCGACGGTGAGCGCCGGCGAGCCGCCGAAGACCGGCACCAGCGGGATCGACCCGTAGATCACGAACCGCAGGAGGTCGGTGATGACCATCGTGTAGCGGCGGTCGAAGCGGTCGGCGAAGACACCGGCTATCGGCCCGAGCAGCAGCGCGGGCAGCAGGCGCACGGCGATCGTGCCGCCGAACGCCGCGCCCTGGGCGGCCGGGTTGTCGAACTGGGCCGAGGCGAAGATGCCGGTGGCGAGCAGGCCGATCCAGTCGCCGAAGGAGGCGGCCGCGAGGACCAGCCAGAGTCGGCGGAAGCCGCGCAGGCGCAGGACGGAGCGCAGGGCCGCCGCCCCGGAGAGGTCAACGGGCCCCGGGTCCTGTTGCTTGTCCGTGCTGATGGCCGTTACCTCCCGTGGTCACTGCTCGGAGCACTGTAACCGGCCGGTGCAGCTCACCGGGGGTCCGCACCGTGGAGCGGCGATTACGCACGTACGGGTGGGGTAGAGATGAATGTCTTTCGTGTTACCTCGAAGAGGGTTAACGTGCTGGCGTGCTCACAGACCGCATCGCCCTGCGCCAGCGGCTCGACAAGGCCACCGATCACGTGGAGACCCCGGTCGCCGTCGTCGACCTGGCCGCGTTCGACGACAACGCCGAGCGCCTGACCGCGCGTGCCGCGGGCAAGCCGATCCGGGTCGCCAGCAAATCGGTGCGCTGCCGTGCCCTCCTCGAGCGCGTCCTGGCACGTCCGGGCTGGCGGGGCGTGATGGCGTACACGTTGCCTGAAGCGCTCTGGCTGGTGCGCTCGGGCGTGACCGATGACGTGCTCGTCGCGTACCCCACTGCTGATCGTGCCGCCCTGCGTGAGCTGGCCGCGGACCCCGCGCCGGCCGCAGCGGTGACCCTGATGGTCGACCACCCCGCCCACCTGGACCTGATCGACCAGGTCGTGCCGCCCGCCGGCCGCTTGGACCTGCGCCTCTGCCTGGACTTCGACGCCTCCTGGCGTCCCGCCGGGCCGCTGCACGTCGGTGTCCGGCGCTCGCCGGTGCACTCGGCTGTCCAGGCCGGCGCGATGGCCCGGATGATCGCCGACCGGGAGGGGTTCCGCCTGGTCGGGCTGATGTCCTACGAGGCGCACATCGCCGGTGTCGGCGACAACCCGCCCGGTCAGGCCCTGCGCGGCCGCCTGATCCGCCTGATGCAGAGCCGGGCCTACCCCGAGCTGCTCAAACGTCGTGCCGCAGCCGTCCGGGCGGTCCGCGAGCACGCCGACCTGGAATTCGTGAACGGCGGCGGCACCGGCAGCGTGGCGGCGACGAGCGCCGACCCGTCGGTGACCGAGGTGGCCGCCGGTTCGGGCCTGTACGGTCCAGCGCTGTTCGACGCGTACCGCAGCTGGCGCCCGGCCCCCGCCGCGTTCTTCGCGCTCTCGGTGGTCCGCCGCCCGGCGCCGCGGATCGCCACCGTGCTCGGTGGAGGCTGGATCGCGTCCGGTACGGCGGAGAAATCCCGCCTGCCGGTGCCCTACCTGCCGGAAGGGCTCCGGTTCAAATCCGACGAGGGCGCCGGAGAGGTGCAGACGCCCCTGCTCGGTACGCCTGCCGAACAGTTGCGCCCCGGCGACCGCGTCTGGTTCCGTCACGCCAAGGCCGGCGAGCTGTGTGAGCACGTCAACGAGCTACAGCTGGTCGACGGCGAGACAGCCACGCCGGCCCTCACCTACCGTGGAGAAGGCCGTGCGTTCCTCTGAAGGAGGACCAGGCGTGGAAACAGGGTCAGGCGTCGACGTGCCGGTGCAGGTACTCCCGGATCAGCGCCTTCGCCTCGGTCAGGACCGCCTCGTCACCGCTGGACTCCCGGCGGAAAGCCAGCTTGATCAGCGCGTCCGCCGCCTCGACCGAGATCTGCAGCGCGAACCGCAGCCGGACCCGGTCGATCAGCTGGAACTGCTCGACGAGCAACTCGGCCAGGCGCTCGGCGATGACCGCGTTGTTGTCCCGGTCCGAGTCGAGCAGGTGCAGGTCCACCACGTCACCGAAGTGCAGCGTCCGGAAGCCCGGCACACTGCGGTGCATGTGGATGTAGCCGTCTATCGCAGCGTCCACCGCGTCCCACCAATGAGTGAACGTCTCGCTGGCGAACCGGTCGGAGAGGCTCTGCAAATACGCGTCCATGTTGCGCAGCGCGAGGGCCTGGACGATGGCCCGCTTGTCCGGGAAGAACTGATAGACCGAGCCGATGGCGACCTCGGCCCGCTCGGCAAGCAGTGTGGTGGTGAGGCCCTCATATCCGACCTCGTCCACCAGCTCGGCGCAGGCGTCGAGCATGCGCTGTACCCGGGCAACGCTTCTGCCCTGCACCGGAACCCGCCTCAGCGGTCCGGTGCTGACGGTTGGTGTCGACACGCGTCGCCACTCCCTCTCAGCAGTGAGATTCAGACACGGAATTCCGTAGGTCGTGAACAAATCTCAGTGATAAATCGAACGTTACTCGGATCAACGAGCGAGGCGCATCGACGGGACGCCAGGTGCGCCTGACCGCTCGGACGGAGGACAAAGGCCCGAATGACCAGACCCGTTAACTCGCGTCGGTGGAGCAACTGGGGACGAAACCAGGAGTCCGTCGCCGAGGTGCTGACCCCCGGCAGTATCGACGAGGTCGCCACCCAAGTGAACCAGGCTGCTGAAAGCGGACGCAGAATAAAGGTGGTCGGCAGCGGGCACTCGTTCACCGCCATCGCCGTCGCCGATGACCAGCGCATGGTCATGCACCGGCTGAACGGACTGGTGTCGATCGACGGCCCGTTGGTGACCGTGCAGGCGGGCATGCCGCTGTCCACTCTCAACACCCTGCTCGCCGAGCGCGGCCTCGCCATGCCCAATCTGGGCGACATCGACGCGCAGACCGTCTCCGGCGCGATCTCCACCGGCACGCACGGCACCGGGGCGGGGCACTCCACCCTGGCGTCCTTCGTCGAGGCGGTGACCATGGTGACGGCGGGTGGGCGGGTCGAGCATTACAAGAGCGATGCTCCCGAGTTTCCGGCGATCCAGCTCGGCCTCGGTGCGCTCGGTGTTCTGGTCGAGGTGACGCTGCGGTGCGTGCCGGCGTTCGTGCTGCGTGCCGACGAGCAGCCGATGGCGCTGGGTGACGTGCTGGCCGGTCTCGACGACTGGATTCCGGCGAACGACCACGTGGAGTTCTTCTGGTACCCGTACACCGATCGGGCCTCGCTCAAGCGCAACAACCGGGTGGCCGAGGACGACCGGCCGCTGCCCGCGCTCCGCGGCTGGTTCGACGACGACTTCCTCTCCAACACCGTCTGGCAGGGCGTCTGCAAGCTGGGCCAGCGGCTGCCGGCGGCGGTTCCGGCGATCAGCGGTGTCGCGGCCCGCGCGCTGAGCGCACGGACCTACACCGGGCGGTCCGACCAGGTCTTCTGCTCACCGCGCCGGGTGCGTTTCACCGAGATGGAGTACGAGATTCCGCGCGCTGCTCTCCCCGAGGTCCTCGACGCGCTGTCGGGCATCTTCGAGCGGCTGCCGTTCAAGGTGCAGTTCCCGGTCGAGGTGCGGTTCACCGGGCCGGACGACGTCTGGCTGTCGCACGGGTACGGCCGGGAGTCCGCCTACGTCGCCGTGCACCAGTTCCTCGGCACGCCGTACGAGCCGTACTTCCGGGCCTTCGAGGACGTCTGCACGCCGCTGGGCGGGCGGCCGCACTGGGGGAAGCTGCACTATCGGGACGCGGAGTCGCTGCGTCCCGCGTACCCCCGGTTCGGCGACTTCCTGGCCGTCCGCGACCAGCTTGACCCGTCCCGGATGTTCACCAACGAATATCTGGAACGGGTCTTGGGGAGCTGAGTCCTATTCGGCTGAGGCCGCGGCCTTCCGGGGCGCGGCCTTCTTCGCCGGCGCCTTCTTGGCGGCCGTGGTCTTCGCGGCGGTGGTCTTCTTCGCCGCCGTCGCGCGCTTGGCCGGTGCCTTCTTCGCCGCGGTGCCGTCGGCGCTCTTGGCCGCGGCCTTCGCCGGAGCCTTCTTCGCCGGCGCCCGCTTCTTCGGGGTCACCGGTCCCTTGGCCCGCTTCTCGGCGAGCATCTCGGACGCCTGCTCCAGCGTGAGTTCCTCGGGGGTCTGGTCGCGCCGCAGCGACGCGTTGTACTCCCCGTCGGTCACGTAGGGACCGAACCGGCCGTCCTTGATCACCAGAGGCTTCTTGGTGGCCGGGTCGTCGCCCATCTCCCGCAGCGGCGGCTTGGCGGTCCGGGCCTGCCGTCCCTTCGGCGCGGCCAGCAGCGCGAGCGCCTCGTCCAGCGTCACGGTGAACAGCTGGTCCTCGCTCGCCAGCGACCGGGAGTCCTTTTCCCGAGCGATGTACGGCCCGTACCGCCCGTTGCGGGCGACGATCTCGATGCCCTCGGCGTCCTTGCCGACCACCCGGGGCAGCGACAGCAGCTTCACCGCTTCCTCGAGGGTGATCGTGTCCGGCTTCTGGTTCTTGAACAGCGAGGAACTGCGCTCGCCACTCTGCACATATGCCCCGTAGCGGCCGGACTTGACCACCACCGGCTCACCGGTGGCCGGGTCGTCGCCCAGTGCGCGGTCCCCGTTGCCGGCGAGGAAGAGCTCCGCCACCTTCTCCGGGGTCAGCTCGTCGGGCGCCACGCCCTCCGGGATCGAGGCCCGGTCGTCCGGCGCGTCCTCGGGAGCGTCCAGCGGGCGCCGCTGCAGGTACGGCCCGAACTTGCCGACCCGGACGACGACCTTCCGGTTCTCCTCGTCGATGAAGAGCGGGATCGAGTTGACCTCACGCGCGTCGATCGCACTGAGGTTCTCGGTGACCATCTTCTTCAGGCCGCCGTCCCGGGCGATCTGGTCGTCGCCGCTGCCGGACTGGCTGCCGAAGTAGAAGGAGGTGAGGAACGCCAGCTGGGTGCCGTCACCGGCGGCGATGTCGTCGAGCTGGCCCTCCATGGCGGCGGTGAAGTTGTAGTCCACCAGCCGCGGGTAGTGCCCCTCGAGCAGGCCGATCACGGCGAACGCCAGGAACGACGGGATCATCGCCTGGCCGCGCTTCTCCACGTACCCGCGGTCCTGGATGGTCTGCATGATCGACGAGTACGTGGAGGGACGGCCGATGCCGAGCTCCTCGAGCGCCTTGACCAGCGAGGCCTCCGTGTAGCGGGCCGGCGGCGAGGTGTGGTGACCCACCGCTGCCAGCTCGTCGGCGGTCAGCGGCTGGTCCTTCACCAGGTTCGGCAGGCGGCGCTCGGCGTCCTCCGCCTCGGCGGTCTCGTCGTCCGAGGACTCCACATACGCCCGGAGGAAGCCGGGGTCGGTGATGGTCTTGCCGGAGGCCGAGAAGTCGGCCTCCTCGTTCGCCGTCGACACCGCGCGGATCCGGACGCTCACCGAGTTACCGACGGCGTCGGTCATCTGCGAGGCGATGGTCCGGCGCCAGATCAGCTCGTAGAGCTTGAACTCGTCGCTGGTCAGCTCCTTGGCGACCTCACCGGGCGTCCGGAAGTTGTCCCCGGCCGGCCGGATCGCCTCGTGCGCCTCCTGCGCGTTCTTCGCCTTCGTCGTGTAGCGGCGCGGCTGCGGCGGAACGTTGTTCGCCCCGTACAGCTCGGCGATCTGGCGGCGGGCGGCGCTCAGAGCGGTCTCGGAGAGGTTCACCGAGTCCGTACGCATGTAGGTGATGTAGCCCTTTTCATACAGGCTCTGCGCGGTGCGCATCGTCTGCTGGGAGGAGTACCGCATCTTGCGGGCGGCTTCCTGCTGCAACGTCGAGGTGATGAACGGCGCGTACGGCCGGCGCCGGTACGGCTTCTCCTCGACCCGGGTGACCTTGAACGGCCGGTTCTCCAGACGGGCGGCCAGCCCGCGGGCGCCGTCGCCGTCCAGCTGTACCGCGTTCGAGCCGGGCCTCAGCTGGCCGGTGGTGGGCTCGAAGTCCTTGCCGGTGGCGATCCGGTCGCCGTCCAGCGCGATCAGCGTGGCCTGGAAGTTGCGGGGCCCGTCGATCTGACCCTGCACGGCCAGCTGGGCGAGGATGTCCCAGTACTCCGCGGAGCGGAACGCCATCCGCTGCCGCTCACGCTCCACGACGATGCGGGTGGCGACGGATTGCACACGGCCCGCCGACAGGCCGCGCATCACCTTCTTCCACAGGACCGGGCTGACCTCGTAGCCGTAGAGCCGGTCGAGGATGCGGCGCGCCTCCTGTGCGTCCACCAGCGAGCGGTCGATGTCACGCGGGTTCGCCACGGCGGCCTGGATGGCCGGCTTGGTGATCTCGTGGAAGACCATCCGCTTGACCGGCACCTTGGGCTTGATCGTCTCGATCAGGTGCCAGGCGATGGCCTCGCCCTCGCGGTCCTCATCGGTGGCGAGGAAGATCTCGTCCACCTCTTTGGCGAGTTTCTGCAGCTTGGCCACCTGCTGCTTGCGGTTGTCGGAGACCACGTAGAGAGCGTGGAAGCCGTTGTCGACGTCGACGCCGAGCCGCGCCCAGGCCTCGCCCTTGTACTTGGCAGGCACCTCGTCGGCGTTTCTCGGCAGGTCGCGGACATGCCCGACGGAGGCCTCGACCAGATAGTCGGGGCCCAGGTAACCGGCGATCGTCTTGGCCTTCGATGGAGATTCGACGATGACCAGACGGGTCGTCCTGGCGTCACTCGGCACGGCACTCCCATAGTCAAGGTCTTCGGGCGCTCCCCGTCCGCCCGGCAGAGCACAGATGTTCAACGTAACGCGCCGGACGAGCCCACATTCCCGGGGAACCCCGCAGTCGGATGGTAACGGTCCGGCCACCGCATGCGTCCGACCGCGACACCGTACACCGGGAAGACGTTGTTATGTCGGACACAATCATGGAAGATCACGCAGCTGCGCCACCGGGCCAGACCTCTTCGGGTGCTGCCGCGGGTCGCTCACCGACCAGCTCGGCGAGTCGCCGGAGCCGTCGCCGCCCGGTGATCAGATAGAACCGTCCGTCATCCGACAGCCGCCCGGCAAGACCGGCTCGGACCAGGGCGGATTCCACCGATTGGCGGTCTTTCTCCGGGTCCAGGCCGAGTGCGTAACCGCCGGGTTGCGGGCTGCCCGCGGCAGCGACCCACAGACGCAGGCGAGGTCCGCTGAGGAAGAGCTGTGCGGCGGCTGCCGGCCAGGCGCGGGCCAGGCTGTTCAACCTCTGGGAGTACGCGGTACGCACGTCGAACCACTGCCGCGGCGGTTCGGGCTCCTCGCCGTCCGGCGTGGCGGTGACATCCGCCTCACCCGTGCTGTCGGGTTCTCCCGGCTTCGGGTCTTTCGACTCGTCGACCGCTTCAGGGGCGGAGGGGAGCTCGTCCGCCCGTACCGGATCGGGGTCGTCCATGACCGGAGCCCAGCTCGCGGTGAGGCCGCGCGTGACCAGTTCGGTGACCAGCACGTGCACTCGCCAGGCTGCATCCACCCGGACCGTGACGCGGGCCGTGCCGCCCATCCGGCCAAGACGGCCCGGACCGGCCAGCAGGCCGGCGAGATCGGCCGGCGACGGCTCGGTGGTCTCCGCGCCGAACATCGACAGCTGGCGGCCGGACTCGGGACCGGCGGCATGACGCAGCACCGGGCGCTTCGCCACCGGGATCGGTGGAGGGAGCACCTCGCGCGGAATCAGCGGCCAGCCGGTGTCGGTCATCTCACTGGCACTGTGCTCGCGTGTTCACTGGCATTCCGGGAGCGAGTCGAAGGCCTGTCTCAGCTCCACCGACTCCAGCTTCGTGGTGTCCAGGCTGCTTTTCTCGTAGTCGGTGGTGAGGCGCTCGACCACCTTGCCGACCTCGGTGTAGAAATTCTTCGCGGGGGTGGTGGCCAGGGCCTGTATGCCACTGCGCGCGGTGCCGTAGGCATCCCGGATGCCGGCCAGCGAGCCGGTGAAACCGTGCGCGATCGCATCGCCGTTCGTCACGTCGGGGATACCGGCGCGCTCGACCTCGACCCGGGCCTCCTCGCTCGCCGACGCGGCGCCGTCGAAGAGACGGGACAGGTTCTCCTTCGCCTGACCCGGCGTGGTCCTGCTGCTCATCTGCTGCTGGGTGCGGCTGGTGAGCGTGTCGATCTCGCTGCGCCAGGGGCTGAGGGCGGTGCACACCGAGGCGGCCCACGCCTGCGGCCCGGGCTGCGCGGAACACCCGCTCAGCGGCACGGCGAGCACGGGGACGAAAGCCAGGGAGATCAGTCGGACCGCGCGCATGGGAAGCAGCGTACGACTCCGGTCCGTCACTCCACACGCCTCGATCGAGTCAAAGCGAAAGGGCACCCGTTTCCGGGTACCCTTTCGTCCTGCTAGGAGCATCTATCCAGAGAAAATTGCCTCAGCCGACGTTGTCCTTGATGCGGGACGACTCGCCGTCGCGGGCGTCCGGCGCCGTCTTGGCCCCGTCGCCCGCACCGACAGCCGCGGTACCGGCGGGCTCGCCCATCGAGATCGGCTTGCGCTTGCTCCAGATCACCGCGGCGGTCACGACCGCCACCGCGAGGACCGCCACGCCGACACGCGCGCCGGTGTTGGCGTCCGTGCCGTAGCTGAGCGTCACCACGGCGGGAGCGATCAGCAGGGCGACCAGGTTCATCACCTTCAGCAGCGGGTTGATCGCCGGGCCGGCGGTGTCCTTGAACGGGTCGCCGACGGTGTCGCCGATGATCGTGGCCTCGTGCGCCTCGGAGCCCTTGCCACCGAAGTTGCCGTCCTCGACCAGCTTCTTCGCGTTGTCCCACGCGCCGCCGGAGTTGGACAGGAAGACCGCCATCAGCGTGCCGGTACCGATCGCACCGGCCAGGTACGCGGCCAGCGCGCCCGGGCCGAGGCCGAAGCCCACAGCGATCGGCGCGGTGATCGCGAGCAGACCCGGAGTGAGCAGCTCACGCTGCGCGTCGCGGGTGCAGATGTCGACGACACGGCCGTACTCGGGACGCTGGGTGCCGTCCATGATGCCCGGGAACTCGCGGAACTGGCGCCGGACCTCCATCACGACCGCGCCCGCCGAGCGGGAGACCGCGTTGATCGCCAGGCCGGAGAAGAGGAACACCACTGCCGAACCGATCAGGAGCCCGACCAGGCTGCGCGGGTTCGAGATGTTCAGCTGGGCCAGGATCTCGTTGCCGACGTCGGTCACGCCGGCGGCGGTCATCGAGCTGGCCAGGCTGTTCGTGTACGACCCGAACAGCGCCGTGGCGGCCAGGACCGCCGTGGCGATCGCGATGCCCTTGGTGATCGCCTTGGTGGTGTTGCCGACCGCGTCGAGCTCGGTGAGGATCTGCGCGCCGCGCTCGTCGACGTCACCGGACATCTCGGCGATGCCCTGCGCGTTGTCCGAGATCGGGCCGAAGGTGTCCATCGCCACGATCACGCCGACCGTGGTGAGCAGGCCGGTGCCGGCCAGCGCGACAGCGAACAGCGACAGGGTCAGCGACGAGCCGCCGAGCAGGAAGGCGCCGAAGACGCCCGCACCGAGCAGCAGGGCCGAGTAGACCGCCGACTCGAGGCCGACGCTGATGCCGGCCAGCACCACAGTGGCCGCGCCGGTCTGCGACGACCGGCCGATGTCCTGAACCGGACGGCGGGTGGTCTCGGTGAAGTAGCCGGTCAGCGCCTGAATGGCGGCGGCCAGCACGATACCGATCACGACCGCGCCCACCGCGACCCAGCGGGGGTCCTGCCCGCTGTTCACGATCTCCTCGGAGATGCCCGCGTCACCGAACCCGGCGAAGCTGGACGGCAGGTAGGTGAAGCTGACCACCGTGACGGCGATCGCGGAGAGCGCCGCCGAGATGTAGAACGCCCGGTTGATCGCGGTGAGGCCGTTGCGGTCACTGGCGCGCAGACGGGTGATGAAGACACCGACGATCGCGATCACCACACCGACCGTGGAGATGATCAGCGGGAAGATCAAGCCGTCCTGGCCGAACGCGGCCGAACCCAGGATCAGCGCCGCGACGAGGGTCACCGCGTACGACTCGAAAAGGTCGGCGGCCATGCCGGCACAGTCACCGACGTTGTCGCCCACGTTGTCCGCGATGGTGGCGGCGTTGCGCGGGTCGTCCTCGGGGATGCCCTGCTCGACCTTGCCGACCAGGTCGGCGCCGACGTCGGCGGCCTTGGTGAAGATGCCGCCGCCGACCCGCATGAACATCGCGAGCAGCGCGGCACCGAAGCCGAAGCCCTCCAGGACGGTCGGAGCGTCACCCTTGAAGATCAGAACAACGAGGGCGCCACCGAACAGGCCCAGGCCGACGGTGAGGAAGCCGACCACACCACCGGTACGGAAGGCGATGCCCATCGCCGTCTCCCGGCCACCCTGCTCACTGGCGGCCGCGGCCACCCGCACGTTCGCCCGGGTCGCCAGCGCCATGCCGGCGCCACCGATGAACGAGCTGAAGAGGGCACCGACGATGAAGAACAGCGACCGGCCGATCTTGACCCAGGTCTCGTTGTCGGTCTCGTGCACCGGCAACAGGTACAACAGGACGACCGCGATCACGACGAAGATCCCCAGTGTCCTGAACTGGCGGATCAGGTAGGCCGAGGCGCCCTCCTGCACGGCACCCGCGATCTCCTGCATCTTCGGTGTGCCACGCGCGGCACGCAGCACAGACTGGACGAACATCGCGGCGAAGCCGAGAGCCACCAGGGCGAACACCAGCGCGACGATGACGAATGTGACGTTTGACCCGCTGAGGGACGACACCCCGCCACCGTCGGCGGCAAGGTTTATCGGAGTCCCGGACATCAATGTCCTCCTGTACGTACAACGAACCGCACCCGGACAGCGGACGAAACCGCCGGGCGCGTTCCCCGGGGAGCGGGGAACAACCGGCCGGACCCGCGGACGCGGGACCAGCAGTAGCTGACAACTCGCGTACTGTATAGGTCCTGCGTGGCGATCGTCACATGCGCCACCAGCTGTGTCGCGGTGATGTTCACCGCTGTGTTAGCACGGCGACGAATGGGTATCGGACACAGTTGATCTCCCGCCGCAGGTGGGCGGGCGTGCGGCGTCCAGCCTGGTGGGTGATTGTTGATCGCGGCGTAATTTGCCGGAGTGTTCCCGCTAAAGGGGTTTTCTTCCGCTCTACTGCGGGTGGTGGGCCGCGTCAGCGGCGGGCGACCGGCCAGATCATGCGGACCTCGGTGCCCGGGCCGTCCTCCACCGGGCGCACCTGCAGGTCGTCCACGAAGCCGGCGAGCAGGGCGAAGCCGACACCCGTGGTGAGCGCCTCGTCGGTCAGCGACTCGTCGGCCAGCTCGTCCGGAGGCAGCTTCGTCAGGCCGACGCTCGCCTCGATCGGAGCGTGGTCGATGACCCGGACCATGTACGAGTCCGAGTCGGACATCTCCACGGTGACCAGGTCGGGAAGGCCGTACTGCCGGTGCAGGGCCACGGCCCGGGTGCATGCCTCACCGATGGCCAGCCGGACCTCGTCGAGCAGGTCCTCGGCCACTCCGGCACGCCGGGCCACGGCGACACCGACCAGCCGGGCGGTACGCACGTGCACCGGTGCCGGCGAGAAGGACAGCCGAACAGTCGCCATCACGAAGCAGAACCGCTGCCGTCGCGTTCGGTTGCCGCCTCGACCGTCGGGAAGATCGGGAACACCTGGTCCAGCGCGGTGATCCGGAAGATCTTCAGCAACGGCTCCTTGGCGCAGACCAGCCCGAACGTGCCATGGGCCGTCCGCAGCCGTTTGAGCGCACCGACGAGCACGCCGAGCCCGGTCGAGTCGAGGAACTCGACCCGCTCCAGATCGACGACGACGTCACGGGCACCCGCGTCCACCAACTCGATAAGACGCTCACGCAGGCGAGGGGCGGTGTAAACGTCCACCTCGCCACCGACCTCGAGCACAGTGTGCTCAGCGACGGTACGGGTCGCCAGCGACAGCTCCATCGGTCCTCCTCCCTGATCTCCCCCCGCGAAATCTAACCACCGACCAGCTCGCGGCGACGCCCGGCACCCACCGTCCTACCCGTTTGAGGTTCGGGGCATTCCGATGTCACAGTGCAATGCGTGACGTCCACCGCCTTCGGTCCTGCTGAGCTGCTGCATCGGCTGCGGGCTCGCGGTTCCGCGTCGACGGTGTCCCCGATCACACATATCGAACGGATGCCGCCCCGGTCCGGGCGCACGACACCGTGGCCCGCGTGGACCGAACCCGCAGTGCGTGATGCTCTCACCGCACAGGGAATCGTCGCACCCTGGGACCATCAGGCCGCAGCCGCCACCCTCGCCTGGGAAGGCAAGCACGTTGTGCTGGCCACCGGCACCGCATCGGGCAAATCCCTCGCGTACCAGCTGCCCGCGCTCAACGCGCTGACAAGGGACCCTAAGGCGACAGCGCTCTATCTGTCACCCACCAAGGCACTCGCGGCCGACCAATTGCGCGGAATCGCCCGGCTCGGGCTCGACGGTGTGCGGCCTGCGACGTACGACGGTGACACTCCCCGTGAGGAGCGGGAGTGGATCCGGCAGCACGCCCGGTTCGTCCTCACCAACCCCGACATGCTGCATCATTCGCTGCTGCCGGGACACGCGCGGTGGGGTGTCTTCCTCAGGCGCCTGACGTACGTGGTGATCGACGAGTGCCACACCTATCGGGGAGTGTTCGGCTCGCACGTCGCGCACGTCCTGCGACGGCTGCGCCGGGCGGCGGCCCGATACGGCAGCTTGCCCACATTCGTCCTGGCCTCGGCGACGTCCGGCGATCCGGCCGGTACGGCTTCCCGGCTCCTGGGACTGCCGGTGACCGCTGTCACCGAGGACGCGTCGCCGAGGGGCGGGGTGACCTTCGCGCTGTGGGAGCCGCCGCTGCTGCCGGCGTCGAAACTCTCCCTGCCCACCCAGCCCGGTCCCGAGTCGGCCCCGGAATCACCCGCCGACCCCGATGGGTTCGTCGACGTCGAGTTGCCGCCGATCCGCCGTTCGGCGCTGCGGGAGACCGCGGACCTGCTCACCGACGCCGTCGTCGCCGGCACCCGGACGCTGGCGTTCGTCCGGTCCCGCCGGGGAGCCGAGGTGGTCGCCACGATGACGCGGCGGGCACTGGACGAGGCGGTTCCCGGGCTGGGTGAGCGGGTCGCCGCCTACCGGGCCGGCTACCTGCGGGAGGACCGGCGGGCGATCGAGCGGGCGCTGCTCTCCGGTGAGCTGCTCGCGCTGGCCTCCACGAACGCGCTCGAGCTCGGTGTCGACCTGGTCGGCCTGGACGCGGTGCTGATCTGCGGTTACCCCGGCACCAGGGCCTCGTTCTGGCAGCAGGCGGGCCGGGCGGGGCGGGCCGGCAACGAGGCGCTCGCCGTGATGGTCGCCCGGGACGATCCGCTGGACACCTACCTCGTACACCATCCGGAGGCGTTGTTCGGCCGGCCGGTCGAGGCGACGGTGCTGGACCCGTCGAACCCGTACGTGCTCGGTCCGCAACTGTGCTGCGCCGCCTCCGAGGCGCCGCTCACCAACGACGACCTCGAGCTGTTCGGCGGGGAGCCGGCAGCCGCCGCGGCTCGGGCGCTGGCCCAGCAGGGCGTGCTGCGGCACCGGCCGTCCGGCTGGTACTGGACGCACCGGGGCCGGCCCGAGGTGGATCTGCGGGGTACCGGCGGCGCCCCGGTGTCGGTGGTCGAGTCGGCGACCGGCCGCCTGCTCGGCACTGTCGACCCCGCCTCGTCGCACGCCACGCTGCACTCGGGAGCGGTCTACCTGCACCAGGGCGTCTCGTACGTGGTCGACAACCTCGACCTGGAGGACGCGATCGCCCTGGTCCACCAGGAGGAACCGGACTGGACCACACACGCCAGGGACGTCACGAACCTGTCCGTTGTCGACGTCCGCTCGTACGTGGACGCCGGCCCCGTCGGGCTCTTCCTCGGCGAGGTGGACGTGACCAACCAGGTCGTGTCGTACCAGCGGCGGCGCATCGGCAGCGGCGAGGTGATCGACACCCGGCCGCTGGATCTGCCGGTGCGCGAACTGCGTACGGTCGCCGTCTGGTTCACGGTCTCACCGGAGGCCCTGGTGTCCGCCGGGGTCGAGCCGGCCGACTTCCCGGGCGCCCTGCACGCCGCCGAGCACGCCGGTATCGGCCTGCTGCCGCTGATCGCCACCTGCGACAGGTGGGACATCGGCGGCCTGTCGACGGCGAACCACGCGGACACCGAGGCGCCGACGGTCTTCGTCTACGACGGGCATCCGGGTGGTGCGGGGTTCGCTGAGCGGGCATACGGGACGGCGGCTGATTGGCTGCGCGCCACGCGGGAGGCGATCGCCTCGTGCGTTTGTGAGGCGGGATGCCCGTCGTGTGTGCAGTCGCCCAAGTGCGGGAACGGCAACAATCCGCTGAACAAGGCCGATGCCGTGAAGGTGCTGGACACGGTTCTGGCGGCTCTCCCGCCGGCCTAGTGCGAGGGAGGCCCCCGGATCGCCCGGCAATCAGCTGGCTTCCAGTGCTGCCTCCCGACTCCCGAGACACGCGCACGGGCACCGCGCTAGCCACTCACCAACTCGAGACCGGGCCGGCTCGGGCGTCGGCGGTGGCGACCCTGGACAGGCCCGGTAGGGGCTCGACCCTCACCTCGACCCGGATCACTATCTCCAGGCCGTTCACCAGGCACGACGTCATCCGGCCACTGTTCGCCGCGGCATATCGAGCGGCCTCCACGCACGCCGGGCCCGCGCCCTCGATCGCCCGGCGTCCGCCCGCCAGGGCGCCCAGATCCGCGGCGTTACGGGCCTCGTGCCGCGCCACCCGCGCCGAGCCGACAGCCGCACCGAACAGGCCCACCGTCACCAGCACGACGCCCACGGCCAGCACGAAGATCGATGCGGCGCCCCGGTCGGGTTCCCTCGCGTTCGTGCGACCTCCAGGCTTCACATCGGGACCTCTTCCGGTTCCCGGGCGGCGACGGCCGTGGCTCGCACGGTGATCGCCGGCAGATTCCCGCCCAGGACCCGCACCCGTGCCGACACCACCGCCGTGACGCTCTCCCCGCCGACCGAGACCTGGATGTCCGCACCTTCGGGACCCGTCGCGGCCGCCACTGCCCTAGGCTCCTCGCCGCGTGCCGCGGCCAGAGCGGCCTCCCGCGCCGCGTCCAGGCACTGCGCCTTGATCATGACCGCCGAGACAGCCGCCATCCCGGCCAGGAACAGGACCAGGAGCGCCGGCAGCCCGACCGCGAGCTCAGCGGTGAACGATCCCCGGTCCCGGCCGGGCCACCGGCGCCCGTTCACTTCAGCGCCCGGCCGATCAGCCCGCTCAGTGCCGCTTGCACGCCGGCGCTCGTGACCACCTTGAACAGGACACCGGCGAAGGCGACCGCCGCCAGCGTGCCGACGGCATACTCGGCGGTGGTCATCCCGGCGTCAGCGGCTTCCGCCCGGAGCCGCCGGATATTGACGATGAGTTTGTGCACGTGGACCTCTCCTCAGGTTGGGCGGCGCGGCGCCCGACACGCCACACCGCGAATGGCGAGGGCTCAGCGCCGATCGCGCCGCGCC
This sequence comes from Actinoplanes sp. GCM10030250, assembly GCF_042666575.1. Lineage (NCBI taxonomy): Bacteria > Bacillati > Actinomycetota > Actinomycetes > Micromonosporales > Micromonosporaceae > Actinoplanes > Actinoplanes sp. GCM10030250. The sequence continues at coordinate 127,772 of NZ_JBHTDO010000007.1, read as the reverse complement.
CCCGAAAATCACAGGACGTCGCCGAGGACGGCGACCAGCACCGGCACCAGGCCGGCGAGCAGGAAGGCCGGCAGGAAACACAGCCCGAGCGGCAGAACGATCAGGACACCGGCCCGCTGGGCGGCTGCCTCCGCGGCAACCGTGCGATCGGAGCGCAGATCCCCGGCGAGGCGTTCCAGCGCACCGGCAAGCGCACTCCCGCTGGCACTGGACCGGACCGCCGCAGCCGCGATCCGGTCGGCGCCCGTCACGTCGGCGAGGTGCGTCCACGCCTCTCCAGGGTCGGCACCGAGCCGCAGGGAGCGCGCCGCACGTTCGAGTCGCTCACCGAGCGGCCCGCCCAGCGCGTCCGCCACCGCCGCCGCGGCGTGGTCCACCGGCGCACCCGCCCGCAGCGCCGCGGCCAGCAGATCCGCGGCGAGCGGCAGGTCGGCGAGGGCCCGCAGACGGTCACGCCGGACGTCGGCGGGTTCCCGGCCGCGCAGGAACCGCTCGGCACCGGCCCCCGCGATAAGCCCGGCCGGCACGCCCCACCAACTGCCGATGAACCCGGCGACCGCGAGCGCAGCCAGCGCGGCAAGCACCAGCCGGGTCCTGCGGTCGGTACGGCGCGCCACCGGTGACCCATCACGGCCCACCCGGGACAGGCGGCGTCCGGCCGCACCACGCCGCATCGACGGCAGCACGAGCACCACAGCCGCCAGGACGGTGCAGGCGGTCACGACGAACACCGTCATCGACGCCCCCGCCCGAGCCCCGCGTCGACCGGCGCCTCAGCCGCGCCGGACGAGAGGTCGCCAGGCGAGAGCTCGGGGGTCGGCACCTCGGCCGTCTCCAGCGCCAGACACCCGCTGGTCACCGCGTCCACGCCGATCAGCGCCGCCGCACAACACTCCCGCAGCGGAACCCGAACCGGGCCACCCGGCCGCAGCAACTCCGCCGCACCACACACCGGCTTCACGGGACCGGCCTCTCGGCCAGCCGCTGCGCCCACTTCAACCCCGCCACTTGCAGAGCCACCGCCACCAGCGCACACCCGGCACCCAGCGGCGTCCGCAGCAGCACATGGAGCGGATCCGCCCCGATCGAGTACCCGAGCCCGATCCCGCCCACCGGCAACGCCGCCAGCAGAAACGCGGTCGCCTGCGCACCCGCGGCCTGAGCCGCGGCCGCCTTGGCCGCCCGATCCGCGACCCGCGCATCGGTCTCGATCCGATCAAGCAGGTCAGCCGCCGGCGCACCGGTGCGCTCAGCAAGCCGCCACACCGCACCGACAAGCGCCGAGATCCGCTCATCCCCTCGCACGACCCCGGAACCCGAGGCGAACGCGGAACCCGCCACGACCTCTGAACCCGCCACGGCCGCGGGCGGCATCCCAGCCCGCAGATCGGCGACCAGCGAACAGAGCCCGTCAAACGCCGCCACCCGCCCGGCAACAACCCGCTTCCGAGCCGCCCGCCGCGCCCACTCGGAAGCCGCCAACCCCGCATAGACCCCGGCAACCACCCCCGCGACCGGCCCACCGGCCAGAAGCGCGGGGGCCGCCACCAGCCCCGCCGACCCCAGCGCGACCCGTTTCGGCGACCTCGGCAGCCGGATTCCCGAGAGATCGACCACCATCCGCCCGCGAACCCGCCGGCCAGGCAGTCGATCCCGCACCCCACCACGCGGCCAGACGATCACCACCACCCCGCCGAGCAGAGCCCCCGCCGCCAGCCAGCTCATACCGGCAGCCCGCCAGCCCCAGCCGGAGACGCGGGCACTCCCAAAGCCGCTCCCGGAGCCGCTCCCAAAGCCGCTCCCAAAGACGGTCCCAAAGACGGTCCCGAAGCCGCTCCCGAAGACGGTCCCGGAGCCGCTCCCCGAGCCGGTCGCAGGATCGCCGGCACCGCGACACCCCGCTCCGCGAGCATCCGCCCCAGCTCCGCCGCACCCGGTCCGGCCCCTCGGCCCAGCTGCCAAGCCGGGACGACCGAAGCCAGCCGCTCCTCCCCCGCCGGCCGCAGCACGCTTATCGACTCCAGAACCCGGCCCCGGCTCGTACGCCGTACCTGAAGAACCACCTGCAGTGCCGCCAGCACCTGGGCGTGCAACGCCGCTCTGGGTAGTCCGCCCAGCATGCCCAGCGCTTCCAGCCGGGCCGGCACGTCACCGGGCGCGTTCGCGTGCAGCGTCCCCGCGCCGCCGTCGTGGCCCGTGTTCAGCGCGCCGAGAAGGTCGACGATCTCGGCGCCGCGGCACTCACCGACCACCAGCCGGTCCGGTCGCATCCGCAGCGCCTGCCGGACCAGGTCGGTCAGGCCGATCGCGCCGGCGCCCTCCACGTTCGCCGTACGCGCCTGGAGCCCCACCACGTGCGGATGAACCGGCCGCAGTTCGGCGGCATCCTCGACCAGCACGATCCGTTCGTCGGGCGGGACCAGGCTCAGCAGAGTCGACAGCAACGTCGTCTTGCCGCTGCCCGTGCCGCCCGTCACCAGGTACGCGAGCCGCCCCGCCACAACACCCGACAGCACCGGAGCGGCAGCCGGTGCGACCGTCCCGCGCGAGACCAGGTCGGCCAGGCTGAACGGCTTCTGACGGAAGGTACGCAGAGACAGATACGGCCCGTGCGTCGCGACCGGCGGCAGCACAGCGTGCAGACGGGTGCCGTCGGGGAGCCGCGCGTCCGCGTACGGCTGCCCGTCGTCAAGACGCCGTCCACAAGCCGCGACCAGGCGTTGCGCGAGTCGCCGTACCTCATCGGGGTCCTGGAAACGCACCGCCGCCCGCTGCAGTCCCGCGCCGCGGTCCACCCAGACCTGCATGCCGTTGACGAGGACGTCGGTCACCTCGCTGTCGCCCAGCAGCGGGGCGAGCGGCCCGGCGCCGATCAGCTCGCCGCGCACCCGGTCGGCGAGGCGCAGGACGGCCGTGTCGCCGAGCACCCCGGTCTCCCGGCGGACCGCCGTCACCACCGCGGCCGGTGTCGCCTCCACCCCCTCGTACGCGAACTGCCGCCGCACCCGATCCACCACCCGGGTGTTCACGCGAGGTCCTCGAGGAGTCGCCGGCAGAGGTCGGCGAGTGGTCCCTTGCCGTCCGCCGTCGGTGGCGTCCCGTGTTCCAGCGCCTCGCACATCGCCGGTTCCGGGCGGAGCGTCCCGGCCAGCGGTATTCCCAGTGCCTGAGCGATGTCCCGGGCGCGCAGCTTTCCCGGCGCGGGCCCACGCACCACCACGGCGACGTCCTCGCAGTGCGGGACGACCATGGCCAGCGTTCGCCGGGCCGAGGCGGCGGCCCGCAGCTCCGCCGGAACCACCAGCAGGGTCCGATCGGCGGACTGCAGCGCGATCACCGCGGCGTCGTCCAGCTGGCGCGGCAGGTCGGCGACGACGACATCGCGCCCGCGCCGGGCCGCGTCCATGGTGGCGGCCATCGCCTCGGCGGGTATGCCCGGAAGCTCCTCACGGTCGAAGGAGAGCAGGACGAGGTCGCCGCGACGTGGCAGAGCCTGGAGCAGGGACGGTGGGTCCACCCTGCCGTCGGTGCCGGCGAGGTTACGCCAGCGCAGCCCGTCCAGCTGTTCCCAGCCGAGGGCCAGGTCGAGTCCGCCGCCGAGTGGGTCGGCGTCGAGCAGGAGGGTGCGGTGGCCGGCGCGCACGGCGGTGGTGGCCAGTCCCGCCGCGAGGATGCTGGCGCCGGCGCCACCCCGGCCGCCGATCACCGCGACTGTCCGGGCGGAGGTGGCGGGCTCCGGTCGTACCGTGAACTGATCAACCACCCACGGCTCGGCCGTCGGCAGCACCGCCAGGTGCTCCGCGCCGATGAGCTCGGACGCCTCCCAGGCGGGCTTCTCGAGACCGTCGCCACGGCCCACGACGATCAATCGTGGACGCGGTGGCAGACGGGCGCGCAGGAAGGCCACTGCCTGGTCGGCACCGAGCAGGACGAGCGGCGCACCGGGATATCGGGCCCTGGCGGCCGACGGATCGGGGGCCACGTCGACCTCGGTCCCGCCTGCCGCGGCAAGACGGAGCAGATCGTCGAGCAGGTCGGGGTCGGCGGTCACGACGAGGGGACGGCGCGGAGCGGGCATCACTACCTCCAGCGAGGACGCGGCGATTTCGGGCGCCCACCGTCGCTGGTTCGGACCGGGCCCGGCAACCGGCGTCTCCAGGCTTGTGGACAACTCCGGCCCTGTGGATTGCTCCCACCCGTCCGGTGGATCTGCTAAGTGCTCCGACCTGCGGAAGGAATGAACGGGAGGCAGGTGGGTATCTTGGGTGGCCGACACGGACCGATGGAGCGGGCATGGACAACTCGATCCGAACCACGCTTGCCAACGACGGCACGGTTACCGTCGCTGTGCTGGGTGAGATCGACTATTCGAACGCCGACGAGGTCGCCGACGGCATCCGCGATGCCCTCGTCGACTGGACGCCGGAGACCGTTCACATCGATCTGCGCGAAGCGTCGTTCATCGACTCGACGGGGCTGGGCGCCCTGATCGAGGGCTATCGCGATGCCGCCGACCGCGACATCAAGTTCGTCGTCGTGAACCCGAGCGAGACGTTCCGCCGGGTTCTGACGGTGACCGGTCTCAGCGACTTCTTCGGCCTCATCGAGCAGGGTGAGACCGGCGCGGTGGCGCACATGGCCGAACCGAGTCAGGCAACCGGGTCCTGAGCGGGAACGACCCCCGTCGGGGGAGACGGGGGCCGTCCTGGGATTCGGCTCCGGGGGGGTCGAGCCGAATCAACTCGGCAATCGCGGGGGGCGCGACGGCCGAGCGACACTTTCGCCGGCGTTGGCTCTTGAGTAGCGTTAGCTCTTAACTTGCGTTGACAGGACGCGACGGTAACAACACGCTTCCCGATCGCAAACACAAGTCTGCCTCAGAATCGGGCCTGGCGTCGAGTCCCGAATGTAACTGGATGCCACGCCTCCTACCCGTCTGACCGTTTTCACAGCCCGTCACCAAAGGGCGTCGCGCGCGAGCGGGACGACGGGGACGAGCCCGATGCGGCTACACTTTCGGCCCGTGGGCCTGAGCGCCGCGTTTTTCGACCTAGACAAGACCGTCATCGCCAAGTCCAGCGCCCTGGCATTCGGACGGCCTTTCTACCGCGATGGCCTGATCAGCCGCCGTGACGTGGTGAAATCCGCCTATGCCCAGCTGATGTTCCGGCTGGGTGGCGGCGGCGACGAGCAGGCGATGGCACGCACCCGCGACTACCTGGCCGCCCTCTGCAAGGGCTGGAAGGTCGAGCAGGTCCAGCAGATCGTCGCCGAAACTCTCAACGACTTGATCAACCCGTATGTCTACGCCGAAGCCGCCGCGCTCATCGCCGAACACCAGGCCGCCGGCCGCGACGTCGTTCTGGTCTCCGCCTCCGGCGACGAGATGGTCCGCCCGATCGGCGCCCTGCTCGGCATCACCGACATCATCGCCACACGCATGGCCATCGTCGACGGCCGTTACAGCGGCGAGGTCGAGTTCTACTCCGCCGGCCCCGCCAAGGTCGTCGGCGTCCGCAAACTGGCCGCCGAACGCGGCTACGACCTCACCGACTGCTTCGCCTACTCCGACTCCAGCAGCGACCTGCCCCTCCTGGAATCCGTCGGCCACCCGAGCGCCGTCAACCCCGACCGAGCCCTGCGCCGAGTCGCCCTCGAACGCTCCTGGCCCGTCCTCGAATTCCGCAACCCGGTCCCCCTGGGCAGGCGCCTCCGCGATCGCCCAGCAGTCCCGGTCGCCGCCGCAGCCCTAGGCGTCGGCGTCGGCGTAGCCATCGGCTTCGCGCTCTACGGCCGCCACCGTCGCCTCCGAGCCACAGTCTCATGAAACCCCTTTTTTTCGTACGCTGGACGCAAAGCTCTCTTCCGCCCACGCGACCCCCTGCAACTCCCCCCTTTGCCGCGCCCGCCGGGCGGAGCTGCCCACTCACCCTTCACCCCACTCACCGCCGGCCCAGCCCAGCAGCGGCAGTGAGCTGGATGAATAGCTTTGGTCTGAGTAATAGCGTTACGCCAGGTTTGCCGGGCTGATACCTGGCGATCATGTGGGAACCGGCGTAGAAATGAGTCGCGGGCCCGGAACGTCGGGCACCGTGCACGGCCACCGGGAACCCACGCGCGATCAGCCACGGCAGGCACGTTGCGGCGGGACCTCTGCCACTTGGCAGCTGGACCATCGACAACGACCCAGGTGCACGCTTGTTAACCCGGTACGGACGCGCACAGCCGGCGCCCCTCAAAGGGACGCCGGCTCTTATCATCGCGCCCTCCGCCCCGATCGCACGCGACCTCAACGTGTGCGCCTATACGCCCAAGCCCGGACTGCCCAAGCCCGGACTGAACACGCCCAAGCCCGGACCCGCCCGAGCCAAACCCGTCCCGAGTGGTCGCACGGGCGGCGCGGTCAGGGGTTGGCGGCGGCTTGGTGGCGGGTGCGGAGTTCGTGGTAGACGGCGCGGAACAGCTTGGGGCGGGAGTGGAAGTCGACGCCCTGCGCCCAGAGTTCCGTGTTGACCGTCGCGCCGCCGACAAGCTCGATCAGCACGGTCATGCCGCTCTCGATCTCCCACCGCCCGAGCCGGTGGCTGGCCTTGTGCAGGCGGACGTTGTCGATCGCGTGCCAGGGCACGAAGCGGGACCGGATCAGCCCGCGGACCAGGACGCCCTCGGCACCGATGTAAACGCCGTGACGCATGATGCGCCAGGAGCCCAGCACCCAGACCGCTGCCAGAATCCCGGCGACCGCCCGGACGCCGTGACCCATCAGATCGAACTTATTGATGGTGGCCCAGGTCAGGAAGAGCAGGGCGATCGCCTCCCAGGCGATCACCAGCCAGCGGCCGGTTCCGGGCGTGTAGGGACGGATCCAGTTATCACCCACGCAGTGAAGTATGCCGCCAGGAAAGAACTAGGCAGTGAAGTATGCCGCCGGCAAAGCCCTACGCGGTGATGGATGCCGCCGCTTATACGGTCGCCAGGACACTGTCCCCGATGTCCGCGATTTCCTCGGCACCGACGGTGACCGCCGCGGCGTAGTGGCGGAGCCAGGAACGGAGGCCGTCGGGCGTTCCTGTCGCATAGGCTCCGGCGCTTCCCGCGTACTCCGGCTCTCGCCGAAGGTGACCCACCTCGGCCATGACCAGACCGCGGGGGTCGAGGCCTCGCCCGATCAGAGTGAGGCGCGCGGCGGCCCGGGCCACGACGCCGGCCGGACCGGCGAACGGGCGCAACGTGATCAGCTCGGCGTGCACGATGGCGGCGAGGAGCAGCGGCGGGGTCTCCTCGTTGCCCGCGACCAGGCCGGCCAGGGCGTCGATGCGCTCGGCGCCTGAGGTGAGGCGGCCCAGGTCGTGGTCGTGGACGACGCCCCGGGCGGCGAGGATGTGGAGTTTGGCGAGGACCTGGCGGGGCGCGCGGGGCCAGAGGTCGACCAGCCCGCCGAGCGACTCGGCCACACGGAGTGCGCCCTGGACGATCGGATCGGTGATCGTGCCGTCGCGTACCTCTTCAAGGTCGTAGCGGTTGCCTTCGAGCGCCGCGCTCGCGACCGCGGCCCGCAGGCTCGCCTCGGCGGCGACCTGACCGCCGTGCCGGCGCAGGGCCCGATGCCGCATCGCGGCGTCGACGGAGTCACGGGCTTGGGCGAGGGCGGGCGCGACGTCGGCGAGGTCGAGCAACGGGGCTAGCGGATCCACCTGCACACGGTAGCCGGTAAAACGCCGGAAACCCGGGGTGCACAAATGAGCTTGGAACTGGCAAGATTCGCGCAAGAGCGATCACCGTTGCGCCAGTCGGCGCGCGTACGACACCATCGGGCGCGCTCCGTCGCGCAACCCTTCGCCGGACCCCCCGGCGGAACTAGTGTGCAACGAAAGACCCGGTCAGGCAGAGGAGCCGCCCTCATGAGCGAGACACTGGAGAACCTGTCCTCGGAGACGCGGAAGTTCTCTCCGCCGACTGACCTGGCGGCGAACGCCAACGTCAAGGCCGAGGCGTACGAGGAGGCAGCCTCCGACCGGCTCGCCTTCTGGGCCCGCCAGGCCGAGCGGCTGGTCTGGGCGAAGCCGTGGGACCAGGTTCTGGACTGGTCGAACCCGCCGTTCGCCAAGTGGTTCGTCGGCGGTGAGCTGAACATCGCGTACAACTGCGTCGACCGGCACGTCGAGGCGGGACTCGGCGACAAGGTGGCGATCCACTGGGAGGGAGAGCCCGGTGACACCCGCGACGTCACGTACGCCGAGCTTCTCAAGTCGGTCTCGCAGGCCGCGAACACGCTGACGGACCTGGGCGTCGCCGCGGGTGATCGCGTCGCGATCTATCTGCCGATGATCCCGGAGGCCGCGGTGGCGATGCTCGCCTGCGCCCGGATCGGCGCCACGCACAGCGTGGTGTTCGGCGGTTTCTCGGTGGACGCGCTGGCGACCCGCATCGAGGACGCCGACGCCAAGGTCGTGATCACCGCGGACGGCGGGTACCGGCGCGGCAAGCCGTCGGCGCTCAAGCCGACGGTGGACGAGGCGGTCGCGCGCTGCGAGAGCATCCAGCACGTGCTGGTGGTCCGCCGCACCGGCCAGGACGTCGCCTGGACCGAAAAGGACAAGTGGTGGCACGAGACGGTCGAGCAGGCGAGCCCGGAGCACGTGGCGCAGCCGTTTGACTCCGAGCACCCGCTCTTCATCCTCTACACCTCGGGCACCACGGGTAAGCCGAAGGGCATCCTGCACACCACCGGCGGATACCTGACCCAGACCTCCTACACGCACCACGCGGTCTTCGACCTGAAGCCGGAGACGGACGTCTACTGGTGCACGGCCGACATCGGCTGGGTGACCGGCCACTCCTACATCGTCTACGGACCGCTCTCCAACGGCGCGACCCAGGTGATGTACGAGGGCACGCCGGACACTCCCGACCGCGGCCGGTTCTGGCAGATCGTCGACAAGTACAAGGTGTCGATCCTCTACACCGCACCGACGCTGATCCGCACCATGATGAAGTGGGGCGACGACATCCCCGCGAAGTACGACCTGTCGTCGCTGCGGGTCCTCGGCAGCGTGGGTGAGCCGATCAACCCCGAGGCCTGGATGTGGTACCGGGAGCACGTCGGCCGCGAGCGCACCCCGATCGTGGACACCTGGTGGCAGACCGAGACCGGCGCCATCATGATCTCGCCGCTGCCGGGCGTGACCGAGACCAAGCCCGGATCGGCGATGATCCCGCTGCCCGGCATCAGCGCCGACGTGGTCGACGACCAGGCACAGTCGGTGCCGGACGGCGGTGGCGGTTTCCTGGTGCTGCGCGACCCGTGGCCGTCGATGCTGCGGACGATCTGGGGCGACGACCAGCGGTTCCTGGACACGTACTGGTCGCGGTTCGGTGCCGGCTCCGGTCAGGGTTCCTCGGACGAGTGGGTCTACTTCGCCGGGGACGGTGCGAAGAAGGACGACGAGGGCGCGCTCTGGCTGCTCGGCCGGGTCGACGACGTCATGCTCGTCTCCGGGCACAACATCTCGACCACCGAGGTGGAGTCGGCCCTGGTGTCGCACCCGGCGGTGGCCGAGGCGGCCGTGGTCGGCGCGACCGACGCGACCACGGGTCAGGCGATCGTCGCCTTCACCATTCCGCGCGGCAATGTGGACACCACGGGTGCCGCCGGCGAGGAGCTGATCAAGGAGTTGCGCAACCACGTGGCGAAGACGCTCGGCCCGATCGCCAAGCCGCGTCAGATCATGCTCGTCGCGGAGCTGCCGAAGACCCGCTCCGGAAAGATCATGCGGCGGCTGCTGCGCGACGTGGCGGAGAATCGTTCGCTGGGTGACGTCACCACGCTGCAGGACTCCGCCGTTATGGACCTGATCTCCTCCGGTATGCAGTCGGCAAAATCTGAAGACTGACGGCAATCGATAAAGGCTGGTGGCGCCCATGTGCCACCAGCCTTTTGTCGTTTTCGCCAGTTTCGATGGTATGACCAGGCCATAACAGATAACTGTTGTTCATCAATCTCCCTGCCGTCTCGCACCCATCGGTTCGTTTGCATACGTTCACCTTCAGTCCCGAAACCACGGGGCCGTTTGACGCCGACGCGCTTCACCCAGCGCCCGGCCGCATAAACGGAGGTAAACGTAGTGCGCAAGGTGGTCGTGGGACTGCTCGGCGCCGCGATGGTCACCAGCGTCGGAACCCTGGTTCCGGCCGCTGCCCTGGCGGCACCGCCGGCAGATCCGGCTCCGGCGGCACAGGCCGGGGAACAACTCCCGGTCGATGACCTGCCGAACCCGCTGGAGGACAAGCGCCGGGCGCTGCGCGAGCAGGCCGTCGCCGGAGTCGTCAGCGGCGAGGCCAAGGTCGAGACCCGCAACGGCAGCAAGGTAGTAAACGTCGGCAAGACGTACGGCAACGGGGGCTTCGGCCACCCCGGCAAGAACCAGTACGTGGAACTCGGCCGGGAGCAGACCGACCGAATCTTCGTGATCCTGACCGAATTCGGTAACGAGCGGCACCCCGACTTCCCGGACAAGGACACGACGACGCAGTACGCCGGTCCTTCCACCTTCGAGGGTCCGCTGCACAACGTCATCCCGGAGCCGGACCGCAAGGTGGACAACTCCACCATCTGGCAGAAGGACTACTCCCCCGACTACTACCGGAAGCTGTACTTCGGCACCGGTAAGGACACCGAGTCGGTCAAGACCTACTACGAGACCCAGTCGTCCGGCCGTTACAGCGTCGACGGCGAGGTCACCGACTGGGTCAAGGTCCAGTACAACGAGGGACGGTACGGGCGGTCCAACGACAACCCGACCGACGCGAACGGTGACGACCCGGCCGTCTGCGCCAGCAGCAACTGCCAGAACGTCTGGGCCCTGGTGCGCGACGCCGCCACCCAGTGGGTCGCCGACCAGAAGGCTCGTGGCCTGTCCGACGCCCAGATCGCCGCGGACATGAAGTCGTTCGACCAGTACGACCGTTACGACTTCGACGGTGACGGCAACTTCAACGAGTCCGACGGCTACATCGACCACTTCCAGATCGTCCACTCCGGCGGCGACCAGGCCGACGGCGACCCGTACCAGGGTGAGGACGCGGTCTGGAGCCACCGGTGGTACGCGTACGTCACCGACCAGGGACGGACCGGCCCGTCCGGCAACCTGCTCGGCGGCACCCAGATCGGCAACACCGGCATCTGGATCGGTGACTACACCATCCAGCCGGAGAACGGCGGTCTGAGCGTCTTCGTCCACGAGTACGGCCACGACCTCGGCCTGCCGGACGACTACGACACCAGCGGCCTGGGTGACAACAACAACGAGTACTGGACGCTGATGGCGCAGAGCCGGCTCAGCGCGAAGAACGACCAGGGCATCGGTACCCGCCCCGGCGACCTCGGTGCCTGGAACAAGCTGCAGCTCGGCTGGCTCAACTACGAGTCGGTGGACGCGGGGAAGAAGAAGGTCGTCAACCTCGGTCCACAGGAGTACAACACCAAGAAGAAGCAGGCAGTGGTGGTCAACCTCCCGGACAAGGAGGTGACGCGTGACCTCGGTGCGCCGTTCGCCGGTACCAAGCAGTACTTCTCCGGCAACGCCGACGACCTGAACACCTCGCTGTCCAAGACGGTCGACCTGACCGGCAAGTCGTCCGCGAGCTTCACGCTCAAGGGCCGGTACGCGATCGAGGCCGAGTACGACTACCTCTACGTCGAGGCGTCGACCGACGGCGGAGCGAACTGGACCAAGCTGGACGGCACCGTGGCCGGCGTTCCGTTCGTCCGGGACGGCAGCAACAACCCGTCGATCAGTGGCACCAGCGGTGGTGCCTGGGTCGACATCGCGGTTCCGCTCACCGCGTACGCGGGTCAGAAGATCGACCTGCGCCTGCACTACGTGACCGACGGTGGTGTCTCCGAGGGTGGTTTCTTCGGTGACGACCTGACCGTCACGGCGGACGGCGTGGCCGACGTCGACGGTGCCGAGGGCACTCCGACCTGGACCGCCGCCGGCTTCTCGGTGGTCGGTGCGACCGCGACCGACCTCTACCCGAACTACTACATCGCCGGGTACCGCAGCTACACGTCGTACGACAAGTACCTGGCGACCGGCCCGTACAACTTCGGGTGGGCCGACACCAAGCCGGACTGGGTGGAGCACTACAACTACCAGACCGGTCTGCTGATCTCGTACTGGGACACCTCGCAGGCGGACAACAACACGAACGTCCACCCGGGTGAGGGTCGCAACCTGATCATCGACGCGCACCCGAAGCCGCTGAACAACCCGACGGGTGTTCCGTGGCGTGCCCGGGTCCAGGTCTACGACGCTCCGTTCGGCTTCCTCCCGACCGATGGGATGACGCTGCACCTGAACGGCGCGAAGTCGGTCATCAAGCCGCAGCTCGGTGACCCGCTGTTCAACGACAAGGACAAGTACTTCTACGAGGAGCTGCCGAACCACGGCGTCAAGCTCCCGGCGGTCGGCGTCAAGATCGCTGTGCTGAGCCAGCTCGGCACGTCGATGACGGTCGCCGTCTACTGACACGACCTACGCACCACAGCGGCGCCCGGGAAGTTCGCTTCCCGGGCGCCGTCCCGTTCCGTAACGCTTTCGCCGGAACCGCCGGGCGCCGCGTTTCGTCTCATCCTGGACGGCTTCCGCGGGAAGGATGAACACATGCGCGATCACGCCACGTTCCGGATCGGCCTGGCCATGGCTGCCGGTGCATTTCTGGCGGGGTGCGCGGGTGCCGCGCCCTCCACCTCGTCCCCCGCGTCTCCGGCGGCTTCTGCTACTTCCCCGACGGTTTCTGCGACGTCTCCGTCGCCATCTCTCTCTCCGTCTCCTTCGGCCTCCACTTCGGGCTCCGCTGCGGCCTCGTCGCCTCCGGCGTCTCTTCCCACGATCACCAAGCCGGCGAAGCCGCCAAGGGAGCCGACCGACAATCTCCCCAGCACCGGCTGGGTCGCCGGAATGGTCACCCGCGGGGGTACAGGTCCGTGCTACGGCCTGGTCGCAGACGACGGTACGAGGTACGCCCTCTACTCCTCCGATGGCATCGAACTGACCAACGGGGCCCGGGTGAAGGTGAACCTGGAGACCACGATGTTGCGTGTCTACTGCGGTCCCGGCCACCTCATGGCGATGACCGAGGCCGAGACCATCCAATGATCACGGTCGGGTCCTCATTCGCCGGTGCCCGGCAGCCCGCGTGACAGCGGCACATAGGCTGACGGCATGGGCGGTCTGGTGGAGGAGTCTGTTGTCCTGACGGAGGGGCCGTGGCGCCACCGCTTCGTCGGCGCCAACGGCAGCCGGTTCCACGTCGCGGAAGTCGGTACCGGTCCGCTCGTCCTCTTCCTGCACGGCTTCCCAGAGTTCTGGTGGGCCTGGCACGACATCATGACCCGCGTCGCCGACGCGGGCTTCCGCGCGGCGGCGATCGACCTGCGCGGCTACGGCGCCAGCGACAAACCACCCCGGGGATACGACGGATACACCATGGCCGCCGACGTCACCGGACTGATCCGGGCCCTCGGCGAGCGATCGGCGACCGTGGTCGGCGCCGGCGCCGGCGGCATGCTCGGCTGGGCTGCCGCCTCGTTCCATCCGAAACTGGTCAACCGGCTCGTGGTGCTCGGCGCGGCTCACCCGCTGCGGCTGCGGGCCGCCCTCTTCGCCGACCCCCGCGGGCAACTCTCCGCCTCGTCCGCCATCCTGCGCTTCCAGGTGCCCCGTTTCGAGCACGTGCTGACACGGGACGACGCGGCACTGGTCGGCGAGCTGATGACCCAGTGGAGCAGCCCGCAGTGGGCGGTCACCCCCGAGTTCGGGGAGTACTCGGCACGGTGCCGGCAGGCCATGCAGATCCCTCAGGCGGCGTTCTGCGCCCTGGAGGCGTACCGGTGGGTGGCTCGTAGTGCTCTGCGGCTCCAGGGGTACCGGTTCGTCAAGCTGATGCAGCGTCCGTCGAGCGTGCCGACTCTGCAGCTGCACGGTGAGCTGGACAAGGCGGTGCTTCCGCGCACGGCGCAGGGATCGGGACGGTATGTGACAGCGCCGTACGAATGGCGGCTCATCCCCGAGGTGGGGCACTTCCTCCACCAGGAGGCACCGGACGTCGTGACCGGTGAGATCCTGCGGTGGCTCAAGACCCCGTCCTGACGAATCGCTTATCGATCGCTTAATTGATCTTTAAAAGGGACGATCGGGCGCTTCGGGCTTCTAGTGTCTCGGAACGACAACGTCGCTCGGGCCGCCCGCCGAAACCCCACCAACGGCGATCCGGGTGATGTCGTCCTGTCCCCCGGCGATCGTCCGATCCCCCTCCGCCCGGACGGTCGAAAAAGGCTCCCCGCTCAGGCGGGGAGCCTTTTCGGACTTCTGAGGTTCTTGCTTTCAGACGCGGTGTTCGTAGCGGTCGCGCACCTCGTGGGCCGGGGCCCAGCCCTGGTAGACGCCGTAGTCGAACTCCTCGAGCCCCAGGTGACGGGCGACCGGGGCGCGGCCGCCCGTGTACTCCAGGCGCAGCCAGCTGTCGGCCTCGGCGAGCACGATGAAGGGCTCACCACGCCAGGTGCACAGCGTTCGCACGTACGCGATCTCATCGTATTCCTCGGGCTCCAGCACCCGGACGAAACGGCCGGGTTTGACCTCCTGGAAGCCCTCGGCCGGCCCGGTCGTGTAGATGCGGACCCGGTCACCGTCAGGCGCCGCGTCGTACTCCCGGCCCTGCCAGGTCACCACATAGCCGTCACGCATCACTGCTCACCCACCCGGCGCCACAGCGGCCCGTCCGCGTCGTAGATCGCCAGCATCCGCTCGTCGCCGTCGGCGTCGATGCGCCACAGCTGAGCCCCGTGCGGAAGCCGGACGCTGTCCACCTTGAACTCGGCGATCACGTCCTTGCTCTCACCGGGCGCGAAGCCGTTGCCGCGGAACGGCGGCCGCTCGATCACCCAGCCGTCCATCGCCCGCAAGGCCTGCTCGTTCTGGCCGCCGTACGGAATCCGGTAGAGGCTGGGCCGATAGGCCGGCCAGCGCAGCACGAACGCCTCCTTGGCGTCCTGCTGGAACGGCGACGACTCGTAGTTGAGCCCGAGCGCACCGAACAGCTCCACCGGCGTCCGCAGGTGCTCGACCTCGGATGCCCGGTGCACGAACCCGGCAATCCGGTCGTAACCCCGGTCCAGGTAGTAGTCGACCTGCTCGGCGGAGATGGTCTTCTGCATGACCGTCGCCTGCTGAGCCTCGTCGCTGGCGGGCTCGGGAGCCGGGATCGGAGCGGCCGTACCGTCGCTGATCGGCCCGTCGACCGGCTCGGCGCCGAGACCCGCCTCGGTGGCCCAGTTGGCGAGCGCGATGATCTGCGCCCCCGGGTACTTCGCACCGACCGGCGTCCCCGGGTTGACCGCGAACGACCATGCCGGGTCGGGCCAGTTGCGGATCAGCTCGTAGAAGCGGACCCCGACCGTGCGGGTCGGCTCGCCGAAGTGCTCGGAGAGCCGGTCCTTGCTCGTGAAGACGATCAGGAAACGCTCGCCCTCGACCTCCTCGGGCAGGAAGGCGAAGCCCGACTCACCGGGCGAGCTGCCCGGACGCGAGTGGCTGGCGACGGGCACGAGCACGTTCGCCAGCAGGAGCGTGGAGAGGAAGATGTCGGTGTTACCGGCATCCGCGGCCTCGCGCAGGTCACGCTCGACGTCGTTCGCGGGAACGAACTCCGCGGCGGCCTGGTCGCGCCGTGCGGCACCGTTCGCCTGAATCCGGGAGCCGGTGTCCGAACCCGCGACACCGAGACCTGACGCGACCGCGGCGGCGCCGTAGCCGCCGGAGGCGACGGGCAGGGCCTGGGTCGCGAAGGCGTTGGACCCGTACGCCTGGGTGGCGTAGGCGGCCGCTGGGCTGCCCTGCGGGGGCATCCCAGGGATCGGCGGGGTGGGTGTGCCGTATCCGCTCGGTGCCGCTCCGAACGCTGGGGCGTTGGTGGCGGGGGGTGCGGAGCTCGCTGCGGCCGGGGAGCCATAGGCGGCGCCATAGGCAGCGCCGTAGTCAGGTGCCGGGCTCGACGGGTTGGTGGCGCCGTAGTGGGGCGCCGGGCTCGACGGACTGGTGCCGTAAGAGGGTGCCGGGCTTGACGGGAAGCTCTGGGCCGGGCCCGCCGAGACCGGGGCGTTGGGGTTGTAGCCGGGCGCCGGGCTTCCGGGAGCGGGAGAGCCGTAACCCGGAGCCCCGTAGCCGGCGCCGGAGCTCTGGGCCGGATAACCGGGAGCCGGAGCACCGGAAACCGGCGATCCGCCGGGGGGGATCGTGCCGCGGTTGACGCCGGGGATGACGGGCGGCACCAGAGCGGGCCGGACCTGGGAATCGTCGCTTCCGGGGCCGGAGTGTGGCTGGATCGACGGCGGCGGGCCGGACGGTCCGAACCGGTCGGCCGCGGGCGGGGCCAGACGGTCCTGCGGGTGCGGGGCCGGGTCAGTGGGCGGCTGGCGGTTGGCGCCGAGAGCCTGCGCGGCGGCTGCCATCGAGGTCGGACGCTCGGACGGCGGGGTCACCTGACGACGCGGCAACGGGTTGCCCTGACCGTCGGAACCGCCCGAGGCGGATCCCGGTCCGGAGTTACCCAGCGGGTTGCCACCGAGCGAGTTCCTGCCCGGTGCCATGCCACCCTGACCTGCACCACCCTGACCTGCACCACCCTGACCTGCACCACCCTGACCTGCGCCGCCCGGACCTGAACCGCCTGGCGCCGGGCCGCTGTGCGCGGCGAGGGCCTGCGGGGAAGCTGGTCCCTGCGGGAAGGCCGGTGCCGGTCCGGCTGCCGGCGGAGTGGAACCGAAGCCGGGGGAGCTCGGTGTGGCGTTGCTCGCCGAGCCGGTGGGAACGAAGCCCGCCATGCTCGTGAACTGGCCACCACTGGCGGACTGACCCGGCTGCCGGCGCGGCAGTGCATCCCGCGCGGGTGGGGCGGGCGGCGGAGCGCTGCTCGGTGCCGCCCAGTTCGGAGCGAACGGTGTCTCCGCCGGATCGTACGGCGTGACGTGCTCGGGCACCGGCGGCGTGTTCGCCATCGGAGTCCGGACCGGCAGGGAACCCTTCGAGGTCGGCAGCGATCCGCGCGGATCGCTGCCGGGGTTGACCGAAGTGCCGGGGTTGACCGAGGAGCCGGACTTGTCCCAGCCCGGCGCGTTCGTCCCATATCCGGCGGCACCCGCTCCGGCCCCGGAACCCGGGCGCCCGAACGCGGGCGCACCCGAGGAAGGCCCCGGGCCGGGCCCGGCACTGAAGTCGCGGGGAATCGACGGAGGCTGGTAGGCCGCCGGAGGCTCAGCGGGCGCATCCGGCCGCAACGGAAGCCCGGACGGATTCCCCGGAGCGGAGGAAGGAGACGGCGCCCGGGCGGGAAGCCCGCTCGGCGTGTTTCCGGTCGGCGTCCGCAGCGGAAGCCCGCCGGGACCGACCGGAGCCTGAGGGCCACCGCCGGGGTGCCCACCAGGGCCGGCGGGGGGCTGAAGGCCGCCGGGAGGCTGAGGGCCGCCGGGACCGGGGCGCTGAAGCCCGCTGGGAGCCTGGAGACCGCCGGGGCCGGTCGCGGGCTGCATGCCCCCGAAGCCGCCCGGAGCTGGGGTTCCGGGATAGCCGGCCGGGGCACCCGACGAGGGCGGGGCGCTCATCGGAGAAGCCGGGGTGTTTCCCGAGTGCACCGCGGGGGTGAAGGACGTCTGACCCGGGGTCGGGCCCCGGCCCGCGCCGGAGGTGATCGGTGACGGTGCGCCCGGGGGCACGCCGTCGTAGGTGGGGCCGCCGGGCGCGTCAGAGCCGCGGCTCGCCGCCAGTGCCGCCGCGCCGAGCTCCTGGATCCGCGAGCCGCCCTGGGCCTCACGACCCGGGCCACGGGTAGGCAGCCGCAGGTCACCCCGGGCGAGCTGCGCCACGAACCAGGCGGGCAGGTAGCCCTCGATCGGCAGGCCGGGGTTTACCGCAAGCCACCATTCAAGGTTGGGCCAGGTGTTGGCCAACTCCGCATAGGGCACGCGGCGAGCCGAGCCGGTGTAGTCCGCGAGGCAGGAGCGCAACGACTCCTGCGAGGTGAACGCCAGCACATGAGTACGCCCACCGGTGCTCCACGTCCCCCAGCCCAGCGGTGCCCGGCCGGCGAGTGCGTCGGCCGAAACTGGCAGCAGGAGGTCGACACCAGCGAGAATGCGGAAGTAGGACTCTTGGTCGTCGGTGCGCAACGCATCGCGCATAGCGACCTCGGCGTCCGTAGCCGGATCCCACTCGGACACGTCCACCTCTCCCCACGCGTGCCAACGAGCCAACTCAACGCGTATAACCTACAAGGTCAGGCCGTAATCACAATGGGCGGCGGTGTGCTGACAGTCGAGTTGGATAAACGGCGCACCCGGGACGAGATCCCACAGACCCTGCGGACAACCCCTGATCGCCCGGAGCGATCATCCAACAACTGATGGTAACCGCGTAAACCGGCCCGGCCATAACGCGAACGGGCGACCCCGGCCATGGCGGAACAGACTGCCCCGATCAGCCACCCGGATGCGACCACCCACCCGGATGCCGCCACCTCACTGAAACCGCCGCGTGGCCGCCCGCTCAGTATCGACGTAGTCCTGCACCGACTCGTCCACCGCGATCTTGAGCTGCCGCAGGATGTTCTGCAGATCCTCGGAGGCCGCGCGCCAGGTGGACTGCCGCTGCGAATACGCCTCCCGAGCCTGACCGGCCCAGGTGGCCACGAGCGGGCCGGCGTCCCTCTCCAGCTGGTCGAGTTGCGAGCGCAGGGTGATCAGAGCCTTGTCGATGTCAGCGCTCGCCTGCCGCAGCGCGCCGAAGTTGACCAGTAGAAGGCCATCGTTCATCAGTTCCTCCTCGAAGATCGAAGCCACGAGATGCGGGATGGCCCGATCAGAGCGGCAACTTCAAGCTGCCACCGGACCGGGCGACCCGAGTGGCGGCCTCAGCGTCGGACACCTCGTAGCTCGCGCCGGACGTGCGGATCGCCGCCGCCGTCTCCGCGAGCGCGTGGTTCAGGCTCTTCAGATCCGCCGCATACTGCGTCTTGACCTGCTCGAACGCCGTCGCCCCGAGCCCTTTCCAGGCGCCGTCGAGCATCGACAGCTCGGACATCAGAGTGCTCAGCATGCGCTGCACACCGGCGTTGACCTGGTCGAAGTTCGCAGCGGTGCTCACCATCACCGCAGCCTCGGCCTGCGTCTGCGCCATACGGGATGCCACCTCCTCACTCAGCAAAAATCTTTTGTGGACGATCAATGACATAGACGTAGATCAGTTTAGAAGTCGCTCTTGAAACAGGCGCAACGCTCGCCACGAGCGATTCCCGACGACCGTATCCGTCCGATTACTCGGCGCGGTAGTACCTGATCGCAGCCTGTGGATAACCGACACACTGCCGCCGTGATTGTGGATAACTCTCGATGTTGTCTCACCCCTCACCTACGATTAAATGTGCAAGTAGATCAATACCGATGGGGGTCGGCGTTGAGCATCAAGACGGGACCATCGCAACCGGCGATCCTCAATGGACGGCGTCCGGGCGTGCGGCTGAATCAGATCGTCGCCACGCAGATGGCCCTGGCGCTCATCCTCCTCGGCACCACACGCGGTGGCGCGATGCCGGCACTGGCAGGGCTCTGCGCCGCGGCCCTGCTCGCCCTCACTTGGGTACGCACACATGACCGCTGGGCCTTCGGATGGCTCGCCGCCCTCGTCAGGTTCGCCACTCGCCGCCGCGCCGCCCACCTCGACTCACCGGCGTCGGTCCTCGCCTTCGTCGCCCCACGAACTCTCGTGACGACGGCAGACCTGGCCGGAGCACCCGCCGCGGTGCTCTCCGACGAGTTCGGCCTTTCCGTCCTCCTCGAGCTCACTGACCATTTCGCCTGCTTGCCCTCGCTCGCGACTCTCCTGCCCACGCCCGAGAAGGATCAGCCACCGACCCGGCTGCAACTGGTCCTGACCGGCGTCCCGCCGCCCACCGGACGAGGCGGATCCGGCCCCGCCGCGGGCTCATACCGCACCCTGAGCGACGGCAACTCGCTCGCACAGTTCAGCGCCGTGCTGGCCCTTCGCGTCCTGCGCGCCGACGGCTGGTCCGATGAGGAGTTGAGGCGCTCGCTTGTGGGCCAGGCGCGCCGCTTGATGCGGCGTCTGCGGACGTACGGTGCCCGGCCCTTGGACCGCCCCGCTTCAGTACGGGTGATCGCCGAGTCAGCACACGCACCTCCGCTCGGCAAGGCTCGCGAGTTCTGGGACGGGGTGCGGCTCGGTGAACATTTCCAGACAACGTTCCAGTGCTGTTCCGCCCCTGGCACCGCACTTCCCGGACACGTCATCGCTCAGCTGTTGGGCCTGCCCGCATCAGCGACAACCGTGTCCGTGACCGCCGCCCTCAACCCGCAACAACCCGAGAGCCTGCTGACCCAACCCGGGAAATCGCTGACCCAACCCGGGAATTCGCTGACGCCGCCCGCGAATTCGCTGACGCGGCCTGGAAGTTTGCTGGTCCGGCTCGCGGCGCCCGACGCCACCGCTATCGGTAAGGCTGCCCAGTCGCTGTCGAGGCTGCTCACTCCCGAAGGCGTGGAGTTGCTCCGATGGGACGGATCGCATCTACCGGGCCTGTCCGACACCCTGCCCCTGGGCGGCTGGTTCGACCCGACTACTTCCTTCAACGGGTTCGATGCGCCCGTCGTGCGGGCTGGTCTGATACTGGGACGGAATCGCGAGGGCGGTCCGGTGCGTGCCCGCCTCTTCCGGCCGGATCCCACCCTCGTTGCGCTGATCGGCGGGTTGCCCTGCGCGCAGTTGGTGGTGTTCCGAGCGCTGGCGACCGGCGCCCAGGTCACGGTGCGCAGCAGTCGGCCACAGGATTGGGCGCCGTTCGTGCGCGGAGCCGCCGCACCGGGCGGCTCTATCACCGTGCTGCCGATGGACCAGCCGCTCGATCCATCCGCCGGGTCACCGGTGCACCCGTCGCTCACCATCATCGACTCCGGCCAGGCCAGCGCAACCGATGGCGGCAGCGGCAGCGGCAGCGGCGGCAGCGGCAGCGGCAGCGGCGGCAGCGGCAGCGGCAGCGGCGGCAGCGGCGCTTTGGATTGCGTGGAACGCTGGCATACGACTCTGGTGGTGCGCGACGTTGTGAGCACCGGCGACCTTGAGATCGCCGCCCGAGCGGACCTGCTCATTCTGCAGCCGCTGGAGGCCGACGAGGCCGCGCTTCTCGGTGAGGCTTTGAGTCTGGGCGAGACCGCGGACCTTCTTACCCGGATGCGGGCCACGATGATCGCTGTGGTCAGCCGTAGTTCGGTTCGGTGGGCGGCGCTCGCTGAGACGCCGATTGAGAAAGTGCTCATCGGTGACCCGAGCCGGCCCCTTCGTCGCCGGGTGGCTGCGGCGATCCGAAGCAGGGAGGAGCGCGGGCTGAGCGGAGACGGGCGCGGGCTGAGCGAAGACGGGCGCGGGCTGAGCGAAGACGGGCGTGCGCCAAGCGGAGAGGGGCGGATGCTGAGCGATAAATCTGGATATGACTGATTCTTCTGCGACGGGTGGATGAAGATCGCGGAGTGTCGTACCCGCAGGTGGTCCGGCCATGGCACCATGCCCAGCCATGGGCATCCTCATCCGGCTGGCGATTACAGCCGTCTCACTGTGGATCGCGACCCTGGTGATCGACGGGATCGACCTGACCGCTGACTCCGCTGCCGGCAAGGTTGGCACGTTGCTGGCGGTCGCGGTGATCTTCGGTCTCATCAACGCGATCCTGCGGCCGATCATCAAGATGCTCGGTTGCGGTCTCTACGTTCTCACGCTCGGCCTGATCGCGCTCGTCGTGAACGGCCTGCTGTTCATGCTCACCAGTTGGATCGCCGGCGAACTCGACCTCGGATTCCACGTGGACGCCTTCTGGCCGTCCGCCGTTCTGGGCGCGCTGCTGGTCGGCGTCGTCAGCTGGCTGCTGAACATGGTGGTCCCCGATGGCGACGACTGACCGACAACCGGCCGCCGCCGAACAACCAGCCGCCACCAGAACCACCGGCGACGACCGCGACGACGACTAGCTGCGACGACACTGTGGGGGCGCCTTTCCAGGCGCCCCCACAGTCGCACGCGGAGAGACCCTGTGGGGCGGGAGTCGCGCGGCCGTTGAGGCTGTGGAAAGACGGCCGTGAGCGTTTCCCGCGGTGGTGAAGAAACCCGCCACGCCCTCGGAATTGGCCTCGTGAGCTAACGCATATGCAAGGACCGTAACCCCCAACCCCGCCTTACGGTGGGAGGCATGAGTGATGAGCGGCGTGGATATGTGTACGGCCTCACGGCGTACGCGATCTGGGGTTTCTTCCCGATCTACTTCAAGCTGCTCCGCCCGTCGCCCGCGCTGGAGATCCTTTCCCACCGCATCATCTGGTCCGTGCTGTTCGTGGCCATCGTGCTCGCCGCCCTGCGTAATTGGCGGTTTCTCGGCCGCATTCTTCGCACGCCGCGGCTGCTCGGCGGCATCGTCCTGGTTGCTGTGCTGATCGGGATCAACTGGGGCACATACATCTATGGTGTCAATTCGTCCCGGGTTGTGGAGACTGCGCTGGGCTACTTCATCACTCCGCTGGTAGTGGTGCTGCTCGGTGTGTTCGTCCAGCGGGAGCGGTTGCGGGCCTGGCAGTGGGCGGCGGTGGGGGTGGGTGCGCTCGCGGTTGCCGTGCTGGCGATCGATTACGGACGGCTGCCTTACATCGCGTTGACGCTTGCCGCGTCGTTCGGGTGCTACGGCCTGATCAAGAAGCGGATGTCGCTGCCGCCGGCGGAGGGGCTGTTCGTCGAGTCGGCTGTCCTTGCGGTGCCGGCGCTGGGGTACCTGACGTGGCTGAACGTGTCAGGTGGTGCGGAGTTCGGGCACGTGTCGGCCACGCACACGGCCCTGATGATCATTTCCGGTATTGCCACTGCCGGGCCGCTGATGCTGTTCGCCGCGGCGGCGAATCGGGTGCCGCTCGTGGGTCTCGGCATCATGCAGTACGTGGCGCCGATCATTCAGCTGGCGTGTGGCGTGCTGCTCTTCCACGAGCCGATGCCCGCCGCCCGGCTGGCCGGTTTCGGACTGGTCTGGGTCGCGCTGATCATTTTCACCGTGGACGGTCTGCGCAGCGGCCGTGCCACAGCGCGGGAACGTGCGGCGGCCGACGCGACGGCCGCCACCGCCGCTGGGTCGGCCGCCGCCGCCCTACCCTCCCGCTGACTCACGACCGCGGGAGAAGCCCGCTGACGCGCGGCCGCGGGAGGAGATCAACCGCCGGATTTGAAGCCCGGCATGTCGAAGGCCAGCATCGCCTTGCCGTCGTAGCGCACCACTTCGAGCCGAGCCAGGCTGCCTTCGGCGAAGTGGGTGACCCCTGGCATCCGGAAGGTGGTCCCGGGCTGCGCCAGCCACGAGCCCAACTGTTCCTTCTGCTCGTCGGGGCCGTACGCGATCAGCCGGAACGTGTAGGCCTTCTCCGCGGACTTGCTGTACGAGCACACCATCTCGACGTTCGTCCCACCCGCGGTGCTGGTGAGCCGCACCGTCGCCGTTATCGGGGACACGTCCTCGACCGGGTCCATCGCGAGGGCCGGGCCGGGCGGTGCCGCCACCGGTGCGGTGCGGTCCATGCTCCACGCCACGACCCCGCCGCCGACAAGAAGGACGAGCACCGCCGCCACGACGGTGCTGAGCACGCGGATCGAGAACGCCCGCACGCGTGGTCGACGGCGTGGATGGGGGTGTGGATAAGGATGTGGATAAGCAGAGGAGTGCGAGGTCAGGGAGGGGTCGAGGAGCCGCGCGAACTCGTCGGCGTCGAGCCGGTCCAGCATGTCGGGCACGCGTGCCAGGTCGGCAACTGCCTCCCTGCAGAACGAACAGCTCGCCAGGTGACTCTCGTAGGCGGCCCGCTCACCCGGCGACAGCGCGCCGAGGACATAGGCGGCGTCGTCGTGCCCGTCCTCGCACCGCATCCGTACCGCCTCCAGCCGGCTCGTTCGTCCCGGTCTCTGGTACGCGGCGTAGGACTCGAAGGTTCAACGATTCCTTAACGGTCCTCGTCAAAACGTGGCGGCCCGCATGCGGAGAGCCACGGTCCATCAGGCGGTCGCGGATTCGCCTCCGGACAGTGCCTCGGCCACGTTCCGGGCGGCCGCCGTGAGCTTGGCCCGCACCACTCGAGCCGAGGTCAGCATCTCCGCGGCGGGCATCGAGCAGGCGAGCACGAGCCGCCGCTCCATGTCGCGATCGGCAACCACGACCACGGCAGCCGAGGCCAGCCCCTGCCGGAACTGTCCCATTTCGATCTGCATGCCGCGTCGTTCCCCTGCCGCCAGATCCGCCTCGAGCGCCTCGGGTGTCGTCAGCGTCGCCGGCGTGAATGCGCGCATGCCGTAGTCCCGGAGGTAGCGCGAGCGCTGGTCGGGGGTGAGCGTGGCGAGCAGCGCCTTGCCGAGCGCCGTGGCGTGGCCGCCCTCGTCGAAGCCGGGTGCGATGTCGTCGAGGAACGGTGACCGGGCGCCCTCCGCCGAGGCGGTGACGGCGATCCGGCCGCCGACGAACCGGCCCAGGTAATGGCTGTAGCCGGTGTCGAGGGCGGCGCGGCGCAGGGCCTCGCCGACAGCCGGTGGACCACGGAACGCCGAGACCAGCTCGCGGTATCGATCGGCAATCTCGAGACCGACGATGTACGTGCCGTCCTCCCGGCGGATCACGTAGCCCTCATATGCCAGGGTCCGCACCAGGTGGTAGGTCGTCGCGACGGTCAGCTCACACCGCCGGGCTATCTGCTTGACGGTGAGTCCGCGCGGCGCACGTCCGACCGACTCCAGAACGCGCAGGGCACGCGACACGCTCCGGATGAGATCTGACGGCTCCGCTAGGGGGTCACGCACAGCTACCTCCGAGGCCAGGGACTTACACCATATGAAGAAACGTTCGTGGACGGAATGCCAAAAGCATGTGGATCACGATCGATTTACACAGCGGGTGTGATCGATGGAACTGTCCGCAGCCGGGTTGCGACCGGATGGCCTAGTCTTCGTCCAGTGGCAACGCCCCGATTTGCACCGAACGGAACCGGTTTCACCAGCGCCGATGCCAGCCGCGCCACCGTCGGGGCGCTCGCGGTGACGATCGCTGTTTCGATACCGGTCTTCCTTATCGGGGGCCTGGCCGTTCAGATCGGCGAGGAGCTCGGTTTCTCCCCCGCAGGCCTCGGTTTGGCCGTTTCCGCCTACTTCGGAGCGAGTGCTCTGGCCTCGATCCCGGCCGGAGCTCTGGTGGAGCGTCACGGAGCGACCCGAATCGCGCGGCTCGGCGTCACCCTCGCGGCACTCGCCCTGATCGGGGTCGCCGCCGCGGCCCGATCGCTGTGGACGCTGATCGCGATCATCATGATCGGCGGCGCCGCCAACGCCATGGGGCAGCTGGCCAGCAACACCAGCCTGTCCCGGCACGTACCGATCCGCCGCCAGGGCCTGACCTTCGGCATCAAACAGGCCGCCATCCCGATCGCCACGCTGCTGGCCGGTGCGGCGGTCCCCGCGGTGGCACTCACCGTCGGCTGGCGCTGGGCGTTCGTGCTCGCCGGCGCCTTCGGCTTGGCCGCGATCCCGCTGATCCCGGCCGAGCAGGAGCAGCGACGGCCGGCGCGCGAGGCGGGACAGGCCACCGGAGCGCTGATCGTGATCGGTCTCGCCGGCACGCTCGCGTCAGGTTCCGCGAACGCGCTCGGCACCTTCGTGGTCTCCTCCGCCGTGGACCGCGGCATCTCGCCGGGAGCGGCCGGCCTCGCACTCACCCTCGGCGGCGCGGTCTGCATGCTGGCCCGGATCGCCGGCGGCTGGCAGGCGGACCGGCGCCCCGGCAAGCAGGTGGGAGTGAGCGCCGCACTGCTCGCCTGCGGCGCCGTCGGCCTGGGGCTGCTCGCGATCCCTGGCGAGTTCGCGCTGGTCCTAGGCGTGCTGCTCGGCTTCGGTTTCGGCTGGTCATGGCCGGGATTGCTGAACTTCGCGGTGGTCCGGCTCCATCCGCAGGCGCCCGCCGCCGCGACGTCGATCACCCAGGCGGGCGTTTATGCCGGCGGCTGCGTCGGGCCGCTCACGCTGGGTGCGCTGGCGAACGCCGCCGGCTACCCAACGATGTGGACGGTCGGCGCGTGCGCGATGGTCACGGCAGGAGCGTTGATGATGCTCGGCAGTCGCCTACTCCGCCGCCACGCGACCGAAAAGGAGCACGCGGCGGGTTAGCAGACCAGGCAGGACCAGGCAGGGGTACGGAGAAAGCGGCGCTTCCGACCGGATAGTAGATGCTCAGCCCGTTCGGTCGGCGATGAAGTCGCAGAGTGCCTCCATCGCACGCCGCGCCTCCCCCTCCGGAAGCGGCGCCAGCCGTGCCCGGGCGTCCTCCGCATAGGTCCGCACCGTCTCCCGCGCCCGCTTCATCGCCGCCGACTCCCGCAGCAGCCCCAGCGCCTCGGCGTGCAGCGTGTCGTCGGTGATCGGACCGGCCGACAGCAGCTCGCGCAGCCGAACCGCGGACGCGTCGGTGTCGTCACCGGCCAGCGAGTAGAGCACCGGCAGGGTCGGCACACCCTCGCGCAGGTCGGTGCCGGGTGTCTTCCCCGACTGGACCGACTCGGAGGCGATGTCCAGCAGGTCGTCGGAGAGCTGGAACGCGATGCCGATGGTCTCGCCATAACCGGCGAGAGCCTCCACATGCTCCGGCCGGGCGCCCGAGAAGAGGCCACCGAACCGGGCCGCGGTCGCGATCAGCGAGGCGGTCTTCTCCGTGATGACGTGCAGGTAGTGCTCGATCGGGTCGCTGTCACGCGGACCCACCGTCTCGGCGATCTGGCCGTGCACCAGGCGCGCGAAGGTCTGCGCCTGCAGGTGCACCGCTTCGGTGCCGAGCGAGGCGGCCAGGTCGGCGGCCTGCGCGAAGAGATAGTCGCCGACGAGGATCGCCACCGAGTTGCCCCAGCGCGCGTTGGCGCTCGGAGCACCCCGCCGGACGTCGGCCTCGTCCATGACGTCGTCGTGATAGAGCGTCGCGAGGTGCGTCAGCTCGACCACGTTTGCCGCATCGACGATCTCGGGCGCCGTCGGATCACCGAACTGGGCACCGAGCGCCACCAGCAGCGGACGGAACCGCTTGCCACCGGCATCAGCGAGATGGCGTGCGGCCTCGGCCACCAGGGGGTCGGCGCTGGCGACATGGCCACGCAACGCCTCTTCCACAGCGACAAGCGTCGCCGACACCGACGCGTCCAGTGCGGGATCGACGTCGAGGCCCAGCGGCGACAGCGCCGGATCGGGATGCGCCAGATCAGGCTGTACCAGATCGGGCTGTGTCCGATCGGGTGGGGTCCGATCGGGTGGGGTCAGATCACCGGTGCTCACCACGCTTTCACGATGCCATACGGGTCTGACGGTTTCAGTGCCAGGGTGGCGCGCGACAAGATCAAAGATCCGACAGCAGGGGTACGAGTCAGCACAAGTCCCCTGGCTACCGGCCTAACTGGGCGATGCCCGTGCGTCACGGTGGCCTATCTCACCCCACTTCCGGCCTTGCACACGGCGAAGACCCCCTCAACACCTTCCGACATGGATATCCGCAGCCGCTCAAGCGCGCCCCAGCCCCGGCCCTAGCCCTCGCCCGAACCCCGGCTGGACGTGAGAGGCGCCTTCCGGCCCGAAAAGCACCGCTGACAGCCAGCCGGACCAACCAGCTGGACCAACCAGCTGGACGTGAGAGGCGCCTTCCGGCCCGAAAGACACCGCTGACGGCCAGCCGAGCCGACGGGCTGGGCGTGAGAGGCGTCTCGGCGGCAGCGCTGGGAGCCGGCCGGGGTGGGGGTGGGGGTGGGGGTGGTTGAGCGTGGGGTAGGGAGGGCGCGATTGCCCGTACCCGAGCTGGTGTTGGACGGTGTTGATCGGTGGGTGGAACGGCGAGAGCCCCGGCGCGCGGCCGGGGCTCTCGACTGATCGGTTTCGGAAGTCAGCGGACGAACTGTGCCGCATCCCTGGTGAGGTCGATCAGCGGGGCCGGTACGACGCCCAGCGCCACCGTGACGATCACGCCGAGCGCCAGCGCGGTCGAGGTGAGGAAGCCCGGGATGGAGACCGCAGGGGTCGACTCGCCGGGCTCGGAGAGCCACATCAGTACGACAACCCGCAGGTACGGGAAGGCCAGCAGCATGCTGGTGATCACTCCGAAGATCACCAGCCAGGTCTGCCCGCCCTCGACGGCCGCGCCGAACACCGCGAACTTGCTGGTGAAGCCGCTGGTCAGCGGGATGCCGGCGAAGGCGAGCAGGATGAAGGTGAAGACACCCGCGAGCAGTGGGCTCTTTCGGCCGATGCCCGCCCACCGGGACAGGTGGGTGGCCTCGCCGTCGGCGTCGCGGACCAGGCTGATGATCGCGAACGCCGCGAGCACCGAGAACCCGTAGGCGACGAGGTAGAACATCGTGCTGCTCAGACCCTCCTCGTTCAGGGCGAGGACGCCGACGAGCAGGTAGCCGGCGTTGGCGATGGACGAGTACGCCAGCAGCCGCTTGAGGTCGGTCTGGGTGACCGCCAGGACCGCGCCGGTGAACATCGTGAGCACCGCGATCGTGCCGAGGACCGGCTGGAAGTCCCAGCGCACACCCTCGAACGCCACGTAGAGGATCCGCAGCAGGGCGCCGAA
Organism: Actinoplanes sp. GCM10030250; assembly: GCF_042666575.1. Taxonomy (NCBI): domain Bacteria; kingdom Bacillati; phylum Actinomycetota; class Actinomycetes; order Micromonosporales; family Micromonosporaceae; genus Actinoplanes; species Actinoplanes sp. GCM10030250. The sequence continues at coordinate 99,035 of NZ_JBHTDO010000007.1, read as the reverse complement.
CGCCGCCACCTTGGTGCAGGCCGCCATGAACGCGGTGATCGGGGTCGGCGCGCCCTGGTAGACGTCCGGCGTCCAGACGTGGAACGGGGCGAGCGCGGCCTTGAAGAGCAGTCCGATCGAGACCAGGCCGAAACCGGCGTAGAGCAGCACCTGGCTGCGCTGCGGGTCGGCGACAGCGAGGTGGATCTTGTCGAGCTGGACCGCGCCGGCGAAGCCGTAGATGAAGGCCACGCCGAAGAGGAAGAACGCGGAGGCGTACGAGCCGAGCAGGAAGTACTTCAGCGCTGCTTCCTGGCTGAGCAGGCGCCGGCGACGGGCCAGGGCACAGAGCAGGTAGAGCGGCAGCGAGAAGACCTCGAGCGCGACGAACATGGTGAGCAGGTCGTTGGCGGCGACGAAGAGGAGCATGCCGCCGAGCGCGAAGATGGTCAGCGGGTAGACCTCGGTGGCACCCGGCTGACCGGCGGCCTGCTGAACGTCCTTCTTGGAGCCGACCGTGATCGCGGCCTGCGAGACGAACGCGCCGCCCTGCTCGACCGACCGCTCGCCGATGAGCAGCAGCGACACCGCGCCCAGCACCAGGATGGCGCCCTGGAGGAAGAGGGTCGGGCCGTCCACCGCCACCGCGTTGCCGATGGTCTTGATGTGCGTGCCGCGGGCCATCACCACCGCCGTCAGCGACGCGACGACAGCGAGCAGCGCCACCACGAGCTGGACGGTGTTACGCACCCGGCGCGGCAGGACGACCTCGAGGACCACCCCGAGGCAGGCGGCCGCGAAGAGGATCAACATGGGCAGCATTGCGCCGTAGTCGATCGGGGGAAGTTCCAGCTTCAGCTCTTCCATGGCTAACGGCCTGCCTCTCCATCAGCGACCACCGTCGGAGCCGGGTCGCGCGTACCGACGTCCTGCATGGTCGCCTGCACCGCCGGGTTGATCACGTCGGTGACCGGCTTCGGGTAGAAGCCGAGCACCAGCAGGAGCGCGATCAGCGGTGCGACCACGAACTTCTCCCGCAGGGTCAGGTCCTTGGACATCGCCGGCACCTCGGTGAGAGCCGGGTTGAGAGTGCCCTGGGTGGTGCGCTGGATCATCCACAGCACGTACGCGGCGGCGAGGATGATGCCGAGGGTCGCGATCACGGCGATCGGCTTGTTGGTGCTGAAGGTGCCGATCAGTACCAGGAACTCGCTGACGAACGGTGCCGTGCCGGGCAGGGCCAGCGAGGCCAGACCGGCGAAGAAGAGCACCCCGGCCAGGACCGGTACCAGCTTGCCCGCGCCGCCGAAGTCGCTGACCAGCGCCGAACCGCGCCGGGCCACGAACATGCCGACCACGATGAAGAGCAGTCCGGTGGCGAGACCGTGGTTGACCATGTAGAGCACGGCTCCGGTGCCGGCCTGCGTCGTGAACGCGAAGATGCCGATGCCGATGAAGCCGAAGTGGGCGATCGACGTGTACGACACCAGCCGCTTCAGGTCGTTCTGGCCGACCGCGAGCAGCGCCGCGTAGATGATGCCGATGACCGCGAGGATCATGGCCGCCGGAGCGAACCAGCGGGACGCCTCGGGGAAGAGCGAGAGGCAGTACCGCAGGATCCCGAACGTGCCGACCTTGTCCATCACACCGACGAGCAGCGCGGCCGCACCGGCTGGTGCGGCGCCACCGGAGTCCGGCAGCCAGGTGTGGAACGGGAAGAACGGCGCCTTGATCGCGAACGCCACGAAGAAGCCGAGGAACAGCCAGCGCGCGGTGTTCTGGTCCATCGAGCCCGCGGCCTCGCTGAGTTTCACGAAGTCGAAGGTGTGCCCGCCGATCACCCACAGGCCGATCACCGCGGCCAGCATGAAGAGGCCGCCGACCAGGCTGTAGAGGAAAAACTTCACCGCCGCGTACTGCTTCTGGCCGCTGCCGAACGATCCGATGATGAAGTACATCGGGATCAGCATGATCTCGAAGAACACGTAGAAGAGGAAGATGTCCGCCGCGGCGAAGACACCGATCATCGTGAACTCGAAGGAGAGCAGCAGCGCGAAGTAGGCCGGTGCGGACCGCCGGCTCTGGTCGACGTCGTTCCAGGACGCCAGGATGACGATCGGGAACAGGACGGCGATCAGCATCAGCATCACGAGCGCGATGCCGTCGGCGGCGAAGGTGAACCGGGCGTCCCAGGACGGGATCCAGGCGTACGACTCGTGGAACTGGAACCGGTCGCCGTCGATGGTGAACGCGGCCCACATGACGATGCTCAGTACGAGCACCACCAGCGACCAGGCGAGCGCCACCATCTTGGCCAGCTCGGCCTTCGCCCGCGGGATGAAAGCCACCACCCCGGCTCCGACCAGCGGCAGAACCGTCAGGACGGACAGGAACGGAAAGTCGCTCAAGCCAACCACCCCAGCTGGATCGCGATGAAGGCGCCCACGATGAGCATGGCGCCGGTGAGCATCGACAGGGCGTACGAGCGCACGAACCCGGTCTGCAGCCGCCGCAACCGGCCGGACCCGCCGCCGACCGCGGCCGCGATGCCGTTGACCACGCCGTCGATGCCCCTGTTGTCGAGGAACACCAGGGCGCGGGTGAGGTAGATGCCGGGCCGCTCGAACACCGCCTCGTTGACCGCGTCGGTGTAGAGGTTGCGCCGTGCGGCGGTGACCAGCACCCCCGCCGGCTGCGGCTCGGTGGCCGTGCCGTTGCGGAACAGCGCCCAGCCCAGACCCGCGCCGAGCACCGTGACGACCAGCGACAGGATGGTGATCATGGTGTGCGAGAGGACGCCGTGCGCCGCCTCGCCGGCTTCCTCGCCGAGGACCGGGGTCAGCCAGTCCGGCACGCTCGTGCTCATCAGCCAGCCCGCGCCGACCGAGCCGATCGCCAGCAGGATCAGCGGGATCGTCATGATCGGCGGCGACTCGTGCGGGTGCTTGATGTCGTCGGTCCAGCGGGCCGGGCCGTGGAACGTCAGCACGAACAGCCGGGTCATGTAGAAGGCGGTCAGGCCGGCGCCGATCAGCGCGGCCAGCCCGAACACCCAGGCCTCCCAGGTCACCTCACGCTCGAAGGCGGCCGCGATGATCGGCTCTTTGGAGAAGAAGCCGGAGAGCGGCGGGATGCCGATGATCGCCAGCCAGCCGGTGGCGAAGGTGATCCAGGTGATCTTCATGTGCTTCGACAGCCCACCGAACCGGCGGATGTCGACCTGGTCGTGCATGCCGTGCATGACCGAGCCGGCGCCGAGGAACATGTTGGCCTTGAAGAAGCCGTGCGCCAGCAGGTGCACGATGGCCAGCGCGTACGCGCCGCCGCCGAGCCCGACGCCGAGGAACATGTAACCGATCTGGCTCACCGTCGACCAGGCGAGGACCCGCTTGATGTCGTCCTTGGCCGCACCGATGACGCAGCCCATCAGCAGCGTCAGGGCGCCGACGCTGACCACGATCAACTGGAGTGTGGTGTTCGCCGAGAAGATCGGGTTGGACCGGGCGATCAGGTAGACGCCCGCGGTGACCATGGTGGCCGCGTGGATGAGCGCCGACACCGGGGTCGGGCCCTCCATGGCGTCCGGCAACCAGGCGTGGAGCGGGAACTGACCCGACTTACCGGCGGCGCCGAGCAGGAGCAGGATGCCCATGATCAGGATCGTTCCGGCGGCCAGCGACGGGACACCGTTGAAAACGTCCGAGTACTGGGTGCTGCCCAGCTCGGTGAACATCAGGAAGATGCCGATGGCCAGGCCGGCGTCGCCGACCCGGTTCATCAGGAACGCCTTCTTACCGGCGGTGGCCGCGGACGGCCGGGTGTACCAGAACGAGATCAGCAGGTACGACGCCAGACCGACGCCCTCCCAGCCGAAGTAGAGCATCACGTAGTTGTTGCCCAGGACCAGCAGCAACATCGCCGCGACGAAGAGGTTGAAGTAGGCGAAGAACTTCCGCCGACCGGGGTCGTGCTCCATGTAGCCGACCGCGTACAGGTGGATCAGCGAGCCGACGCCCGTGATCAGCAGTACGAAGACGCCGGAGAGCGGATCGAAGAGAAGGCCGAAGTCGACGTGTAGGCCGCCGACCACGATGAAGTCCCAGAGGCTCAGTTCTGCCGAGCGCTTCTCGGCGTCCAGGCCGGCCAGGCTCGCGAAGAAGATCAGCCCGAGCACGAACGAGGCGGCGACCGCGAGGACGCCGAGCCAGTGCCCCCACTTGTCGGCCCGCTTGCCGAGCAGCAGCAGCACGGCCGCGCTGGCGAGGGGAATCGCCACGAGCAGCCAGATGCTGCTCAGCACTCCCGTCGCGGGGGCGAACTCCACTGTCTGTTCCACGTGAAGGCCCTTCAGTACTTAAGAAGGTTCGCGTCGTCGACGCTCGCCGAGCGCCGCGTACGGAAGATCGACATGATGATGGCAAGGCCGACGACGACCTCGGCTGCCGCGACGACCATCACGAAGAACGAGATGATCTGGCCGTCGAGGCTGCCGTTGATCCGGCTGAAGGTGACCAGTGCCAGGTTCGCGGCATTGAGCATCAGCTCGATGCACATGAACAGCACGATCGCGTTGCGCCGGATCAATACGCCCGACGCACCGATGGTGAAGAGCACGGACGCCAGGATGAGGTAGTAGTCGGGAGTCACTTCTCGGTTCCCTTCGGTGCCGCCTCGGTGGGCGTCAACTCGCGGACCGGGAGGATCGGCGAGATGCTGCGCTCGGCTCCGTTGCCGTCCGGCAGGCGGCCCGGTGCGGCCACCGACATGGTGTTCGCGTAGACGCCGGGGCCGGGCTTGGGACCGGGGTAGTTGCCCGGGCGGAAGCGCTCCTTCATCCGGGTCACCTGGTCGGCCGTCTCCTCCTTCGTCTTCACCACGTGGGCCATCACCATGGCGCCGACGGCTGCCGTGATGAGCAGGGCCGAGGTGACCTCGAAGGCGTAGACGTACTGGGTGAAGAGCAGTGCGGCCAGGCCCTCCACGTTGCCGTTCTTGTTCGCCTCGGCGAGACCGACGGCGTCCGTCGTGCCGAGCGAGCGAGCCAGACCGGTTCCGATCAGAGCCGCGAAGCCGACGCCGAGCACGATCGCGGCCAGCCGCTGACCGCGCAACGTCTCGATCAGCGAGTCCGAGGCGTCCCGGCCGACCAGCATCAGCACGAACAGGAAAAGCATCATGATGGCGCCGGTGTAGACGATGATCTGGACGGCGCCCAGGAACGGCGCCGCGTTGACCACGTAGAGGAAGCCCAGGCAGAGCATGGTCACGACCAGCCACAGCGCCGAGTGGACGGCGTTACGGGCGAGGATCATGCCGAGCGCGCCGATCACCGCGACCGGCCCGAGGATCCAGAAGGCGACAGCCTCTCCGGTGGAGACGTGCCCCGCGGCGGCCGCGAGTACGACTTCGGTCATCATCGCCCCGCACCTTCCTTCCGGACGGTTCCGGCCGCCTCGGGCCGGTCGGCGTGCGTGTGCGGTTCCGAGGCGTCGTGCGTATCGGCGTCCGACCACGGTGCCCGCTCGGCACCGACCGACGTTCCCGGGTTGGTGAGGGCACCGATGTAGTAGTCCTTGTCGGTCTCACCGAGGCGCATCGGGTGCGGCGGCTGCTCCATACCGGGCAGCAGCGGGGCCAGGAGCTCCTTCTTCGTGAAGATCAGGTCCTGGCGGTTGTCGCGGGCCAGCTCGTACTCGTTGCTCATGGTCAGCGAACGGGTCGGGCAGGCCTCGATGCAGAGCCCGCAGAAGATGCACCGGGCGTAGTTGATCTGGTAGATCTTCGCGTACCGCTCGCCCGGCGAGAAACGCTGCTCGTCGGTGTTGTCGCCGCCCTCGACGTAGATCGCGTCGGCCGGGCAGGCCCAGGCGCACAGCTCGCAGCCGATGCACTTCTCCAGGCCGTCCGGGTGACGGTTGAGGATGTGCCGCCCGTGATAGCGCGGCGCCGGTTTGGGCGGCGAGAACGGGTAGTCGGTCGTGATCACCTTGCGGAACATGTGCGCGAAGGTCACGCCGAAACCCTTGAAGGAGCCGGTGAAGGTGCCCACGTCACACCTCCTTCGTTTCGGAGTCGCCGCCGACGGTGGCCGGGGCACGCTCGGCCACGGCTCGGCGGGCTCGTGGACTCGGCGGCACCTGCAGGTCCATCGGTGGGACCGGGAAGCTGCCCGGCGGCCGATGCGCCAGCTCCTCCTCGATCGAGAGCTTCCGCTGCGTCTTCTTCGCCGGCCAGCCCCAGGCGATGGCCAGCACGATCACCGCGATGGCACCGGTGGAGATCCAGCGAACCTCGGAGGAGAGCTCACCGCTGCGGGCGACCTTGAAGTAGGCCAGGAACAGGATCCAGACCAGGTTGACCGGGATCAGCACCTTCCAGCCGAAGCGCATGAACTGGTCGTAGCGCATCCGGGGCAGCGTGGCGCGGAGCCAGATGAAGCCGAAGAGCAGCGCGAACACCTTCAGGAAGAACCAGATCAGCCCGAAGTAGCCCGCGTTGGCGCCCTCCCAGACAGCGGTGATCGGCCAGGGTGCGCGCCAGCCGCCGAGGAACAGCGTGGTGCAGAACGCCGAGACGGTGATCATGTTGATGTACTCGGCCAGGAAGAAGAGCGCGAACTTGAAGGACGAGTACTCCGTGTGGAAGCCGCCGACCAGCTCGGACTCCGCCTCGGGCAGGTCGAACGGCGCCCGGTTGGTCTCGCCGACCGCGGCGATCATGTAGACGATGAAGCTCGGCAGGAGCTGTACCGCGTACCAGCCGGGGGCGGTGAGGTCGATGCCGAAGATGTTCACCGGCTCGCCGGAGGCCTGCGCCGCGACGATCTGCGAGGTGCTCATCGTGCCGGCGGTCATGAACACCGCCACGATGGAGAGGCCCATCGCGACCTCGTACGAGATCATCTGCGCGCTCGACCGGAGCCCGCCGAGCAGCGGGTAGGTCGAGCCGGACGCCCAGCCGGCCAGCACGACGCCGTACACCGCCATCGACGAGCAGGCGAGCAGGACCAGCACCGAGACCGGCACGTCGGTGAGCTGCAGTGCGGTCTGGTGACCGAACATGTTCACCACACCACCGAACGGGATGACGGCGAAGGCGGTGAACGCCACGGTCGCCGAGATCACCGGAGCGATGAAGTAGACCACCTTGTCGGCGGTCTTCGGAATGATCTCTTCCTTGAACGGAAGCTTCACACCGTCGGTGAGGCTCTGCAGCCAGCCGTTCGGCCCCACCTGGTTCGGTCCGGGCCGGACCGCCATCCGGGCGACGACCTTGCGTTCGTAGTTGATCGTGAAGAGCGTCAGGAGCAGGAGCACCACGAACAGGAGGACCAGCTTGAACAGCGAGATCCACCAGATGTCGTTCTCGAAGGTCTCCAGCGTCGGGTCGACGGCATGCGCCGCCAGCAACACCTCGTTCATCGGGTCGCTCCCTCAGCGAGGATCGGGCCGGGCACGCCGGCCGTCAGCTTGACCACCGCACCGGCGGTCGCGCCGAGGCTGCGGCGCACCGTCGAACCCGGCGAGTTGGTGGGCACCCACACCACCCGCGGCGGCAGGTCGGTGATCTCGGCCGGCAGGGTGATCGCGCCGCGGTCGGTACTGACCGTGACGAGGTCACCGTCGGCGACCCCGAGCTCCTCGGCGAGGTCCTTGCCGAGGCGGACCACCGACTGCCGGGCGGTGCCGGCCAGCACCTGGTCGCCGTCGAGCAGCGAACCCAGGTCGATCAGGTGGTGCCAGGTGGCGAGCACAGCCTCGTGCTGACCGGGCTTCGGCAGACCGGCCGGCTCGGCGGTGGGCGCCGCCGGGCGCGCCGCGGTGCTGGCCGGCATGCTGCCCAGCTCACGGCGGATCGTCATGACGTCCCCGGTGTTCAGGGTGACGTCGAGCAGAGCGGCGATCGCCTCCAGCACCCGGCCGTCGCTCATCGCGGTGCTGTTCAGCACGGCGCCGAACGACCGTAGGCGGCCTTCCCAGTCCATGTACGTGCCGGCCTTCTCGACCGCCGGAGCGATCGGCAGGACCACGTCCGCCCGCCGGGTCACCGCGCTCTGCCGCAGCTCGAGGCTGACCACGAACGGGACCGCGTCGAGCGCCTCCTCCGCCAGGCGGGGGTCGGCCAGGTCGGCCGGGTCCACGCCGCCGACCAGCAGGGCACCGAGCGAGCCGTCCGCAGCCGCCGCGATGATCCGGTCGGTGTCGCGGCCGGCGGTGGCGGGCAGCACGCCGGTGTCGAGGTGCCAGGCCCTCGAGAGCTCCGCACGGGCACCCGCGTCGGTGACCGGACGGCCGCCGGGCAGCAGGTTCGGCAGGCATCCGGCGTCGAGCGCGCCCCGGTCACCGGCCCGGCGGGGCACCCACGCGAGGCGGGCGCCGGTGCGGGCGGCGAGGTCGGCCGCGGCGCTCAGACCGCCCGGCACGGTGGCCAGGCGCTCGCCGACGATCAGCAGCGAGCCGGGGGCGCTGAGCGCTCCGGCCAGGGCCGGGTCGGTGCTGAGCAGGCGGGCCTCGTCGCCCGGGACAGCCGTGACGACCGCGGCGCCGAGCTTTTCAAAACCCCGGGAGACGTACGGTGCGACAGCGGTGACCTTGAGCTTGCCCTTGGTGTACCCCTTCCGCAGCCGCAGGAAGAGGATCGGGCACTCCTCCTCCGGCTCCAGGCCGGCGATCACGACCGACGGGGAGTTCTCCACGTCGGCGTAGGTCACCTCGGAGGACCCGGCGACCGTGGCGGCGAGGAAGTCCGCCTCCTCGGTCGTCGACAGCGGCGAGCCGGCCGCGCGTACGGGGCGAGCCCGGAAGTCGATGTCGTTGGTGCCGAGAACGGTGCGGGCGAACTTCGCGTAGGCGTACGCGTCCTCGACCGTCAATCGACCACCCGGAAGGACGCCCACGCCGCGCTCACGCGCGGCCTTGAGTCCCTCGGCCGCGGCCAGCAGGGCCTCGCTCCAGGAGGCCTCGCGCAGGTTGCCGGTGGCCGCGTCACGGATGTGCGGGGTGGTGAGCCGGTCGGTGGCCGTGCTGTACCGGAAGCCCCAGCGGCCCTTGTCGCAGTTCCACTCCTCGTTCACCTCCGGGTCGTCGCCGGCCAAGCGGCGCAGCACCTTCCCGCGGCGGTGGTCCGAGCGCTGGGAGCAGCCGGCGGCGCAGTGCTCGCAGGCGCTCGGCGAGGAGACCAGGTCGAACGGGCGGGCCCGGAACCGGTACTGCTCGCCGGTGAGCGCGCCCACCGGGCAGATCTGGATGGTGTTGCCGGAGAAGTACGAGTTGAACGGGACGTCACCCTCGCCCTCGCCGGCCTGACCGTCCCCGGTGCCCTCGCCGCCGAAGAAGTCGTCCCGGTAGACGTTGATCTGCTCGCCGGAGGAGCGGTCCATCAGGTCGATGAACTTGTCGCCGGCGATCTCCTCGGAGAACCGGGTGCAGCGCTGGCAGAGCACGCACCGCTCCCGGTCCAGCAGCACCTGGCTGGAGATGTGGATCGGCTTCTCGTACTCCCGCTTGTGCTCGTGGAACCGGGTGTCCGCGCGGCCGGTGCTCATCGCCTGGTTCTGCAGCGGGCACTCACCGCCCTTGTCACAGGTCGGGCAGTCCAGCGGGTGGTTGATCAGCAGCAGCTCCATCACGCCGGCCTGCGCCTTCGCGGCCACCGGCGAGCTGAGCTGGGTCTTGACCACCATGCCGTCGGCCACCGTCTGGGTGCAGGAGGCGACCGGCTTGCGCTGGCCCTCCACCTCGACCAGACACTGGCGGCAGGCGCCCGCCGGGGCGAGCAGCGGGTGGTCGCAGAACCGCGGGATGGCGATGCCCATCCGCTCGGCGACCCGGATGACGAGCTCACCCTTGGCCGCGGTCACCTCGACCCCGTCGACGGTGAGCGTGACGGTGTCGGCCTTCTTGGCAACATCAGTCATTAGTGCGCTCCTACAAGGGACTTCTCGGAGAGCCGCGGCGCGGTACGACCCTCGATGTAGCCGAGGTAGTCGTCCCGGAACCACTTCAGCGTGGAGACCACCGGGGTGGCCGCGCCGTCGCCGAGACCGCAGAACGACCGGCCGAAGATGTTGTCGGCGGTGTCCTGCAGGGTGTCCAGGTCGGCGAGGGTGCCCTGACCGGCGAGGATCCGGCGGTAGGTGCGGACCATCCAGTAGTTGCCCTCCCGGCAGGGAGTGCACTTGCCGCACGACTCGTGGTGGTAGAACTCCAGCCAGCGCCACGTGTTGTAGACCGGGCAGTCCTGGTCCGAGAAGATCTGCATCGCCGTGGTGCCGAGGATCGACCCGGCCGCCGCGACACCCTCGAAGTCCATCGGGGTGTCCATGTGCTCGGCGGTCAGGATCGGCGTCGACGACCCGCCGGGCGTCCAGAACTTCAGGTTGTGGCCCGGCTGCATGCCACCGGCGAGCTCGATCAGCTCGCGCAGGGTGATGCCGAGGCCGCACTCGTACTGGCCCGGGTTGACCACCCGGCCGGAGAGCGAGTAGATCATCGGGCCGGCCGACTTCTCGGTGCCCATGCTCTTCCACCAGTCGGCGCCGCCCAGCACGATGTAGGGCACGCTGGCGATGGTGCCGACGTTGTTGACCACGGTCGGGCTCGCGTACAGGCCGGCGATGGCCGGGAACGGCGGGCGCAGCCGGGGCTGGCCGCGGAAGCCTTCCAGCGAGTCGAGCAGAGCGGTTTCTTCACCGCAGATGTACGCCCCGGCACCGCTGTGCACAACCATGTCCAGGTCGAACCCGGAGCCGAGGATGTTCTTGCCGAGGTAGCCCTTGGCGTACGCCTCCTGGATCGCGTGCCGCAACCGCCGCGCGGCGTGCACCGCCTCACCACGGATGTAGATGTACGCCCGGTTCGCCCGGATCGCGTAGGAGGCGATGATCGCGCCCTCCACCAGCGAGTGCGGGTCGTACGTCATCAGCGGCAGGTCCTTGCAGGTGCCCGGCTCGCCCTCGTCCGCGTTGATCACGAGGTAGTGCGGCTTGCCGTCGCCCTGCGGGATGAAGCCCCACTTCAGACCGGTGGGGAAGCCGGCGCCACCACGACCGCGCAGGCCGGAGTCCTTGACCAGCTGGATCAGGTCGTCCGGGTGCACGTCGAGCGCCTTGCGCAGCGCCGAATATCCGTCGAGCCGCTCGTAGACGCCGATCTGCCAGGCGTCCGGCGAGAGCCAGCGCTTGGTCAGAACGGGGGTGAGCTTCTGAAGGACCTCCGCCCGTGGCTGGGTCACTTCGCCTCCTCATTGCCGCGCGTGTCACCAGCGGGTTTGCCGTCGCCGGCCGGCTTGTTGCCCGCGACGCCGGCAGCCTCGGCGGCATTGGTGGGCTCGGGGGTCGTCGTCTGGGGACGGCCGGGGGTGTCACCGGTCGGGTTGCGGGACTCCGCCGCCCGTACCTCAGGGTCTTTGACGTCACCCGCGACGGTGGTCCGCCCGGCGTGACGGTGCTCGCCCACCTTGTCCGCGACGGCGCCCGCCTTCTCGGCGACCGCACCGGCCGCGGCCTTGACCGCGCCGGCGGCCTTGCGTGCCACCGCGACCGCGCGGCTCGGTGCCGGCTTGTCGTCGGCGGCCTGCTGCTGCGGCAGGGCGTTCCCCTCGCGGGGCGACTTGGTCTTGGTGATCGGGCTGTCCGGGTCGAACCCGGCGACCGCGATGCCGTGCTCCTGCGCCAGGCGGACACCGCGCAGCGTCGGCGCGCCGGCCACACCGTCGGCGACCGCACCGTCGCGAGGATCGGCGAAGCCCGCCAGCTGGTACTGCATCTCCTTGAGCGAACAGATCCGGGCGCCCCGGCTCGGTGCGGGCCGCTCGCCGTTGCGCAGGCCCTCCACCAGCTCGACAGCGGACTCCGGCGTCGCCTGGTCGACGGTGAAGTCGTAGTTGACCGTCACCACCGGGGCGTAGTCGCAGGCCGCGAGGCACTCGGCGTGCTCCAGCGTGATCTTGCCGTCGGCCGTGGTCTGGTCGTGCCCGACGCCGAGGTGCTCGCTCAGCTGGTCGTAGACCTCCTGACCGCCCATCACGTTGCAGAGCGTGTTGGTGCAGACGCTGACCAGGTACTCACCGGTCGGGCGGCGCTTGTACATGGTGTAGAACGTCGCCACCGCGCCGACCTGCGCCTTGTTGATCCCGAGGATCTCGGCGCAGAACGCCACACCGCTGGGGCTGACATGCCCCTCCTCGGTCTGCACCAGGTGCAGCAGCGGCAACAGCGCCGAGCGCTCCCGGCCCGCGGGGTACCGGGTGAGGATTTCGAGTGCGGGTTCGAGGAGTCTCTCGGCCAGCGGTGCGGCGGCCGGGGAGAAGTCCACCGTGGTTTCGGACATCAGCGGTCACACCCACCCATCACGGGGTCCAGCGAAGCGCCGCCGGCGATCACGTCGGCCAGCAGTGCTCCCTCGGCCATCGCGGGGATGGCCTGGAGGTTGATGAAGCTCGGTTCGCGGTAGTGCACCCGGTAGGGGTGGGTACCGCCGTCGGAGACCGCGTGGACGCCGAGTTCGCCACGCGGGTGCTCGATCGCGACGTAGACCTGGCCGGGCGGAACCCGGAAGCCCTCGGTCACGAGCTTGAAGTGGTGGATCAGCGACTCCATCGACTGACCCATGATCTTGGCGACGTGCTCCAGCGAGTTGCCGAGCCCGTCGAGGCCGAGCGCGAGCTGCGCCGGCCACGCGATCTTCTTGTCCGCGATCCAGATCGGGCCGGGCTTGAGCCGGTCGAGAGCCTGCTCGACGATCTTCAGCGACTCACGGATCTCCGCCACCCGGACCAGGTAACGGCCCCAGACGTCGGCGGTGGTCGCGGTCGGCACGTCGAACTCGTAGTCCTCGTAACCGCAGTACGGCATGGTCTTGCGCAGGTCCCAGGGCAGGCCGGCGGCGCGAAGCACCGGTCCGGTGATGCCCAGCGCGAGACATCCGGTCACGTCCAGGACCGCGACACCCTGCGTCCGCTGCTGCCAGATGATCTGGCCGGACAGCATGGCCTCGTACTCCTTGAGCTTCTTCGGCAGGTACTTCAGGAAGTCGCGGATCTTGCGGACCGCCGACTCCGGAAGGTCCTGCGCGAGGCCGCCGGGACGGATGTAGCCGTTGTTCATCCGCAGGCCGGAGGTCTCCTCGAAGATGTCGAGGATGTACTCCCGCTCGCGGAAGCCGTACAACATCATCGAGATCGCGCCGAGCTCCATGCCGGTGGTGGCCAGCCAGACCAGGTGCGAGGCGATCCGCTGCAACTCCATGAACATCACGCGGATCGTGTTGGCCCGCTCGGTGATGTCGTCGGTGATGCCGAGCAGCTTCTCCACCGCGAGGCAGTACGCCGTCTCGTTGGACATGTTCGCCAGGTAGTCCATGCGGGTCACGAACGTGACGCCCTGGGTCCAGTTGCGGTACTCGAGGTTCTTCTCGATCCCGGTGTGCAGGTACCCGACGACCGGCCGGCACTCGGTGACCGTCTCGCCCTCGAGCTCCAGCACCAGCCGGAGCACGCCGTGCGTGGACGGGTGCTGCGGACCCATGTTGACGACGATCTTCTCGTTGCTGAGCGGGTCGACGCTTGAGGTCAGCGTGTCCCAGTCGCCACCGGTGACCGTGAAGACCCGGCCCTCGGTCGTCTCGCGCTCGCTCGCGTACTCGGATGTCGTCACTGGTACACCCTCCGCTGGTCGGGCGGCGGAATCTCGGCGCCCTTGTACTCGACGGGCACGCCGCCGAGCGGGTAGTCCTTGCGCTGGGGGTGGCCCTCCCAGTCGTCCGGCATCAGGATCCGGGTGAGGTTGGGATGGCCCGGGAAGACGACGCCGAACATGTCGTAGATCTCCCGCTCCTGCCAGTCGGCAGTCGGGTAGACCTGCGTGACGCTCGGAACCGTGACACCGTCCGCCACCGCGACCTCCAGGCGGACCCGCCGCCGGTACGTCATGGAGGTCAACTGGTACGACACGTGGAACCGGCGCTCGTCGGCACCGAGGTAGTCGACAGCGTCGACCGACGAGCAGAGCTCGAAGCGCAGCGACTCGTCGTCACGCATCACCTGGCACACCTCGGCGATGTGTTCAGCGCGAATGTGCAGTGTGAGTTCGCCCCTGTCCACGACCACCTTCTCGATGGCTTCGGAGAGGGCCGGATACGCTTCTTCCAGCGCGTCATAAACGTCGTCGAAATAGTCGCCGTAGGGCCGCGGGGTCTCGAAGACAGCGGGCCGGGGACGGACCAGCTGACCGAAACCGGAGACGTCCCCGGTGCCCTGGACACCGAACATGCCCTTGTCCGGGCTGGGCGGCGTCTGCGCGGGTGCACCGATGTTCGCACCCTCGGTCGCGGTGGTCGGAACGCCACCGTCGGTGCCGGGCTGAATCGTCACTTGCCCACCTCTCGCAAATGCGGCTGGAGCTTCATCCAGTTCTCGATCCGCAGTTGCTCCTCACGGCCTTCCTTGACGGCCTGTGTCCATTCCGCCCGGCGCGCCTTGTCCACCCGGTACGACGAGGGCATGGCACCCGGCGCGACGATCGGGAGCCGGCCCTCGGCCTCGCGGGCGGCCAGCATCTTCCGGCCGTTCGGGCCGAGCGGCTGGGCCATGACCTTCTCGCGCATCTTGAGGATGGCGTCGATCAGCATCTCCGGCCGCGGCGGGCAGCCCGGCAGGTAGATGTCGACCGGGACGATGTGGTCAACGCCCTGGACGATCGCGTAGTTGTTGAACATGCCGCCGGACGAGGCGCACACGCCCATCGAGATCACCGAGCGGGGCTCCGGCATCTGGTCGTAGATCTGCCGGACGACCGGGGCCATCTTCTGGCTCACCCGGCCGGCGACGATCATCAGGTCGGCCTGCCGGGGCGACGCCCGGAAGACCTCCATGCCCCAGCGACCCAGGTCGTAGTGCGGGCCGCCGGACGCCATCATCTCGATGGCGCAGCAGGCCAGGCCGAAGGTGGCGCCCCAGAACGACGACTTGCGGGCCCAGTTGGACACCTTCTCCACGCTCGTCAGCAGAATGCCTGACGGGAGCTTCTCCTCGATTCCCATGTCACATCAGTCCCAGTTGAGGCCGCCGCGTCGCCACACGTATGCGTAGGCGATGAAGACGGTGAGGATGAACAGGACCATCTCGACGAACCCGAACAGGCCGAGTGCGTCGAAGGACACGGCCCAGGGGTACAGGAAGATGGTCTCGATGTCGAAGATGATGAAGAGCATCGCGGTCAGGTAGAACTTGACCGGGAATCGTCCGCCACCGATCGGCTGTGGAGCCGGCTCGATGCCGCATTCGTAAGCCTCGAGTTTGGCCCGGTTGTAGCGCTTGGGACCGACGATCGGGGCGACGGACACCGAGAACAGCGCAAAAAGGGCGCCAAGGATCAGCAACCCGACGATCGGGACATAAGGGTTGACCGTCATGTTCACTCCCGTACGACTGTTAGCCGCTTCACACTAGTTACTGTGCTTCTGTAGTCCTTTGGTCGGGGTGCCCTACTACGTCCTCAGACGCTGGGCGCCACCTTCGTCAAGCCGTTGATGATGCGGTCCATGGCGTCGCCACCCCGGGGATCGGTGAGGTTGGCCAGGAGTTTCAGGACGAACTTCATGAGCAGCGGTTGCGGCATGCCGTACTTCGTCGCCAGTCTCATGATCTGCGGATTCCCGATCAATTTCACGAATATCCCGCCGACCCGGTAATAACCGCCGAATCGCAGGCTGAGTTCGGCGGGATATGCCTGGAGCGCCCGTTCCCGAGCCGGGCCCGCCGGGCGGGCCAGCGCCTGCACCGCAACCTCGGCCGCCAGCTCACCGGATTCCATCGCGTACGCGATGCCCTCACCGTTCATCGGATTGACCATGCCGCCGGAGTCGCCGACCAGCATCAGGCCGCGGGTGTAGTGCGGCACCCGGTTGAAGCCCATCGGCAGCGCGGCGCCGAGCGTCTGGCCCTCCGCGTTCGACTCCTCGCGCAGACCCCACTCCTGCGGTGTGGTGCCGAGCCAGTCGGTCAGCAGGGCGCGATAGTTCGTCTTGCCGAACGCGTCGGACGAGTTGAGGATGCCGAGCCCGGCGTTCACCCGGCCGTCACCGAGCCCGAAGATCCACCCGTATCCGGGTAGGAGCCGGCCGGGGTCCTGCGCGCTGCGCAGCTCCAGCCAGGACTCCAGGTAGTTGTCGTCCGCCTTGACCGCGGAGCGGTAGTAGCGGCGGACCGCGACGCCGAGCGGGCGATCGTCCCGCTTGGTCAGCCCGAGCGCGAGCGGGAACTTGCCGGAGACGCCGTCGGCGGCGATCACCAGCGGGGCGCGGTACTCGACCGGCTCCCTGCCGGGGCCGGCCTTCGCCTCGACACCGACCACATAGCCGTCCGGGTCGAGCACCGGGCCGGTCACGTTCACACCGGTACGCAGGAGGGCACCCGCCTCGACGGCGCGCTCGGCCAGCATGTCGTCGAAGTCGAGCCTGGTCCGCACCAGCCCGTAGTTGGGGAAGCTCGCGAGGTCCGGCCAGTCCAGCTCCAGCCGGACGCCGCCACCGATCACGCGCAGGCCCCGGTTCTGCAGCCAGCCGGCCTTCTCGGAGGTGTCGACACCCATCCGGATCAGCTGGCGGACCGCGCGCGGCGTGAGGCCGTCGCCGCACACCTTCTCGCGGGGGAACTCCGTCTTCTCCAGGAGCAACACCCGCACACCGTGGCGCGCAAGGTGATAGGCAGCGGCTGATCCGCCGGGGCCCGCGCCGATCACGATCACGTCTGCCTCATCGGCGACGGTCGAACCCGCTCCGTGGTCGCTCACGGCACACCTCCCTCTCGCGCGACGCTCGTGAATTAGTTCACAAGCATGCCTCGATCGGAGTGTAGGCCGACAATCGAAGATCTTTGCGCTTAGGCTGCCCTAATTGTTTCGAGTGGACTATCGCCCCAGGTCAGGCTCTTGCAGGACCCGATCGGCCACCCCGAGCGCGGGACCGTCGAGGTGCTCCCTGATAGTGCCACCCATCGCCCGGTCGAGGGCGACGATCAGCTCTTCGACCAGATCCTGGGCGAGCAGCGGGTCCTGTGCCGCGACCATCCGGAGCCGGGTGGCCAGTTCGGTGGCGCGCCGCTCGCCGGCCTCACCCTCGTCGATCGCGATGTCGATGTCGGTGTCCTCGAGATGCCCGATCTTCGTCATAAATCGAGCTAAACAGCGGGTTCGGCACTTGTAAGCCGAATGCCGTATTTACACCCGGGTGGCGCGATGCAGGGCGGCGATACCACCGGTGAGGTTGCGCCAGCCGACCCGATCCCACGGCCCGGACTCGGCGATCCGGGCCGCCAGACCCCGCTGGTCCGGCCAGGCGCGGATCGACTCAGCGAGATAGACATACGCCTCCGGGTTGCTCGCCACAGTCCGGGCCACGGTCGGCAGAGACCGCATGACGTACGACATGTAGAGCGTGCGGAACGCCGTGCTGGTGGGGTGGCTGAACTCGCAGACGACAAGGCGCCCGCCCGGCCGGGTGACCCGCGCGAACTCACGCAGCGCAGCTGAGGTGTCAACGACGTTACGCAGGGCGAAGGAGATCGTCACCGCGTCGAAGGTCTCGTCGGCGAACGGCAGCCGCAACGCGTCGCCGGCCAGCAGCGGTGCCTCCGGCCGGACCCGCCGCCCGGCCCGCAGCATCCCGACCGACAGGTCCGCGCCGACAGCGAACGCGCCGGAGCGGCCCAGCTCCTCCGTGGAGATGCCGGTGCCCGCACCCACGTCCAGGACCCGCTCGCCCGGGCGCAGGCCCAGAGCGGCCCGGGTGGCCCGGCGCCAGCCCCGGTCCTGGCCGAAGGAGAGCACGGTGTTGGTGATGTCGTAGCGCTCGGCGACGCCGTCGAACATCTCGGCGACCTCGTGCGGCTGCTTGTCCAGATCTGCGCGCGTCACGCCCCAACTCTGCCACCCCCGCCCCGACTTCGAAGCGGGAGGGACGCCGCCGAGGCCGGGAGGCCCGCCGACACGAGAGGGACGCCGCCGAAGCCGGGAGGCCCGCTGAAGCGGGAGGGCCGCCGCCGCAGCCGGGAGGCCCGCTGAAGCGGGAGGGCCGCCGCCGCAGCAGGAAGGACGCGCCGCGGCGAGAGGGACGCCGACAAAACAGCGCGGGCGGGATGGTCACCCATCCCGCCCGCGCCTTGTGCGTTATATATACGACCGCCATCGGTCGGGTCCGACATCCCGTCACCGACGCTGACCGCGGCGGGCGACGACTGAAGCATGCGTTTGCCTTACGCAGGCAACGTAACCAGCCGGAACCGGCCGGGACAGTCAACAGGCGGGCTCGTTACGAAGGAGCAACCCAGCCTCACCGGTCTGACGAGCCGAACCTGGCCGAACGGCGGAATGTCACCCCCCGAAAGGGTCGGTTCCGCCGCGCGGACCGAACCTAGTTCGCCTGCACCAGCGGCAGCTGGGTGCGCCCGGCACCGCCGCCCGGGATGGCGATCGACGAGAAGTGCGAGACCACCCGCTCGTCCGTCGGGTCGTCCGCCGCCGTGTGGTGCACGGCCAGGTGCCTGTACCAGGTGTCGCGCTGGGCCGGGATCCGGTCCGCGGTGCGGATCATCGAGATCAGGCCGGTGAGGTTGGACCGGTGCCGGGCGCCGGCGGAGGAGATCACGTTCTCCTCCAGCATGATCGAGCCCAGGTCGTCGACGCCCATGTGCAGCGAGAGCTGGCCGATGTCCTTGCCGGTGGTGAGCCAGGACGCCTGCAGGTGCGCGACGTTGTCGAAGAAGAGCCGGGAGACCGCGATGAAACGCAGGTATTCCATCGTGGTGGCCTGGGTGCGGCCCTTCAGATGGTTGTTCTCCGGCTGGTAGGTCCAGGGGATGAAGGCCCGGAAGCCGCCGACCTCGTGCGACTGCTCGACCGCGTCGTCCCGGTAGCCGTTCGCGACGGCGAGATCCTGGACGTCACGGATCATGCGGATGTGCTCGATACGCTCGGTGTTCGTCTCGCCGGTGCCCATCATCATGGTGGCGGTCGACGAGAGCCCGTTGCGGTGAGCCACCGCCATCACCTCTAGCCACCGCTCACCGCTCTCCTTGAGCGGGGCGATCGCCTTGCGCGGCCGCTCGGGCAGCATCTCCGCACCGGCACCGGCGATCGAGTCCAGCCCGGCCGCCTTGATCCGCAGCACCGCGTCCTCGATCGAGACGCCGGAGACCTTGGCCATGTGCAGGATCTCGCTGGGGCCGATCGAGTGGATCACCAGCTGGGGGTATGCGGTCTTCACCGACGAGAACAGGTTCTCGTAGTACTCCACGCCGAAGTCGGGGTGGTGGCCGCCCTGGAGCATCACCTGGGTGGCGCCGAGCTCGATCGCCTCACCGCACCGGTGCAGGATCTCCTCGATCGGGTGCGACCAGCCCTCGTTGTGCTTGGGCGCCCGGAAGAAGGCGCAGAACTTGCACGCGGTCACGCACACGTTCGTGTAGTTGATGTTGCGATCGATCAGGTACGTGACGACGCCGTCCGGGTAGCGGCGGCGGCGAACCGCGTCGGCCGCCTCGCCCAGCGCGTGGAACGGAGCCTGCGTGTAGAGCAGCAGCGCCTCCTCGGGCGTGATCCGCCCGCCGTCGGCGCCGCGCTGCAGAATGCTGTCGATCTCCGGATTCGCAGTCACGACCAGAAGCGTACGTCCACCCGAGCCCGGTCGTCAGCGGCGCGGGTCACCGCCGGCCCCGCATCAAGCGGCTAATCTCGACGGGTCGTTCAGGGGGTGGAAGTGCTCGTCGTTCATGCCGGCTGGGTGCCCGGTGCGGGCCGGCCCGGCCGCCTGGTGCTCTGGGCCGAGGATCCGTCGCTGCCGCTGACCTCGGCCTCCCGGGCGAAATCACGCCCGCACCCCTTCGCGGCCTCCGCGGAGACGCTGACCGCGGCGCTTGCTGCGACGCTCACCGACGACGTCAGCGCCGGCTCCGGCACAGTGCAACTTCCGGGTACGGCGCGCGGACCCCGACCCTCACCGGAGACGGCAGCCGAAGCAGAGGCACCCACACGAGGCATCCGGCTCGGCATGTGGACCATCCCGCTGCTCTCGGTGCCCGGCCCCTCCGCCACCGCGGTGCTGGGCCTGCTCGCCGACCCCGACCCGGGCGCACCGTGGGTCGCCGGCTCGTCCCTGCGCTACCTGGCCCTGCTCGCGGGCTTCGCCTGCGACCTGGCCCGGCGCGGGCGGATGCTGCCGCAACTGGTGATCGAGGACAAGGTTCCCGCCGCGCGCTGGCGGCCGGTGCTGACCGGGGCGGACACCGTCGGCTACCGCGACTTCGCGGCCGGAATGCCCGCGGTCGTCCGCTCCGTCGACACCCCCGACGGCCACCAGCTGGGTCATACGGTCCGCGACGCGCTCGACTCGCTGCTCGACGGAGCCGCCCGCGCCGTACTGCCCGAGCGGCTCATGGTCGGTCAGCGGCCCGGTCCGAAGGCCGCGCTGCCGGACCGCTGGATCTCCGCGCTGACCGCCGGCGATCCGGCTCTGCCCGGGGCACCGGCCGACGACGTACGGGACCTGCGGCAGGCGCTGGACGGCTGGATGCGCGCCGCCAACGAGGCCAACGGACCGATCCGGGTCAGCTTCCGCCTCATCGAGCCGGAGCCGGGCGAGGACGACTGGGCGCTGGAGTTCGCGGTGCAGTCAGCCGAGGACCCGAGCCTCTACCTGACGGCCGAGGCCCTCTGGGAGGGTGAGCGCTTCCCCGGCCTGCCCCGGCGCCCCGACGAGACGCTCCTGGCCGGACTGGGCCGGGCGGTCCGTCTCTTCCCGCTGTTGCACATCGCCCTGCTCGAACAACGGCCGGCCGCGATGGGGCTGACCACCGGAGAGGCGTACGAGTTCCTTCGCCAGACCGCCCCGCTGCTACAGGCCGCGGGCTTCGGTGTGCAGCTGCCGTCGTGGGCCGGCCGCAAGGGCGTCGGGCTGAAACTGACCACCCGGTCGAAGTCCACCGGCCCGTCGTCGCGGGCCGCCGCCGACTCCGGTTTCGGCCTCGACCAGCTCGTCGAGTTCCGGATCGACCTGGTGATCGGCGACGGCGTGGTGAGCGCGGAGGAGCTGGCCGAACTGGCCCGGCTCAAGGTGCCGCTGGTCCGGGTCCGGGGCCAGTGGGTGGAGCTGGACGACAGGCAGTTGAAGGCGGCCCTGAAGGCGGTGAGCCGGCGCCGCGAGGGAGAGCTGACCGCTGCCGAGGTGCTCCAGCAGGTGGTCGACGGGGGCGACGAGGACCTGCCGCTGCTCGAGGTCGACGCGGACGGCAGGCTGGGCGACCTGTTGTCGGGTCAGGCGGCGGATCGGCTCAGCCCGCTTCCGACGCCGCCCGGATTCCAGGGTGCGCTTCGGCCGTACCAGGAACGTGGTCTTTCCTGGCTGCACTTCCTCAGCCGCCTCGGGCTGGGCGGTATCCTCGCCGACGACATGGGCCTGGGCAAGACCGCACAAACCCTGTCACTGCTGCTGACCGAACTGGATCAGGATGGTGGCGAGCCGGATCAGGGCGGTGACCAGCGGGACAAGCAGCGCAAGACGCTGCTGATCTGCCCGATGTCGCTGGTCAGCAACTGGCAGAAGGAGGCCGCCCGGTTCGCTCCGGCGATCCGGGTCTACGTCCATCACGGCGGCACCCGGCAGCGCGGTGCCGATTTCGACGCCGCGGTCGCCGGCGCCGACCTGGTGATCACCACCTATGGCACCGCGCTGCGCGACATCGAGACGCTGCGGACCGTCGGCTGGAGCCGGATGGTCTGCGACGAGGCCCAGGCGATCAAGAACAGCGGCACCCGGCAGTCGCAGGCCGTCCGCGCGATCCCGGCGCGCACCCGGCTCGCGCTCACCGGTACGCCGGTCGAGAACCACCTGGCCGAACTCTGGTCCATCATGGACTTTTGCAATCCCGGCCTGCTCGGCCCGGCGAAACGGTTCCGCCGCCGCTTCCAGGAGCCGATCGAGGTACGCCAGGACGCCGACGCCACCGCCGCGCTGAAACGGGCGACCGGCCCGTTCGTGCTGCGCCGCCTGAAGACCGACAAGACCATCATCTCGGACCTCCCGGAGAAGAACGAGATGAAGGTGTGGTGCTCGCTCACTCCCGAGCAGGCCACCCTTTACCAGGCCGTGGTCGAGGACATGATGGCCGAGATCGAGAGCACCGAGGGCATCCAGCGGCGCGGCAACGTGCTCGCCGCGATGATGAAGCTCAAGCAGGTCTGCAACCACCCCGCGCACCTGCTCAAGGACGGTTCCCGGCTGCCCGGCCGGTCCGGCAAGCTGGCCCGCCTGGAGGGACTCGCCGACGAGATCGTCGAGGAGGGCGACAAGGCCCTGATCTTCACCCAGTACGCGGAGTGGGGCTCGCTGCTGCAGCCCTACCTCGCCGCGCACGTCGACCGCCCGGTGCTGTGGCTCCACGGTGGACTGAGTAAGGCGCGGCGTGACGAACTCGTCGAGCGGTTCCAGAACGACAGCGAGCCGATGCTGTTCCTGCTTTCCTTGAAGGCGGCCGGAACGGGCCTGAACCTCACCGCGGCGAACCACGTCGTCCACTTCGACAGATGGTGGAACCCGGCCGTCGAGGACCAGGCCACCGACCGGGCGTTCCGCATCGGACAGTCACGCAACGTGCAGGTCCGCAAGTTCATCTGCACCGGCACGCTGGAGGAGAAGATCGACCAGATGATCGAGCGCAAGAAGGCGCTGGCCTCCTCGGTCGTCGGTACCGGGGAGCAGTGGATCACCGATCTCAGCACCGATCAGCTGCGTGAGCTGTTCTCCCTCGGCCCGGGTGCGGTGAGCTGAGATGGCCGGCCACTTCTCCGAGTACGGCCGTCCGATCGAAGTGGACGGTGGCCTCGCGGTCCGGTCGAAGCGCGGCAAGATCGGCGAGCAGTGGTGGTCACGCCGTTTCGTGGACGTCCTGGAGGGGATCTGCGATCCGGGACGTCTTGCGCGCGGTCGTGCGTACGCAAGAAAGGGTCAGGTCATTGATTTTGCTCTGACCCCGGGCCGGATCAAGGCTCGGGTGCAGGGTTCGCGGCCGACGCCTTACCAGGTCACGATCACGATCAGTCATTTCGACGAAGCACAGTGGAATGAGATCACCGAGCAGCTCGGTGCCCGCGCGATCTACCGCGCCGCCCTGCTGGCCGGTGAGATGCCGCACGAGATCGTCGAGCTCTTCACCGAGCTCGGCCTGCCGCTGTTCCCGTCCGATCTGGACATCGCCTGTTCCTGCCCGGACTGGGGCGTTCCCTGCAAGCACGGGTCTGCCGCCCTCTACGTGCTGGCCGAGGCGTTCGACGACGACCCGTTCCTGGTGCTGGCCTGGCGGGGACGCCCTCGCGAGGACCTGCTGGACGCCCTGCGCGGCACCCCGGACCCGGACGAGGAGGCAGTCGACCCGCTCGCGGTGGAGGACGAGCCGTTGGACGCCCGGCTGGCCGACTTCTACTCCGCGGCGATCAGCCTGGGCCGGCTGCGAGAGCGTCCGGGACGGACCACGGCACCGCCGGAGCTGCTGCTGCGTGCCCTCGACCCGCCCCCGGTCAAGATCCGTCACGTCCCGCTGGTGGACATCCTCCGGTCCACCTATCGCGATCTGGGTAAACCGGAGGAGTGACTCGGGCCGCGCCCATCGTGAACCGATCGTGGGCGAGTCCACGATGGACGCGGCGGATCGTCACGCTACCCGATGCGTACGCAATGTGACTACAAGTGAGGTCAACTGATGAGTGAGATGAGCTACCGCCGCCTGGGTGACTCGGGCCTGGTGGTGTCCGTGATCGGAATCGGCTGCAACAACTTCGGCCGCAAGCTGGACGCCGACGGCACCCGGGAAGTGGTCGACGCCGCACTCGACGCCGGCATCACCCTCTTCGACACCGCCGACATCTACGGCACCCCGCACGGCGCCTCCGAGGAACTGCTCGGCGCCGCGCTCAAGGGCCGCCGTGACGAGGTTGTGCTCGCCACCAAATTCGGCATGAACATGGAGGGCCTCAACGGCCGGGACTTCGGTGCCCGCGGCTCCCGGCGGTACATCGTCCGGGCCGTCGAAGCGTCGCTGCGCCGGCTGGAGACCGATCACATCGACCTCTACCAGATGCACGAGCCCGATCCGGCGACGCCGATCGAGGAGACCCTCGCCGCCCTGGACGACCTGGTCCGCGCGGGCAAGGTGCGCTACCTGGGCAACTCGAACTTCTCCGGATGGCAGATCGCCGACGCCGACTGGACCGCGCGTACCGGCAGTCAGACCCGGTTCGTCAGCGCCCAGAACCAGTACAGCCTTCTGCACCGGGATGTGGAGACCGAGGTGGTTCCGGCCTGCGAGCAGTTCGGCCTGGGCCTGCTGCCGTTCTTCCCGCTCGACTCGGGCCTGCTCACCGGCAAGTACCGGCGCGGTGAGAAGCCCGCCGCCGGCACCCGGCTCGCCCAGGAGCGCTACCAGCGCTGGCTCGAGGGTGCCGATTGGGACACCATCGAGGCGCTCACCGCGTACGGGCAGGAACGTGGCCACAGCCTGCTCGATGTGGCCATCGCCGGCCTGGCCGCCCGGCCGGCCGTGACGAGTGTGATCGCCGGCGCGACCTCCGCCGAGCAGGTGCGGGCGAACGCGGCAGCGGGCGGTTGGGATCTCAGCGCCGCCGACGTCGCCGCGCTGGACGCGCTGCTCGACGACTAGGTGGTCATTCCACGACTGTGACGATCCGCCTGCGACGAGCCATGCGGTACGCGAGAACGCCGGCCACCAGCAGGACAGCACCCGCGCCGGCCACCAGCCCGGCCGGCGCCCCGGTGACCGGTAGGCCACCGCCCGAACCGCCCGCGGCCAGCTCGACCGTGAACGCAGCGGTGTTGTTGCCGGCCTTGCCGTCCTGCACTCCGCCGTGGACGGTCACCTTGCCCGCCCCGTGCTCGCCCTCCAGGATCTCGCCGGTGAAGGAGAACACGCTCTTCTCCCCGCTGGGCAGGCCGTCGAAGAACAGGCAGACGTAATCGCGCCCGCCCAGCGACTCAAAGAATTCCTCCTCGACGTCGTCCGGGGAGGTGCCGGCGATGCACCGCCCGTCGATCTCGGTCAGGTCGATCCCGCCCGGCACCCTGACGCGCAGGTAAGGCAGGTTCTCCACGGTCGGCGGGATGAGGGCGGTCGGGCCGAAGTTCCGCACGCCGACCGCGGCCGTCGTCTCGTCGCCGACCGCACCCTTGAAGACTCCGCCGACGGCCGCGGTGTCAGCCGACGACTTCGGCACCGAGACCGCGAAGTCGGTGAAGTTGTCGTCCTCGTTGAGGTCCTCGACCGGCTTCGGCTCGTCCGCCGATGCCCTGGCGAGCGCCTCCAGCTTCAGGACCTCGCCCTTGGCGCCGGCGTTGCGGGCCGTGAAGTCGAAGACGTACTTCTCGGTGAGCCCGACAGCGGCGACCATGATCGGGTACTCGTACGGGCCGGGTGCGTCCGCCTTCACCCTGATCTGTAGCGGGGTCGCCTCCGGCAGCCGGAAGGTCCCGCCCGCGGCCAGCGGCTCGTTGAAGACGCAGACGATCCCGCCGAACTCGTCGTCGACCTCGCAGTTGCGGTAGTCCAGCACCGGGTCCACGCCGCCCAAGACCGGCAGGACCAGCAGGGCGACGGCCTCGACCTCCCGGTTGCCGGTGTTGCTGACGACCACCGGCACGTCAGCCGCGCCGCCCCGGCCCAGCTTGAGGTCCTCGACGTCGCCCATCTCCAGGTCGGCGCCGCCCTTGTCGGTACGCACCACCGCCATCGAGGTGCCGAAGCTGTCCAGGCCGCCGATGACGGTGGTGAGCGGCAGCACCTTCGCGGTCGTGGTGGGCTTCAGCGTGAACCGCACGATGCGCGACTCACCGGCCTTGATGTCGCCGACGTCGCAGGACGTGCTGGTGCAGCCGGACGGCGGGGTCAGCCCGAGGTCGGCGGTGACCGGGTGTTCCGCGTCGCCGAACTCGAGGACCACGCCCTTGGCCGCCGCGCCGCCGACGTTGATCAGCTCGATCTTGACCGTCTTCGACTGGCCGCTGATCACGGTGACCGTTTCCGGGCCGTAGATGCCGACCATCGGCACATCGAACTTGGACTTCGCGTCGGCTTTCTCGTCAGCTTTCTCGTCCGCGTAGGCGGGCAGGGCCAGGCCGGTCAGAGCCAGGCCGGCGGCCACCGCGGGCAGGGCGAGACGGTGAAACAGGACACGCAGACGCATGGGCACCGACTTCAGACCGGGGAAAGTCCGAGGAGCCTAAGCCCGCCCACGTGCAAGATCAAACATCGGCGAAAAGGGGCCCTTCCGAGGGCAGGAACGGCACTTCTCCGCGTTCGGCGGCACGGCGGGCGAATTCCCGCACACCGGCGATCTGGCGCTCACCCAGCGAAAAGTCCAGCGCCCGGAAATAGTTCGCCAGGGTCGCCGCGTCGAACGGCTCCCACCGGGCGGCGGACTCGGCCACCTCGTCCAGCTCGCCCAGGCAGAGGTCCCGGGACCGCTGGAACGCCTCGTGCACGTCCTTGACCATGCCAGGATGCGCGGCGGCGAAGTCCCGGCGGACCGCCCAGACCGCGAACACCATCGGCAGACCGGTCCACTCCCGCCACGCCTCGGCCAGATCGATCACCTGGAGGCCGAGGGCGGGTGCCTCGTACATCGCCCGCAGCGCCGGATCGCCGATCAGCACACCGGCGTCGGCCTCCATCAGCATCTGCGACAGGTCCGGTGGGCATCGGAAATAACGGGGCTCGGCGCCGTACCTCTCGGTCAGAAGCATTTGCGCGAGCATCACGCCGGTCCGCGAGGTCGAACCGAGCGCGACCGGACGCCCATCCAACTCGGCCGGAGGCCGGGTGGACACCAGATTGACCGACAGCACCGGCCCGTCACTGCCCACGGCCAGGTCGGGCAGCAGGAGCAGCTCCTCGCTGTGCCGCAGGTACTCCACCAGCGTGATCGGCCCGATGTCCAGATCACCGGCGACGAGCGACGCACTGAGCCGCTCCGGGGTGTCCTTGTACAGATCGACGTCGAGCAGGGCGCCCGACCGCATCAGCCCCCAGTAGATGGGCAGGCAGTTGAGGAACTGAATATGCCCGACCCGGGGCCGACGGACGCTGTCGCTCATCCTGCGACGTTAACGCTGACCTTGCCGGGATCGCCGCTCGGAGAGGCTCCGCGTGGCTCATATCGCAGCTGAGGGCTTGCTGCTGCCGGCTGGTGCGCTCATCTCACCGGCCTGTTCTTCGCGATCGCGTCGCACCAGCGGCACGCAGGCGAGCGCCGCCGTCACACCGAGCACGCCAGCACCCGCGACCAGCACCCGCGGGTCGAACTGGTCGGCCAGCGGGCCCGCCACGATCAGGCCCAGCAGGCCCGCACCCTGGACCGCCGCGCCGTACGCCGAGAACGCCCGCCCGTGCGCCTCGGCCGGCACCCGCCCGGCGATCATCACGGTGGTGCAGACGTTGAGGGCGCCGTTCGCGACACCGCCCAGGATCCAGAGGGGGATCAGCCATCCCGCGCTCTGCACCGATGCTCCGGCGAGCACCGCCAGGCAGGACGCCGCGAGCAGGGCGAGCACCACACGCAGGGTGAGGCGCCGCCGCGGCACCCGGCCGACGACCAGGCTGCCGGCCAGCATCCCCACCGTCCACGACGCCATCACGAACCCGTAGACCGCTGTCGACGCCCCGAGCGTGTCGCGGATGAAGAACACCTCGAAGACGTTCACCGCGTTGACCCCGGCGACGACTGCCGCGACCGCCACCGTCATGACGGTGAGGCTGCGGTCGGTGCGCAACCGGAAGGGCACACTGCCGGCCGTCTTGCCGGTGGCGGCACCGCGCCGTGTGCGGATCAGCAGGCCGATCACCACCAGCGCGAGGTAACTGGCGGCGTCCAGCAGCAGCGGCACGCGGGGGCCGGTCAGCCCGACCAGGATCCCGGCGAGCGCGGGGGCGGCAAGCATGCCGATCTGGCCGGCGGTCTGGACGATGCCGCTGGCCTTGGCCAGGTCGGCGCTGCGCACCATCCCCGGGAGCAGGGCGGCGAAGGTGGGCTGGGTGACGGCCAGGCCGCACGAGAGCAGGGCGACCAGGGCGACGATCAACACCGGGTGGGTGGTGAAGGCGAGGGCCGCACAGACCGCGGCCTGGGCGAACCCCATCAAAATCAGGAGGGTACGACTGTCCGCACGATCAACCAGCCGGCCGGCGGGAGCGGCGAGCAGGGTGATCGGAAGGCTCGCCGCGACAAGGAGCCCGGAAACCGCCATCCCGCCGTGGCCGGACTGCTGCAGCACCAGCGCGAGCGTCGTGGCCGCCAGGAAGTCGCCGCACACCGAGATCGCCCGCCCGGCCGCGGCCAGGTACACGTCCGACCAACGCGAGCCATCAGATGTGAAGGACATACTTCGAAAGTATTACTTCACATCTTCCGGCGCAAGCTGAGCCCGGGGAAAAGCCGCGTACTGAACAAACACCTGCCGGGCCTCCGCCGCCGCCGTGGCCTGTCGTTCCCGCAACCGGTACGGCTCCATCAGCGCACGCACCCGCTTGGTCAACTCGGCCAGCTCCTCGGCCGTGACCAGCAGATGCTGACTCATCAGCGCACTGGCGTCCCGCCACTGCTGCGGCTCCTCCGACTGCCGGCCCACCCAGGCGCGAAGCCGGTCCTGATCCCGATTCAGGTAGAGGTCGATGAGCGCCCGCTCCGCCGCCAGCGCCTCCGGCTGCTCCGCGTCACCCTCGATCCACAGGCTCGCATTCGTACTCCGCCACAGCCGCTCCCGCCCGTCCCCGCGACTCGCCGCCTGCTCCACCAGCCCGTACTTCGCCAGCTCCCGCAGGTGATAGCTGGTCGCACTCGGCGACAGCCCGACCATCCCAGCACACTCGGTGGCGGTCACCGCCTCACCGGTCACACTCAGATGCTCGACAATCTCGATCCGAGCCGGATGCGCCAGCGCCCGCATCGTCCGTGCGTCGGAGATCCGTCCCTCCGACCGCCCACTCTCCCGCTCACCCATCCCCCCATTCTTGCCAGGCGAGCTGAAGACACTCAGACAGACCTCAAGCAACCTTCAATTGCTCGTCGCCGAAGTCCGCGATCAGCTTCAACGTCCCACCGAGCGCGGCGATGTAGCGGGCCAACACATCCTGAGTCGAGACCGCGCCGGACTCGATCTGCGACACCCTCGCGACGGAGACACCCATGCGCTGGGCAACCTGCTCCTGGGTCATCTCACGCCGTTTGCGCAACTCCGCGAGACGCCAGCCACGTGCTTCGTCCAGCATTCGGCCGATATCATCCTCAAAAGCCTCAGAGCCACCCGCCGTTTCCACGGCCCGCTCCAGATGCTCGGTATCCCGCCACCGCTTAGCCCCCATCGCGCATCGCCTCCTGCCGCTCCTTGAGGTACCCGGCGTATCGCTGCTCAGCCTCAGGGATGGCACCCCGGTACCAACGACTCCACTGACCGGACTTGTCACCAGCAACCAACAGAACTGCAGATCTCCACGGATCGAAGATGAATAGAATTCTGATCTCCGTCCGTCCGGCCGACGGCGGTCGCAGCTCTTTCAAGTTCGACAGGTTCGATGCCGTGATGCTGTCCACCAGCGGCCTACCCTCGGCGGGCCCGTTGCGTTCCAGGACAAGAATCGCCTGGTTGACGAGTCTCTCGATCGGTGTCCAGCAGCCCGTCAAGGAACTCTTCGACCTGTTCAGTCATCAGAATTTCCCACTCCACCTGCCCCTCCGTCACAGGTTAACAATATCCTTAATACACTCGCGTGGCAGCTCATCAAATCGGTGGACAGGACCACGCGAAGGCGTAGGCTCCGTGGTCGCATGACGGCCGTGGTGAGAATGCACCGCAGCGGACGTTCCCGCGCCGAGGGCGGCCACCCGTCCTCCGGATACGCGAGCAGCAGCTAAGACCAGCCTGTTGGGGATGATCTGTGCCCGCCTCTGATCTGGACACCGAACTCGCCGCCGAACGTAGCCACCTCACCGACTCCCGGATCGCATTGCGCCGCATGCGTGACCGGGCCCAATCGCTCTTCTCGACCGGTGACAAGGTCGCCGGGGACGCCTACACCGCTGAGCAGCTGGGCCGGCACATGGCCCGGCGTGTCAAGGAGCTCGCGGACGACCCGGACACACCGCTGTTCTTCGGGCGCCTCGACATCGAGGAGGTCGCCTATCACGTGGGGCGCCGGCACGTCACCGACGAAGCGGGCGAGCCGATGGTGCTGGACTGGCGGGCGCCGCTCTCCCGGTCCTTCTACCGGGCCAGCGTCCGCGATCCGCAGGGTGTCGCGACGCGGCGCCGGTTCGGGTTCGTCAAAGGGGAGCTGACCAGCTTCGAGGACGAGCATCTTGACCGCGGCGAGGAGCTGGGGACCAGCAGCCGCATCCTGACCGCGGAGATCGAGCGGCCGCGTGTCGGGCCGATGCGGGACATCGTCGCGACCATCCAGCCCGAGCAGGACGAGCTGGTCCGGGCCGAGCTGGGTGAGTCGATCTGCGTGCAGGGCGCGCCGGGCACCGGGAAGACAGCGGTGGGGCTGCACCGTGCCGCCTACCTGCTCTATCTGCATCGGGAGCGGCTGCGCCGGTCGGGAGTGCTGATCGTCGGGCCGAACACCGCGTTCCTGTCCTACATCTCCGCCGTGCTGCCGACCCTGGGCGAGGTCGAGGTGCAGCAGTCCACCCTGGCGGAGCTGATCGGCCGCGTGCCGGTCAAGGCCGTGGACACGGCGCAGGCCGCAAAGACCAAACATGATGTACGCCTGGCCGAAGTGCTCCGGAAAGCGCTGTGGGGCCGGATCAGCAAACCCGCCGAGCCGATCATGGTGTCGGACGGTTCCTATCGGTGGCGGATCGACGTGGAGCCGCTGCGCAGGCTCGTCGACGAGGCGCGCCGGGAGGGCCTGCCGTACTCGGTGGGTCGTGAGCGTGTCCTCGCCCGGGTGGTGAGCCTGCTCCAGCGCCAGTCGGAATACCGCACCGGCAACTCACCGAACGAGACCTGGCTGCGCAAGATGAGCAAAGTCGCGCCGGTCGCGGGGTTCCTGGAGGCCGCCTGGCCGGCGGTCACCGCGGAGTCGCTGGTCGCGAGCGTGCTGACCGATCCGTCGGTCGCCGGTGACCTGCTCACCGCCGACGAGCAGGAGGCGATCCGCTGGGTCAAGCCGCCGAAGACGGTGAAGTCCGCCAAGTTCACCGCGGCCGATCTGCTGCTGCTCGACGAGGCGGCGGGTCTGCTGGAGCGGGAGAACAGTTTCGGTCACGTTGTCGTGGACGAGGCGCAGGACCTCTCCCCCATGCAGGCCCGCGCGCTGGCCCGGCGCAGTGAGCACGGCTCGATCACGCTGCTCGGCGACCTGGCTCAGGGCACCGCGCCGTGGGCCGCCACGGACTGGCGGGACATCCTCGGTCATCTCGGCAAACCGGACGCACCCGTAGTGCCGCTGACCGTTGGTTTCCGCGTACCGGAAGCAGTGGTGACCTTGGCCAATCGCCTGCTGCCCGCCCTCGGTGTGAACGTGCCCGAAGCGGTCTCCCTGCGCCGCGACGGCGATCTTGTCATCGTTGCCGTGCCGGAGGCCGGCGACCTGGACGCCCGGACGCTGGCCGAGGTCACCGCCGCGCTGGGGCATGAGGGCTCGGTCGCGGTGATCGCGGCGGACACGGCGGTGGGCAGGCTGCGCGGCCACCTCACGGCGGCCGGGATCGAGCACGCGACGCCCGACGACGTCGAGTCCGAGGCGCGCGTCATGGTGGTGCCCGCCTCGGTCGTCAAGGGCCTGGAGTACGACCACGTGATCGTCCACGAACCCGCTGACATCGTGTCCGCGGAGCCGAAGGGCCTCAACCGCCTGTACGTGGTGCTCACCCGCGCCGTGACCAGGCTTTCCGTCCTGCACGCCAAGCCGCTGCCCGATCCGCTTAGGATCACTTGATGCCCCGTATCGGAGTGATGTTCGACCGCGACATTGTCCCTGAAGAGCTCCCCGGCTTCGCCGCCGCGCTGGAAGAGGCGGGCGCGGACGACCTGTGGGTGGTGGAGGATCTCGGGTGGAACGGCGGTGTCAGCGCCGCCGCGATCGCGCTGGCCGCCACCTCGCGGCTGCGGGTCGGCATCGGCATCGCGCCGGCCCCGCTGCGCAGCCCCGCCCTGTACGCGATGGAGATCGCCACCCTGGCCCGGGTGTACCCGGGCCGCGTGGTGGCCGGTCTCGGTCACGGCGTGCCAGGCTGGATGCGCCAGGTCGGCGTGGCACCGAAGTCGCCCCTCTCCCTGCTGGAGGAGACCGTCACCGCGGTTCGGCGGCTGCTGCGAGGTGAGACCGTCACGGTCGAGGGACGAGAGGTGCAGATCGAAGACGTACGCCTCGTGCACCCGCCATCGGTGGTTCCGCCGGTCGTGACAGGTGTGGTGCGCCCGCGCTCGCTGGAGCTCTCCGGGCGGGCGGCGGACGGCACCATCCTCGTCGAAGGGCTGAGCCCGGCTCAGCTCACCGAGGCGATCGGCCACATCCGCCGGGGCGGGGCGGGCGACGACCACGAGCTGATCGGTTTCACCTTCCTGCACATCGACGACGACCCGGAACGCGCCGCTCGGACCAGCCTCGAGACCATGACCGTTCAGGCGGGGTTCCTGGGTGTGCGGCCCGAGGAGGTGTTCGCGCTGGTCGGGCCGGCGAGCGACATCCCGGGCAAGGTGCGCACCCTCACCGACACCGGCATCAGTACGGTCGTGCTGCGTCCGATCGGGTCGGATCCGCTCGGCCAGGTGCGCACCGCGCTCACAGCTCTGGGGCGCTGAGGCGCTTACGGCTCTGGGGCGCTGAGCGGTTTCACCCAGCGGGACCAATCGTCCTGCTGCCGGTAGCCGCTGGTGCCCCAGATCCGGTGCGCGGCATCGTTCTCGTCGAGGACCATGGCGTCCACCCGCGTACCGCCGAACTGCCGGAACCGCTCCTCAGCCGCAGCCACCAACCGGCCCCCGATGCCCTCCCGCCGGCGCCACGGCGCGACCGCCAGCCGGTAGATGTGGCAGCGCCATCCGTCCCAACCCGCGATGACAGTTCCGACGATCTCCCCGCCGTCGACCGCAACGATCAGCGCGCCCGGATCCCGCCCGTGCAGTGCCTCGACGGCTGCCATCGTGTCCGCCGGCCGGCTCTCGTTCTCCGCCGCCACCTGCCAGAACTCCAGCACCGCGGCGAGTTCGCCCGCCCCCGCCGCCCGAATCTCCACCTCACCCACCCCGCCACCCTAGATCCACTAAGCCCGACTCGGACAACCCAGCTGGTCCTCAGCGTGCACAAATCGGACAGGAAACGACGCTGAGGACCAGCTGGGGTCTACCGCTGGCGCTCAGCGCTGTGTCGGGGCGTGGGAGGGGCGATGGGAGTCGGCTGCGGGGGGTGGGGGGCCTAGCGGCGGGGGGAGGGTCGGCGGTTCGGCCAGAAGAACGACAGTTTCATTCGGTCTCGGGCATCAAAATGCGACGATGCGCTCGTGACCGACTGCACCGAGCGGCAGCCAGCCGAAATGGACGACGAGGTCCCGTCATGACCGGTCCGTCCCCTGGCGTGCCCAACTGGGTGGACCTGGCCTCCGCCGACGTCGAGGGCGCGATCCGCTTCTATACGACGCTCTTCGGGTGGACCGCTGAGGTGTCCGGCGACGACTTCGGTGGGTACACGACGTTCCTTCTCAACGGTCTGCCGGTGGCCGGTGCCGGGCCGCTCTTCGGAGAGGGACAGCAGACCGCCTGGAGCACCTATTTCGCGGCTGACGACGCCGACCTGGTCGCGGCCCGGGTGGAGGCGGCGGCGGGAAAGGTGCTGGTCCCGCCGTTCGACGTGATGGATCAGGGCAGGATGGCGGCGTTCCTGGATCCGGCGGGCGCGCCGTTCAGCGCCTGGGAGGCCGGGATGATGCGCGGCGCGGAGGTCTTCGACCTGCCGGGGGCGCTCACCTGGGCCGAGCTGAACACCCGGGATCTGGAGGGCGCGATGGCGTTCTACGGCGCGGTGTTCGGCTGGACATTTCGGGACGCGCACGTCAGCGGCCTGCCGTACGTGATCGGTGAGCGCAACCGCACCTCGGTCGCCGGCATCCAGCTGATGGTCGGCAGCGCCTGGCCGGACGACCTGCCACCGCACTGGCTCGTGTATTTCGCGGTGACCGACTGCGATGCGGCGGCGGAACACGCGTACGCGCTCGGCGGCCGGATCGTGCACCAGCCGACGTCGATCTCGGTGGGACGGTACGCGCTGGTCGAGGATCCGCAGGGCGGTACGTTCGCGATCCTGGCGCCCGTGCGCTGACCGGGACCGGCTGCTGGAACGCGCCGCCCGAACAAGCCGCTGGGACACGTTCCTGGCACGCGGCGCGGACACCCGGCGCGGACACCCGGCGCGGACACGAAAAAGGCCGCCCGGAGGCGGCCGTTTTTTCGTCGGGCGTCAGCCCAGAAGCGTGGGCAGCTTCTCGAACAGCTGCGTCGTGAAGGTCATCATCTCGCGCAGCATCCAGTTGCCGGTGAGCAGCAGCGCCGCGCCGATCGCGATCGCCTTCGGGACGAAGGAGAGCGTGGCTTCCTGGATCTGGGTGACCGACTGGAACAGAGAGATCGCGAAACCGACCGCAAGAGCGGTCAGCAGCACCGGCGCCGACATCTTCGCCGCGACGTTCATGGCCTGCAGTCCGAGCTCCACCACCATTGTGTCCGTCATGCCAGTCACTTCGGGAACTTGAGGATTCCGAGGAGTGCTAAACGGGCGCAGGCGGGTTGCGGTCCGGTTGCCGGACACCCATTGATCAACTTCGGACCGCGACCACCAGCGGGCCGTGATCACCTTCGATCACCCGGACCTTCACCCGGTAGTGCTCGGCAAGGGTGGCCTCGGTGAGCACCTCGGTGGGGGTACCGGCGGCGACGACCCGGCCGCCGGCGAGCAGAACCATGCGGTCGGCGTACTCGCCGGCGGTGGAAAGGTCGTGCATGGTGGCGAGCACCGTGAGGCCACGTTCGGCGCGGAGGCGGTCGACGAGCTCCAGCACCTCCTGCTGGTGGCCGATGTCGAGCGCGCTTGTCGGCTCGTCGAGCAGCAGGACACCGGCGCCCTGCGCGAGCGCGCGGGCCAGGAAGACCCGCTGGCGCTCGCCGCCGGAGAGCGTGTCCAGGCGGCGGCCGGCGAACGGTGTGAGGTCGAGCGCGGCCAGGACGTCGTCGACGGCGTCCAGGTCCGCGACCGACTCGCGGCCGAGCGGCGGGATGTAGGGGGTACGGCCGAGCAGGACATAGTCGAAGACGTGCATCGCCGGCGGTACGACCGGGGACTGCATCACGGTGGCCACGGCTTTCGCCCGCTCCCGCCGGTGCATCCGGTCGACGGGCACGCCGTGCAGGCGGATCGTGCCCTCGAACTCCAGGAGCCCGCCGATCGCCCGGAGCGCGGTGGACTTGCCCGCGCCGTTGGGGCCGATGACGGTGACCCATTCGCCGTCGGCCACGTCGAGGTCCACACCATCGACGATGAGGGTGCCGTCCAGCCGTACCGTAAGCCCTTCGACGTTGATCGTCACCTGAACACCGTCCGGCTCAGGCGAAGCACGTTGATCATCATGTGGTTACCGCCCTGCTGGTGCGCAGCACGAGGATGAAGAACGGTGCGCCGAGGAACGCCGTCACCACCCCGATCGGGATCTCCGCATCACCGCCGGCGGTTCGCGCCAGCAAGTCGGTCAGGGTCAGGAAGGCCGCGCCGAACAGCACCGACAGCGGCAGCAGCGACCGGTAACTCGGCCCGGTCAGCAGCCGGATCGTGTGCGGCACGATGATCCCCACGAACCCGATCAGCCCGGAGACCGAGACCGCGGCCGCCGTGCCCAGCGACGCGGCGATGATCAGCAGATATCGGCTGCGCTGCGGGTGCAGGCCCAGACTCGTCGCCTCCGCGTCGCCGACGGCCAGGACGTCCAGCTCCCGGCGCTGCGTCAGGACGATCACACCGGTGATCACCGTGTACGGGAGGATCAGCAGCACGTCGTGCCAGCCCGCGGTGGCAAGCCTGCCGAGCAGCCAGGAGTACACCTGCTGCAACGACTCGACGTTGCGTTGCAGCAGGTAGGTCTGCGCGGCGGCCAGGAACGCCGACACCGCGACCCCGGCCAGGATCAGCGAGGCCGGCGACCGCTCACGGCCGCCGGCGGCACCGAGCAACCACGTGAGAGCCACCGCGAGGATCGCACCGGTGAAGGCAGCCGGCGGTACGCCGATCGGCAGCTCCGTGGCCCCATGGGCACCCAGCACGATCACTGTGGTCACGCCGAGCCCCGCACCCGCGGCGACACCGAGCAGGTGCGGATCGGCGAGCGGGTTGCGGAAGGCGCCCTGGTAGGCGGCTCCGGCCAGCGCCAGCATCGCCCCGACGAGCAGCCCCAGCACGACTCGCGGCAGCCGGAGCTGGAGCAGGATCGACACCTCGCGCTCGGTCAGGCCGCTGGACAGGCGTACCCCAGGAATGAGGTTGAGCATCTCCAC
Organism: Actinoplanes sp. GCM10030250; assembly: GCF_042666575.1. Taxonomy (NCBI): domain Bacteria; kingdom Bacillati; phylum Actinomycetota; class Actinomycetes; order Micromonosporales; family Micromonosporaceae; genus Actinoplanes; species Actinoplanes sp. GCM10030250. Next base: position 62,466 of record NZ_JBHTDO010000007.1, on the reverse strand, counting down.
AGCGACGCTGCCAGGCGGCAGCGAGACCGTGCCGAACGCCAGGCCGGCGGTTGTCGCGACCAGCACGGCCAGCACACCTGCCGCGAGCCAGACCGGGCGCAGACCGGCAGGCCTGCGCCGGTCAGTCACGCTGGGACCTTTTTCACCGCATCAGCAACAGCCTGAACAAGATCGACGGTACGCGGACCCCAGCGCGACGCGATGTCGTCGTCGAGCGGGTAGATCTGAGTCTTCTGTACGGCGGTCACGCCCGACCAGCCACTGCGGGCCTTGACGGTCTCCGCGGACTGCTGGCAGCACTTGCTGTCGGCCAGGAACACCGTGTCCGGGTTGGCCTTGACCAGCGCCTCCTGCGTCACCTGCGGATATCCGCCGAGGGCGCCGTCCGGGTCCGCGGCGTCGGCCACATTCGTCATCTTGAAGAGGTTGAAGACCGAACCGGCGAACGTCTTCGAGGTGGCCGAGTAGAGCTCCGGCCCGAGCTCGTAGAAGTAGGAGAGCGGCTTGGCGCGAGCCGGCACCGACGCGACGATCCCGTCGATCTTCGCGGCCATGTCCGCGTTGACCTTCTCGGCCTCGGTCCGGTGACCGGTGAGTGTCCCGAGGTCACCGATCTGCGCGTAGGTGTCGTCGAGCGTCTTCGCGGCCGGCGCCAGCAGCACGGGAATCGTGAGTTTCCCCAGCTGGGCAACGATGTTGTCGATGTCGTTGGAGACGACGACCAGGTCCGGGTCCTTGGCGGCGATCGCCTCGGCGTTCGGCTTGAAGCCGGAGAGGTCCGTCTTCGGTGCGTCAGCCGGGAAACTCGACTGGTCGTCGACCGCGGTGACCTGCGGCCCGGCGCCGATGGCGAAGAGCATCTCGGTCGCTGTCGCGCTCAACGAGACGATCTTCTCAGGCCGGGCGTCGAGGGTCACGGTGCCGACCGTGACCGGGTACGACGCGCCGGCGCTGGGTGCGGTGACGGTCGGCTCTTCGCTCGTGTCGGCGCACCCGCCGATCAGCAGTGCGGTAGCCGCCACGACGGCAGTGAGCAGGCGTTTCATGGGTCCTCCTGTCGGCCGGGCATGTGGTGCTTCGCCGACAGGGGCCATACCGGCCCGCCGCCCGCGAGGCGCCCCTCCCCGGGAGCGCTGAATCGCGACCGACGCCCAGGCGACCTGGCTAGACCATCCGAATGGAGGGATCACAGTTGCGGGACAGCTCCGGTTTCTCACCGGCTTCGCTGCGGCGCGGTCGTTGAAACGCTAACTCACGACCCCGCCGGTGCGACATCTGCCTGTCATGCGGGTCTCACGATCGCGGCGGTGCGACATCTGCCCGTCATGCGGGTCTCACGATCGCGGCGGTGCGACATCTGCCCGTCATGCGGGTCTCACGATCGCGGCGGTGTCGGCCTTGCGGGATTTTGCGGCGTCGGCGAGGCGGACCTTGGCCAGGGCGATCCCGTCGCCGGTCAGGCGGTAGGTGTGCCGGGGCGGGCGGCCGGGCTGGTCGGAGGGTTCCCAGCCGGCCTCGAGCAGTCGCTGCTCCGACAGTCGCATGAGGATCGGGTAGAGGGTGCCGGAGGCCAGACCGGTCTCGCGGCTCAGGTCATAGCCGTAGCGCCAGGTCGCGGGTTCCTTCAGAAGTGCCTCGAAGAGCCGCAGTGTCTGCGGCGAGGTGTGTGGTGTCCTCGGCATGGCTGAAAGTCTACATAAATCGACTTGCTCACGCTCAGCGATGATCGGCGCCGATCTTAAATCGGGCGCCGCTCGATCCCCAGCGCCGCTCGACCCCCGGCGCCGCTCGACCCCCGGCGCCGCTCGATCCCCGGCGCCGCTCGATCCCGGGCGTTGCTCGACACCGGCGTTGCTCGACGCCGGGCTTCTCGATCGCGGGCGTTGCTCGATCCCGGCGTTACCGGGTCAGGCGCGCTTGCCGGTCGTCTTGCGGACCTTGGTGGCGGGCACGCGGTCGCCCGCTTCGGCGGCCGCCACCCGGTCGCCCGCCTCGGCCGCGCTCTCGTCGCCGGCGAGGGCCGAACGGAGCCGGTCCTTCTCGGCTGTTCTGCGGGCCACGATGTCGCCGAGCTGCTCAGCGGTGTTGTCCCGCCACTTGCGCAGCAGAAGGAAGGACAGGCCGGCCGACGCCACGAAGGCGACCATCATCTTGACCAGCAGGTTCAGCGGAACCGGCAGCAGCGCGGTGAAGCAGACCGCGAACAGGCCTAGCCGGCCGAGCGTGTACTTGACGGCGGCACTCATGACTCTCTCTCCCTCAGCCGGACCGATGGCTGAGCCACCGGAGGCCGTAGAACCAGATCAGGCAATACACGACCGTACCGGTGGCGGCTCCGGCCGCGCCGCTCACCAGGGCCGGAACGAAGCCGGCGATCGCGCCGGCGGCCGTCATCCCGGTGGCGACGCCGAAGCCACCGCCGAGACCGGCGACAATCACGCGGTACGCCCCGAAGCCCTCCGCACGGTATTCCTCGCTGAAGAGCCAGAGCGGCAGGATCAGCGCGAGCCAGCCGTTGGTGTCGCCGAACACGCCGAGCCCGGTCAGCGACATCACCGCTTCGAAGATCAGGAGCACGGCGAGACCGGCCGCCAGCCCGGCGAACGCGGCGCCCAGCAGGTCGCCGATGGTCGCGAGCCGTCCGCCCGCGTCCCGTCGCAGGCCACGTGCACTCTTCTGCTCAGTCACCACATCACCCCGCTCAGTCACCAGATCATCCGGCCCTGCCGGGACGGCTCAGGCCCAGACCTTCTGCGGCTCGCTGCGCCGATCGGCGAGCGACGGAGCCTTCTCATATTCCCTGACGACCTGATAACGAGTGTTGCGCTCGACCGGCTGGAAACCGGCGTCCCAGATCAGGTGGAGCAGGTCGTCGCGGTGCATCGTCTGTGGCGTCCCATACGAGTCGGCGTCGTGGGTGATCTTGTATTCCACCACTGAGCCGTCGAGGTCGTCGGCGCCGAAGTTCAGTGAGAGCTGGGCGACGGAGAGGCCGTGCATGACCCAGAAGCACTTCACGTGGGGCACGTTGTCGAACATCAGCCGGGAGACCGCGAACGTCTTCAGCGACTCGGCCGGCGCCGCCATGGTGGTGCGGGCCTGGAGCCGATTGCGGACCTTGCCGTCCTGGGAGTCGACGAAGTCGTGCTGGTAGCGCAGCGGGATGAAGACCGCGAAGCCGCCGGTCTCGTCCTGGAGCTCCCGCAGCCTCATGACGTGGTCGACCCGGTGCCGCGGCTCCTCGATGTGCCCGTAGAGCATCGTGGCGGGCGTCTTCATGCCCTTGGAGTGAGCGAGCCGGTGGATGCGTGACCAGTCTTCCCAGTGGCAGTTGTGGTCGACGATGTGCTGCCGGACCTCCCAGTCGAAGATCTCGGCACCGCCACCGGTCAGCGACTCCAGGCCGGCGTCCATCAGCTCGTCGAGGATCTCGCTCGCGGAAAGGCCGCTGATCTTCTCGAACCACTGCACCTCGGTCGCGGTGAAGCACTTGAGGTTCACATTGGGCAGTGCGGCTTTCAGCTCGCGCAGCACCTTGGGGTAATAACGCCAGGGCAGCGACGGGTGCAGGCCGTTGACGATGTGTAGCTCGGTGAGCTGCTCGTCCTCCATCTCCTTGGCCTTACGGACCGCCTCGTCGATGCGCATCGTGTAGGCGTCCTTCTCCCCCGGCTTGCGCTGGAAGGAGCAATACGCACAGCTGGCCGAGCACACGTTCGTCAGGTTGAGGTGCCGGTTGACGTTGAACATGACCCGGTCACCGTTCATCTCGGTGCGCTTGTGATGGGCCAGCCGGCCGAGCCACGCCAGGTCGTCGGACTCGTAGAGCGCGATGCCGTCCTCCCGGGTCAGCCGCTCACCGGCATAGACCTTGGCCTCCAGCTCACGCTTCAATCCGGCATCCATCGTCGATCCGGCGGTCATGTGCGCCCCTTCCGTCACCTCGCCGTCGAGAGTACGTCCCGGGTCTGACAGCGGACACGCGACGGCACCGCCGTAACCAGCGGCGCCCCGATATTCGAAAAATTCTCAGCGTCCTTTCACCTTCATTCGATCGACACCGGTAGTGCGCGTGGGGTATGAACCTTTAGGAACGACAAGCGACGGTCCCGACCGACGCGGACGGGGAGCTCATGTCCAAGGCAGTGCGGCAAGGTCCACCTCGACCCCTACGCTTAGCACAGTCCTGGCTACGTCCTGTCGCTTTTTCGGCGGCCACCGCTGTCGCGCTCAGCTCTCTCTTCCAGCCGATTCCGGCCATGGCAGCGCCCACGACACCTCCCTCTCCCGTTGCTCCCGCCGTGCCGGGCGCGCCCGGGGTGGCCGGGGTGCCGGGGATCGCCGGGCTGCCGGGAGCAGGCGGGCTCGCCGGGGTGCCCGGAGCGCCCGGTGGCCCGACCGCGGCCGCGGTTCCCGACACGGGCGCACGTCCGGTGCAGCTCGGCGACCTGACGTTGCCGGGCACGCCGGCCCGGACGACCACCGTCACGCCGACCCTCGGGGTGCCCGGCATCCCGACGAGCCCGGTCGTCCAGCAGGTCGAGAGGGGTCGCGCGGAGATCGCGACACTCGGCGACCAGCTGATCCGGATCGGTCAGGATCGCGACATCGCGCAGGCTCAGGCCTCCACCGCCAGCCAGAAGATCATCGAGGCCCGGGAGTCGCTCCGGCTCGCTCAGGCCGACGTGACCGAGGCAGCGAGCGCCGCCATGGAGCAGGAAGCCGCCATGCCGCCCGGCGCCCTCGACTCCGGCCTGCTCGACCTCGACGCGCTCGCCCGCCTGCAGCGCGGTGACATCCCGCCCGACGAGGGCGCCGCACGCCGGCTGAAAGCTGCGGAGAGCACGCTCCAGGCCGCCATCACCGAGCAGAGCACGGCGTCCCAGCAGGCGACGACGCTGTCGGCCCAGTGGACGCAGCTCAACACCCGGATCGCCCAGAAGCAGACGGCACAGCAGAAGCTCGAGCTGAAGAACGCGGCCGAGCTCAGCGCGGCGGAGACGACCGAGACCGCGACCGACCAGCAGCTCGGCGCCGACTACCTGGCCGGCGAGGCAGACGGCCGCGGTGCCGACCCGCGCGCCCTCCAGGCGCTGCAGTTCGCCCTCGCACAGCGCGGCGACCCCTACGTGTGGTCCGAGGAGGGCCCGGATCAGTACGACTGCTCGGGCCTGATGTACGCGGCCTACCGCTCAGTCGGCTTCTCGCTGGTCCGCGTCTCCCGCGATCAGTACTACCAAACACGCAACAAGGTGGTCGACCGCTACTCGCTGCTCCCCGGTGACCTGCTCTTCTTCAGCTCGTCCAACAGCTGGACCGGCATTCACCACGTCGCGATGTATGCGGGCGACGGCATGATGGTCGAGGCACCGCGGACCGGTCTCAACGTCCGGCTCGTACCGGTGCGGTGGAGCCGGCTCTTCCAGGCCACCCGGGTGTTCGGCTCGGTCGAGGGCGGATCGGAAGCCCCGGACCTCGGCGCCCCCGATCCGGAGGAGCCGGGTCCCGCGGCGCCGAGCCCGTCACGCACCAGCTCGCCGACGCCGACGCCGAGCAAGAGCACGACCAAGCCGCCCACCCAGCCGAGCCCGTCCAAGTCGGCGTCGGCTTCGGCCTCGGCGAGCGCATCGGCCAGCGCCTCCGCTTCGGCGAGCGCGTCGGCCAGCGCTTCCGCCTCGGCAAGCGCGTCGGCCAGCGCCTCGGCTTCGTCGACGACGCCGGCCACCACGCCGGTTCCCGATCAGACGACCAGCAAGCCGACGCCGGAGGAGACCACGAAGGCGCCGACCGGTTCGACCTCCTCGTCGAACGCGGCGGAGGCGACGGTGACCTCAGCGGCCGCGACAAAGGCGTCGTCGGCGAAGGCGTCCTCCCCGTCCGCTTCGCCCAGTGGTGGGTCGTCCGGCGATTAGTCCGGATATCGAGTAATCCACTAACCGGATAATTGTCCGAATCGGCCAGATGCCCGCCGGACTCGGGTTCCGGCCCGGCCGAGCCTGGTGCCGGGTGTGTTCACACCGGCTGATGTGGCACGGTTAAGGTCAGCGCCCGACGTCCGAACCGTCGGCAGCGGTGGTCGGGAGGACCCATGGACGAGCAGCAGGCGACCCGGGACGGCGAGATCGGAACGCCGTCCGCCGCGGGGCCGTCCGCGAGCGACAGTGAGGGCTTCGCTCCGCCGCCGCCACCCGCTCCGGGTGCGCTGTGGGCAGCCCCCAAGTCCGCTCCACCCGCCTCAGACAAACCTGCTTCAGATAAACCCGCCTCCGAGCCGGCGGACTCCGATGCCCCGGCCTCTGATCCGGCTGCCTCTGATCCGGCTGAGCATGCCGTCGCGAAACCCGTTGCCGACATGCCACCGGCGCCGAAGATTTCCGCCTCGGCCCCGGTGTCGAGCGCACCGGCTTCGACCGCACCGGCTTCGACCGCACCGGCTTCGAGCAACGGCGGATCCGCGCGCCCGATCTCCGCCGTCCCGGGCCTGGGTGCGGCGCGCGCTTCGGTGCCCGGTGCGATCCGGCCCGACTCCGGTGAGGTGCACTCCGCCGGCCGGCCGGCCGTCTACGGGGCTGCGGCCAAGCCCGCGGCTCCCGAGACCAGCCCCGAGCCGGCACCGGACCCCGCCGAGCCCGCTCCGCAGCCGGAAAAGCCCAAGCCGACCGAGCCGAAGCCGACCGAGCCGGAGCCGATCAAGCCGACGCCGAGTCCGATTCCGCCCACTCCCGAACCACCTGGACCGGTCCCACCAGGCCCTGGGCCGAGCCCTGTGCCGCCTGGTCCTGGGCCGAGCCCTGTGCCGCCCGGTCCCGGTCCGAGCCCTGTCCCACCCGGTCCTGGTCCGAGCCCCGTGCCGCCCGGTCCTGGTCCGAGCCCGGTCCCGCCCGGTCCGGGTCCTGCTCCGGCCCCGTTCGTTCCGCCTCCCATGATCGGGAGTGCGCTGCCCGCCTACACTTTGCCGCCCAGCGCCGGCCCGGCTGGTCTGCCACCCACGTCGTTCGGTAAGCCACCGGCGACCCGCTCCTCCCAGCCGGAGAACATCGACATGACCCAGCCGGTTCCCGACATGACGCAGCCGGTGCCAACCGGATACCCGACACCGTCCACCTACGGTCCGGCGCAGACCACCCCGGTGAACCCGGTGCCCGGTGGCGTGCCGCAGCAGCGTGGGCAGGGGACGGTTTACAGCACCGGCGGATATCCGTCGATCGACATGACGATGCCGGTCTCCGACCCGCTGGAGAACTCCGGTTCGCTGACCGGCCACATTCTGGCTCAGGGCTGGTACGACGCGCCCGTCGAGCAGCGCCGCAGCAATTTCAAGGTGGTCGTCGCCATGCTGGCCGTCCTGGGCCTGCTCGTCACGGTGAGCCTCATCTTCGTGTTCACGGCGGGTGACGCCTTCACCAACATGATCAAGAATCTCACCAGCTGATCCGCCGCTGAGCGGACGCTGACCGTACGGACGACCCCGGACCGGTGACCCCGGAATTTTGCCGCTCAACGTCCTGCGGCCTAAGCTGGCGAGGTTGCGCTCCGGGGTGAGCCTGCCCACTACCCGCCGGGAATGCGGTCGGTGGTGCAGACGTTGCCCCGTACACTGATGGTAGTTATTGAAGCGGCGTGCCCACCCGGTGCACGCCACGGGCGTTCTTGCGGGCATTTCAGCGAGCGGTCTTCAGGGCCGCGGCGGGCCATTTCGCGAGCATGCGCCCCCGTAGAGAGGTTCTCTTGACCACTTTCGCTGATCCCAGCACGTTCCCGTCCGTACTCGAGACCCCCAGCACCGAAATCCCGGAGCCGGAGACCGCGGCCGCCCCCGCCGCCCCGGTGCAGACCTTCGCCGATCTGGGTGTTCCCGCCGAGATCGTCCGAGTCCTCACCCGCGAGGGCATCACCACCCCGTTCGAGATCCAGTCGGCCACCGTTCCGGACGCGCTCGCCGGCCGTGACGTGCTCGGCCGCGGCCAGACCGGCTCCGGCAAGACCCTCGCCTTCGGCCTGCCGGTGCTCGCGCGCACGGCGCAGAGCGGCAAGGCTCGCCCGCACCACCCGAAGGCCCTGATCCTGGTTCCCACGCGCGAGCTGGCGATGCAGGTCGCCGACGCGCTGATGCCGATCGGCCGTTCGGTCGGCGTGTTCCTGAAGACAGCTGTCGGCGGCGTGCCGTACGACCGTCAGATGGACGCGCTGCGCCGTGGCGTCGAGGTGATCGTCGCCACTCCGGGCCGGCTCGCCGACCTGATCGAGCGCGGCGCCTGCAAGCTCGGCGACGTCGAGGTCACCGTACTCGACGAGGCCGACCAGATGGCCGACATGGGCTTCCTGCCCGAGGTCACCGACCTGCTGTCCAAGACGCCGGAGAACGCGCAGCGCCTGCTGTTCTCGGCCACTCTGGACGGCGACGTCGACACGCTGGTCAAGCGGTTCATGCACAACCCGGTGACCCACTCGACCGCGCCCGCCGAGGCGAGCGTGTCCACGATGGATCACCACCTGCTGCTGATCCCGCCGGCCGAGAAGTTCCCGATCACCGCGTCGATCGCCAACCGGGAGGGCAAGACCATCGTCTTCGCCCGCACCCAGATGGGCGTGGACCGGCTGGTCGAGCAGATGGCGGCGGTCGGCGTGCGCGCCGGTGCGCTGCACGGCGGCAAGACCCAGCGGGTGCGTACCCGCACGCTCGCCGAGTTCAAGGAAGGCCGGACGAACGTCCTGGTCGCGACCGACGTCGCGGCCCGGGGCATCCACGTCGACGGCATCTCGCTCGTGGTCCACGTGGACCCGCCGAAGGACCCGAAGGACTACCTGCACCGCGCCGGTCGTACGGCTCGGGCCGGCGAGTCCGGTGCGGTCGTCACGCTGGTTCTGCCGAAGCAGCGCCGGACCACGCAGGCGATGATGTCCAAGGCGGGCGTCAACCCCGGTGAGTACCGGGTGCGGCTCGGCGACGAGAAGCTCGCCGAGGTCACCGGCGCCCGGGAGCCGAGTGGCATCCCGGTCGTCGAGGAGCCGGAGTCCCGCCGTGAGCGTGGCGGGGACCGTCCGCGCCGGTTCGGGGACCGCCCGCAGCGTTCCTACGGTGACCGTCCGCAGCGTTCGTACGGTGACCGCAACGGCAGCGACCGCAGCTTCGGTGACCGCCCGCGACGTCCGTACGGTGACCGTCCGACCGGTGACCGGCAGTTCGGCGGCGACCGCCAGTTCGGTGACCGCCCGGCTCGCAGCGATGGCGACCGTCAGTTCGGCGGGGACCGCCCGTCCGGCGGCGACCGTCCGGCGAGTGACCGTCCGGCCGGCGGCGACCGCCAGTTCGGGGACCGTCCGCGCAGCAACTACGGTGACCGCCCGGCGCGTACCGAGCGGACCGGCGGCGGCGAGCGCCACTTCGGCGACCGTCCGTTCGCTGACCGCCCGGTCCGTAACGGTGACCGCCCGACCGGCGACCGCCCGATCGGCCAGCGGCGCGACAGCCACCGCACGGACCGCCGGGAGGGCCCGTCGGGTCGTTTCGGGCAGTCCCGCCCGGCCCGGAGCTACTGATCCGGCAGGCACGCCACTGATCTGACGACGCAGGCCCCGACACGCAATCGCGTGGCGGGGCCTGCTTCAGTATCGGCGGCCCAGAAGCAATGCTCCCGGAGGCAGCGGCAGGCAGAGGCAGCGGCAGGCAGAGGCAGCGGCGGCGGAGGCAGCGGCAGGCAGAGGCAGCGGCAAGCAGTGGCAGGCGGAGGCAGCGGCAGGCGGGGGCAGAGGCGGGTTTGTTGATTCAAGGGCGCCCACCCCCTCACGCCCGGCAGTCGCGGCATGGTCGGAACCGGGCAACCACCTCGCGTGGGCAGTGGAGAGCCGTTCGTCCGGCGTACAAAATCCGGATGAAGCGCAAGCTGCCCACCCAGCGCACCAAAAGCGGGAAAGCGGGTACGTTACCGGCATGCCGCTGCCTACCGCGCTGTTCTGGGAGCGCCGGGATGTGTCCGGTGCGGAGCATGCACTTCTCGAGTCACGGACCGGGCTTTACGCGCACGGCACGGCCCTCGCGGCCGGGCCTGTGCCGTATGCGTGTCATTACGAGCTGCAGACCGATCCTGATTGGGTGACCACCCGTCTGGACGTTCGCGCGGAGGGTGCCGGCTGGGCGCGGAGTGTGCGGTTGGAGCTGGCTGCCGGGCGCTGGCGGATCACTGCCTCCGAGCAGGGGGATCTGGACGCGGCGCTTGTCGCTTCCGGTCACGCTCGCGCCGGGCTGCCGGGCAGTGAGGATCCCGATCTGCTCTACGGTGCGTTCGACGCGGACCTGGGTGGCTCGCCGCTGACCAACACGCTGCCGATCCGTCGTCTGCATCTGGGCACGGCGGAGACCGGGGTCGCGCACCGGCTCAATGTCGCGTGGGTGCTGGTGCCGAGCCTGGAGGTGGTGCAGGCGGACCAGATCTACACGCCGCTCGGCGACAATCGGGTGCGGTTCGCGAGCGAGACGTTCAGCGCGGACCTGATCCTGGACGACGAGGGGTTCGTCGAGGAATATCCGGGCCTGGCGCGAAGGGTCAGACCCGGCTCTTGATCCAGCTCAGGCACCCCTTGTCGACGGTCTTGAACGGCTTGCCGTAGGCGGCCCTGGAGGCCTCGTCCGGCTTCTTCCCCTGCCGCAGGATCAGGTCGGCGAACTTCATCAGCCGAGGCTCGCCGAACTTGGTGGCCATGCACGCGCTGGCGTAGTGGCCCATCGCGTAGAGCGTGTTGACGGTCAGATCGTCGGACTTGTTGGTCAGCGAGGGCACCGCGATGGTCTTGGGAGCCCCGCGCTCACCGAACGCTTCGGCCAGGACGTAGCGGTTGTAGGTGTTCTGCGGCTTCTTCGGGTGGGCGCCGATGTACTCGGCGAGCCCTTCGACCAGCCACTGGTCGTCGTCGGTGTCACGGTTGGTTATGCCGGCGAGGGTGGCCACGTGGCCGAGCTCGTGCTGGACGATGACGGAGACGTCCTGTTCCTCGAGGACCTTGCTGATTCGCAGGACGACGTCGGTGCCGACGGTGTTGAGCGGTACGGCGTACCCGATGGCCCATTTGATCTTGTTGCCGCCGTACCAGGACTTCCAGGCCTTGTCGTCGGCGAGGTAGACCCGATAGCGGGCACCCTGCTTGTTGCCGATCATGGCGGCGTAGCGGTCGACGACCCGGGCGGCCTTCTCGGCGATCGGCAGGAACCTCTTCAGCTGTTTCTTCTGGCTCCCGGAGGTGGCCAGGACGACGCGTTCGCCCTGCGCGAAGGCCAGCTGCTGCTTCTGCCAGGGAGGGTTGACCAGGTAGTCGACGTTGCCCTTGTCCAGCGCGGTGATCACGTACTTGTCGCCGCGCAGGGTGAAGGTGATCACCTGGGCGATGCGGGGTGGCCCGTCGTGGCCACCGGCACGCCAGGGCGGGCAGGAGCCGCCCTTGAAGCAGTACGAGAGCGTGGCGTCGACCCGGACGCTGCCCGCCGCCGCTTTGTCCACGTGCGGCTTGCCGTGGTACTCGACGTGGCCGACCCCGAGACCGTGCAGGTTGCGGTAGATCGTGCGGAACGCGGCCACGATGGCGGGCTGCTTGGAGTCGATCGGCGCGAGCCACGCCTTCTCGTCCGCGGCGGTGAGCGCGGCCGCCTGCGCCTCGAGCCGGGTGAGGGACTGCTCGAACGGTGTCGGCGGGCGGGTCACGGCCGGGGCCGGCACCGCTTCGGCCGGTTCGTCCGGGCCCGGCCACAGGATCACTGCGAGGGCGCCGCCCACGACGAGGACGGCGGCCAGGAGGGCGGCGGCCACGGCCGACCTCGAACGTGAGTGATCTTCCACGACCGTGGATCTAATCACGGCCTGTCGATATGGGCTATCCCGGCCAGCCGCCGTCGTGCAGGAAGCGCTGAACCACTGCCGAATACGGTGCCAGGTCCAGGCCCTGCCCGGCGACCCAGTCGTCGGAGTAGTAGGTGCAGGCGTAGCGCTCGCCGCCGTCACAGATCAGCGTGACCACGGAGCCGGTGCGCCCGGCCGCGAGCATCTCGGCGATCACCCGGAACGCGCCCCACAGGTTGGTGCCGGTCGAGCCACCCACCCGCCGGCCCAGGACCTCGGAGCCGGTCCGCATGGCGGCGAGCGACGCGGCGTCCGGGACCTGCATCATCCGGTCCACCACCGAGGGCTGGAACGAGGGTTCCACCCGCGGGCGGCCGATCCCCTCGATGCGGGAGCCCTTGCCGGTCACGAGGCTGTAGTCACCGGCGAGGTAAGCCTGCCAGAAGGCCGACCCGTCGGGGTCGACAACGCACAGCTTGGTCGGAAATCGGCGGTACCGGGCATATCGGCCGATGGTCGCACTGGTGCCGCCGGTGCCCGCACCGACCACGATCCACGCCGGTATGGGATGCCGTTCCAGCTCCAGCTGGCTGTAGATCGACTCCGCGATGTTGTTGTTGCCCCGCCAGTCGGTGGCCCGCTCGGCGTGGGTGAACTGGTCCATGAAGTGGCCGCCCAGATCCGCCGTGAGCCGCCGCGCCTCGGCCACCACCTGGGTCCCGTCGGCCACCAGGTGGCACTTGCCGCCCTGGAACTCGATGAGCGAGATCTTCTCCGTGGAGGTGGCCGACGGCATCACGGCGATGAACGGCAGACCGAGCATTCGGGCGAAATACGCCTCGCTCACCGCAGTCGATCCGGACGATGCTTCCACGATCGTCGTCCGGGGCCCGATCCAGCCATTGCAGAGTGCGTACAGGAAAAGCGATCGTGCCAGGCGATGTTTGAGTGAACCCGTGGGGTGTGAGGACTCGTCCTTGAGATAGAGGTCGATGCCCCAGGACCGCGGCAGGGGGAACGGCAGCAGGTGTGTGTCGGCGGACCGGTTGGCGTCCGCCTCGACCATGGCGATCGCGTCGCGGGCCCAGTCGCGGGAGACGCCGTCGGAGCGGTCGAGCGAGGTGGGCTCCATGTCAGCCGAGACCGGGCTGGGGCCGGTGCTCCCACTTCGTGGAGAGCGCTATCGCGGTGCGCGTCGATGCGACACCCGGCGTCCGATTGATCCGCACGATCAGCTGCTCCAGTTCCGCGATCGTGCCGACCCGCACGATGAGCTGGTAAGACTCCACGCCGGCCATGAAATAGCAGCTCTCCACCTCGGGCATGGCACGGACGGCGGCGAGCACGTCGTCGGTGTCCGCACCGGAGTCCTCGATGATGCCGATCAGCGCGGTGACGCCGAGCCCGATCGCCTCGTGATCGATGTCCGCCCGGTAGCCGCGGATCGTTCCGGCGGTCTCGAGCTTACCGACTCGCTCGTGCACGGCGGGTGCGGAGAGCCCGACCTTGCGGGCGAGTTCGGCGTACGACGAGCGAGCGTTCTCTCGTAGCAGGTCGATCAGCCGGAGGTCGATGGAGTCCATGGTTCAAACCCTAATCGGGTGGAGCTCCCACCTTCACGCCCGGTAGCGGCGAATGGGCAGCAGGATAATGACCACTGTCGCAATCGGGGCTTTTTCCGCATTTCACGGACTTGGTTCAGGGGCGGTGCTCTAATGGCTTTACGTCCAGATCGAGCACGCCGCCACTCACCGTGACCACGGCCGCTCCAGATACCAAACCGAGGAGGGGGTTGTGGACACTGGAGATCGTCTGCTGACACCGGGCGAGGTGGCCGCGTTGTTCCGCGTCGACCCCAAGACGGTGACGCGTTGGGCCGCAGCCGGGCGCATCGGCAGCATCCGCACTCCGGGTGGACACCGCCGATTCCGCGAGTCCGAGGTACGCGCCCTGCTTGAGGGCGATGGCGTGATCGAGGAAATGCGCGAGGACGACGCTGCCAACAAGCCGCGTAACAACGGCCCGAGCAATCCGGGTGCGGGCTACGGCCCGCCCAACGGATTGCGCTGAGAGCGTCCCTCACCCAGATCGCCGGTCCATCTTCGGAAAAGCGTGTGGGGTACGCCTAAAGCGTCCACCACCTTGCCGGCGACAAAATCGATCAGCTGTTGTGCCGTCGCGTCAGCACCGGACCCGTAAAAGCCCGGGCTGGCCGGCAGCACCACCGCCCCAGCATCGTGCAGAGCGATCAGGTGCTCCAGGTGGCTTCGCGTCACCGGTGTCTCCCGAGGCACGACGACAGTTCGCCGTCGTTCCTTCAGGTTGACCTCGGCAGCGCGTTGCAGCAGGTCCTTGGAGAGCCCGATCGCGATGCCCGCACACGCCGCGGTACTCGCCGGCACCACCACCATGCCGCGCGCCGGGTACGAGCCACTGCTCGGCCCGGCCGCCAGGTCCCCGGCAGGCCAGTAGGCCAGATCGCCGAGGTCCCGGCCGAGCCACGCCGCCACGTCGTCCTTCCAGTGGGCGTCGCGGACCGTCGCGCCCGTCTCATCCAGCAGGGTCAGGCGGGCGGCACGGGAGACGACCAGGTCCACCGGCTCGCCGGCGTCCAGCAGAGCGGTGAGCACCGATTTCGCATACGGGGTGCCGGAGGCTCCGGAGACGCCGACGATCCAGGGTTGACGCATACCTCAAGTGTGCCTGGCGTCCGGGCCCGATGAGGGCGCCGGGCTGGTGACCGCAGGGGTGTCCGGGCGCTCGGCCGCAGTCCGGCCGGCGAACACCAGCGCGGCGATCGCGGCGACCACGGCCAGAGCGGTGCCGGCAGCCCAGGCCGCGGTGCGGCGGCGCTTGCGGCGGCGGCCGGCCACGATGATGTCGTCAACGCCGTAGCGCAGGGGCGGCGCGTCCTTCTGAACCCCCTGCAGGTCAGACATTCGCATGACGCATCGCGTCCGCGAGCCGGTCGTGCACCGCCCCCGTCTGGTCGGGCACGACCGGCTCCGGCAGATCGATTCCGCCGGCCCACTGCTCACGGGATATTGACGAGAACGAGGGCATGCCGGGTTACATCCGGACCGATGCCGGGAAGGCGTCGTCGACCGGGTACCAGGTGGACGGGTCGGTCAGGTCGGCCTGCAGGATCGAGTCGAAGATCTTCCGGAGCTCCGGCGCATCGATGCCGCGTCCGAAGACCTCCAGCCCGTACCTCTTGTCACCGGTCAGCATCGTGCAGCTCCCCGCCGTGCACGCCGGCTCGACCGATGTCTCCGGCAGGTCCTTCACCGGCGCGATCCTGATGCCGATCACCTCGTCCATCCTCGTCGAGGGAATCGACCGATCGGGGTCCGCAAGCAACGCCTCGGCCGCTGCGGCAGGCAGGAGGTAGGCGAGGGAGTCCGCCGCGCCGGACCGGCGGGACGCCGACACGTTGACCAGCCGATAGTCGTCCGGCACGTAGGACACCCGGAAGCCGAGCCGTGCGGGCTCCCCCGCACCGAGCGTGAAGCCCTCGGCGATCCGGCGGACGTCGGCGCGGCTGCCGCCCAGAAGTAGGTCCACCATGACTACCGTGCCGTCGGCGTATGTCCAGGCCAGTGCCTCGCCGCCGTAGCCGGTGGCCAGATAGGCGGCCGTCCGGCCGTGGACCGGCTCGGCCGCGGTGACCTTTCCTCCGTGGAGGCGGGCGAGCTCCGCACCCGGCGGGTACACGCTCAGGGTTCCCGCCTCCTTACCGTCCCGGTTGATGGCCGCGGACATCCGGCCCAGCCGTACCGTCTCCGGGTCCATCACCCGGTACTCCCCGGCGGTGTAACCACGGAACGGGAAGGTGAAGGAGTAGCGCGGCACCGGTGCGGCGGTCGCCGTGGCCGGTGACACCACCTGCCGCTCGCTGTTCCCGAGCAGGACCTGCGGCACCCCGATCGCCAGGGCCACCGCCACCAGCGCCGCGAACCCCCACTCGGTGGTCCTGCGCCGCACCCGGCGCTGTCCCGCGGCGACCATGTCGTCCACGTCGAAACGCGGCGGTGGGCCGCCCTTCCTCGCCTCCTCCAGCAGCTCAGACAGTGGTTTCATAGCGGGCCTCCAGCTCGGTGCCGAGGATCTGGCGCAGCGCACCGAGGCCGCGCGAGGTGTAGGCCTTGACCGTGCCGGCCGGGCAGCGCAGTGCCTCAGCGGTCTGCTGCACGCTGAGCCCTTCCAGGAAGCGCAGCACCAGCACCGCGCGCTGGCGGGGTGGCAGGCCGGAGAGTGCCTCACGCACCCGCAACCGCTCGTCCACGACGTGGGTGCCGTCCGGCTCCGCCGGGTCGGGCATGGCGTGGCTGTGCGACTGCTCGCGCCGCCACCACGGGCGGCGGGTCTCGTCGATTGCGGCCCGCACCACAGCGGTACGCGCGTACGCGTCATGGTTGCCGACGCGGTTCCACTTCGCGTACAGGCGGGCCAGCGCGGACAGGACGGCGTCCTCGGCCACCTGCCAGTCGCCGCACGTGAGATACGCCAGCCCGCGCAGCGACTCCATCCGCGCGCCGACGAACTCGCGGAACTCCGCCTCTCGATCGCTCACGCCGGTTAGACGGAGGGTCGCCGGAGATCGGTTACAGCAGGACGAGATCGAGCAGGGCGAAGACGAACAGCGCGATGCCGATGAAGCCGTTCGCCGTGAAGAACGCCCGGTTGACCTTGGACAGGTCGTTCTCGGTCACCACCACGTGCTGGTAGACGAGTCCGCCGGCGGCGAGGAGCAGGCCCAGCCACCACAGCCAGCCCAGCCCGACGAGCTGGCCGAACCAGACGAACAGGGCGAACGTGACGACGTGCGTGACGGTTGAGATGTGCAGGGCGGTACGCACGCCGAAGCGGGCCGGGGTCGAGTGCACACCGATCCGGCGGTCCACCTCCACGTCCTGGCAGGCATAGATGATGTCGAAACCACCGATCCAGAGCCCCACAGCGACGCCGAGTACCCAGGCCGGCCCGGAGCCCTCGAACGTGCCGGTGATGGCCAGCCAGGCGCCGACCGGGGCAACCGCCTGGGCCAGGGCCAGCACGTAGTGCGGGAAGTTCGTGAACCGCTTGGCGTACGGGTAGACGACCAGCGGGATCACCGCGAGCGGGGAGAGGAGCAGGCAGAGCGGGTTGAGCAGGCCGGCCGCGACGATCAGGACGACGAGCGAGACCAGCGCGCCGGTCCAGGCCGTCCGCACGCTCACCGCGCCGGTGACCAGTTCCCGGTTCTGGGTCCGCGGGTTCAGCGCGT
This sequence comes from Actinoplanes sp. GCM10030250, assembly GCF_042666575.1. Taxonomy (NCBI): domain Bacteria; kingdom Bacillati; phylum Actinomycetota; class Actinomycetes; order Micromonosporales; family Micromonosporaceae; genus Actinoplanes; species Actinoplanes sp. GCM10030250. Next base: position 45,372 of record NZ_JBHTDO010000007.1, on the reverse strand, counting down.
CGATCTTGCGGTCCAGGATCCGGTTCGCCGCCATCGCGAACGTGCGCCCGGCCACCATCGCGATGGTGATCAGCACGAGGTCGCCCCAGTGCCGGCCGGTGCCGTCCCGGTCGATCGCCACCAGCGCCGCCAGATAGGCGAACGGCAGGGCGAAGACCGAGTGCTCGATCATGACCAGGCGCAGGAAGGACTTGACCTTCCCAGGCTGCTCGACCGTTGTCACAACCCGTATTCCTTCCACCGCTTGTCGACGAGCGACACGACCTCGGGTGCCATCACCATCTCCTCCGGCCACCCCCGGGTGTATCCCTCGGCGGGCAGCTTACGGGTGGCGTCGACGCCCGCCTTGCCGCCCCAGAACTGCTGGTAGGACGAGTGGTCCAGGTGGTCCACCGGCCCCTCGGTGAGCAGCAGGTCGCGGGCGTAGTCGACGTTGCCGAAGGCCCGGAACGCGACCTCCTGATAGTCGTGCACGTCGCAGTCCTCGTCCACCACCACGATGAGCTTGGTCAGCGACATCAGGTGGGCGCCCCAGATCGCGTTCATCACCTTCTGCGCGTGCTTCGGGTAACGCTTCTTGATCGACACGATGGCGCAGTTGTGGAACACCCCGGCGGCCGGCAGGTCGTAGTCGACGATGTCCGGGATCATCATCTTCAGCAGCGGCCGGAAGATCCGCTCGGTGGCCTTGCCCAGGCCGTGGTCCTCCTGCGGCGGCTGCGACGTGACGATCGAGTGGTAGATCGGCTTCTTCCGCATGGTCATGCACTCGATGTGCAGCACCGGGAACGGCTCGACCGGCGTGTAATAGCCGGTGTGGTCGCCGAACGGGCCCTCCGGCATCCGCTCGCCCGGCTCCAGGTATCCCTCCAGGATGATCTGCGACTCGGCCGGGACCTGCAGCGGCACGGTCACGCAGTCGACCATCTCGACCCGCTCGCCGCGCAGGTAGCCGGCGAACAGGTACTCGTCGATGTCGGACGGCAGCGGGGCACTCGCCGCGTAACAGACCACCGGGTCGGCACCGATCGCGATGGCGACCGGGAGACGCTGCCCGAGCCGCTCGGCGACCGCGTGGTGCGCTGTGGAGTCCTTGTGGATCTGCCAGTGCATGCCGAGCGTGTTCTTCGAGTGCTGCTGGAGGCGGTAGAGGCCGAGGTTGCGCTTGCCGGTCTCCGGGTGCTTGGTGTGGGTCAGCCCGAAGTTGTGGAAGACGCCGCCGTCACCGGGCCAGATCTGCAGGCCGGGCAGCCGGTCCAGATCGACCTCGTCGCCCTTGAGCACCACCTCCTGGCAGGGGGCGGTCTTGACCTTCTTCGGCGGCAGCGACTTGAGCTGCAACACCTTGCCGATGCCCTCACGGATTCCGGACCAGCCGACCGGCAGCTCCGGCTTGATCATCGCGCCGATCCGGTCACCGACCTCGTCGAGCGTCTCCACGCCGAGCGCCATGGCCATCCGCTTCTCGGAACCGAACAGGTTGATCGCCACCGGCATGTCGCCGCGCGTCGGGTTCTCGAAGAGCAGCGCCGGGCCACCGGCCCGCACGGCGCGCGTCACCACCTCGCTGATCTCCAGCGTCGGGTCCACCGGCACGGTGATGCGCCGCAGTTCACCGGCCTCCTCGAGGGCGGCGAGGAAGCTCTGCAGATCGGCATGGGGGAATCCACGGGACGCCATGACCCCAGTCTGGCACCGGGACCCCGCCACACCCCGCGCAGGCCCGTCACTCGTGATCGGTTTCTCGCGTTGAGCGAGGCGTGAGACTCCGCAACGTGGCCCGGTGGTTCGCCGCGACCGGGCTCGTCGCCGGCCTCGCGATAACCGCACCGGCGAACTCGGCCCGGTCGTCGCGCCTGCCGGAGTGCTCTCCGGGCAAGCAGTCGACCCGGCCACCGACCGGTCCGGCCGGGCCGAAGGCACCGAAAGCGTGCCGGGCCGCCGGCCGCATCCTCGAGTCGGGGGTACAGGTGAAGCGCCCCGGCGCCTTCACCCCGAGCGGCTACCACCACCTGGGCGCCGGGACGAGCGGGCAGTGGAGCGGGGTGTCCGGCCGCTTCTCGGTCGTCGACGGCTCGGTACGCCCGCACACCTACGACTTCGTGGCCGGCCGCTTCATGGCCAAACGGGACATGGGCCTGGGCCGGATCTCGTGGCTCGAGGCGGGCTGGGCGGAGACCGGCTGGGCCACCCCCGGCCGCCAGCACATCTACACGTTCAACACGAACACCAACGTCTGGCAGTTCTACGACCAGTACACGGTCCGCCCCGGCGACCAGATCTGGCTCGACCTGAACTCCGACGCGAACGGGGTCTGGCGCGCCTGGCTCTGGTGGAACAACAGGTGGAACCTGCTGACCACGCAGCAGCTGCCGATCGGCACGAACGCCAACATCGAGCAGTACGTCGAGGTGCACGTCGACTCCAGCCGCCCGACGCAGATCGACGTGCCGAAGGTCACCGTGGACAACGTCCAGCTCCGCCCGCCCGGCGGAGGGCCGGCCCGCTTCTGGCGCGAGGACGTCGGCACGCTGACCGGCGCGGAGGCCGATCAGCAGCAGCGCCGGGGCGGCTTCTGCCTCGACTGGGTCACCCGTTACGACACCTGGACCGCGGGCGACTGCTCCTGACACGGCTGAACCGAACCGAGGCGGGCGGCCGTACCAGCATTCGACGACACCGAGTAGTCACCATGAGTGACACTTGATCTGGTAACACACAAGGTGCACAGTCGTGCCGCGGTGTGCTCGCGCATTCGGCGCGGAACCGCAGAAGTGGAGCAGTAAGCGGTGCTTCAACGGGAAATCTACGACGAGCGGTACCTCGGGACCGGCTACGACGAGCGGTCGTCTGTCCGTGTTCTCACCGCGGAGGCATCCGCTCTCCGCTGTGCCGTGCAGAGGGCCGTCGAATCGCTGCCGGACTCCACGGCGCTGTCGCTACTGGACTTCGGTTACGGCACCGGACGGGTCACCAACACCTTCGCCGCCGAGTACCCCGTCGAACTTGGCGCTATCCGGCGTGATCTGCGGGTGGTGGCGTACGACGTCTCCTCAGTGGGGCTACGGAAAGCGACGACAGAACTCGTCAAGAGGCACGGCTTCGACGTGACACACCCGCTGGACTTCCATCCCGGCGCAACGGAGGGCTACATAGCCGGCTCGGTCTCTCGCCTCACGGAGGGTTGCACGGTGACCGTCACTTTCGTCCACGGCACCGAGCGGGCCGACCCGGACGAGGTACGCACGCTGGTCGAGAAGGCCAACGACGGTCAGCCCTTCGCCCTCACGACATCGTGGTACAGCGCACTCGCGCACATCCCCACAGCAGCACGACGGGCGGCTTACTTCCAGATGCTCGATGCCGTTACCGACAGTCGCGGCGAATTGTTGATTGCTCCGTCGGTATCCGGCGACCTGGTGCAGTTGCAGGCCGAGTGGACGAACCGGCTGCGCGCCGGCGACGTCGGAGAGTATCCGATCGAGCAGCCCGGCGACGTCATCTACGAGACCGAGATCGGCCAGAAGAACTTCTACCACGTCTTCGGCGCCGACCTCGCGGGCCTGCTCGACAGTATCGGCGGCCCCGGCCGGTACACCTGGATGGAAGCCATCCGCATGCCTGACCCCGAGTTCGACTCCAAGGCAGCCGAGCTGGACAACTACCGCCGAGTCCGCGAGTTCAACGAGCGGTTGGGTCGTCAGCGGTGGCAGGCAGAGGAATACCTGCAGGTCCACACCGCGCTGGCGGTTCGGAGCGGGAATCCTCATGGAGGGGCAGGCGCCCTGGCCGGCTCAGCGACGATGGGACCACCGGCAGGGGCCGGAGAGTGACGACGGAGCTGATCAGCGGCTGACCCTGCCTCACCTCCACCCGGAACAGGCACTCGAAGTCACGGAACTGAGAGGTCAGGCGAAGAAACTCGGGGTCGCGCGGCAGCCGGGCTGCCGCCCAGGTACCGAAGCCGTAGATGCCGGCCATGACGAACAACCGCCGATCCGGCGCGTACGGGTTCTGCCCGCGAATGAGAATGCCGAAGTCATGATGGAACCTCCGCGCAATGGGTGTGCCCTCAGGCCCGCGCGCGATGAACCAGCTCCGGTCGAAATCCCGGGGCTCGCCCCGCTCCAGCGGGTCGACATCCCATTCCGCGCTGTAGACCTCGCCCGTCGTCCGATCCTCGATGACCATCGCCTTGGCATCCACCCTGAACCCGCTGCCGATTCTTTCCAGCACGCCCGGCGTCAGACTGTTCACTTCGTCGAGTCCGAGCAGTATCAGGTTCTCCCGGACCTGCTCATCGGAGAAGTGGGATGCGTAAGCGATTCTGGGAGTTGAGCCCAGCTTGCCGAGCACCGTCGCCACTTCGTGCATCGCGTGGCTGTCACCCAGCCCGATGAAGTTCGATGGCTCCAGATAGTTGAACCTGGTGAACTCCCCGATGAAGAGGTAGATCCGGCCACGCAGCAGCTTGCGGCCCCAGAACGAACGGCCACGCCACGACCTGATCACTCCCAGCGCGGCGCGGGTGCTCACCCCGGCGACGAAGACGATGACCGCCGCCGCGATATTGATGACAAGGTCGTGCACACCGTCCATGGCCACCTCGAAACAGCAGCTCGGCGCGCGGCGTCCGAGTCACCTCACGCGTGTTCCCCACTGAACCATCACGCGATGTATCGATAGAGTAACCCAGAGTGGCAATGAGTCTCCGCGGCTGATCAGCCGGCGTTCGCGTACGAGTGCAGGCCCTCGAAGAACAGGTTGATGCCGAACAGGTTCATCAGCATCGTCACGAAGCCGAGCAGGGCGATCCAGGTCGCGACCGTGCGCTTCACGCTGGGCGTGGCCCGGGCGTGCAGGTATGCGGCGTAGACGATCCAGGAGATGAACGCCCAGACCTCCTTCGGGTCCCAGCCCCAGTACCGGCCCCAGGACGCCTCGGCCCACAGCGGACCGGCGATCAGCGCGCCGAACGTGAAGAGCGGGAAGGCGAAGGCGTGCAGGCGGAAGGTGAGCCGCTCCAGCATTCCGGCGTCCGGCACCCGCTTGCCGAGCGTGTACGGGAAGCGGCGCTTGCCCTCGTCGTACCCGTTCTTGATCAGGAACATCACTGCCGGTACGGCGCCGGCCAGGAAGATGCCGGACGAGATGATGATCGTCGAGACGTGGAAGATGTACCAGTACGAGTTGAGCGCCGGCACCAGCGGGCCGACCGGGGTGTAGGCGACCAGGCCGGCGGCGCCGAGCAGCACGACGAGGCTCAGCGAGGCGAACAGGCCCAGGTGCCGGACGGCCGGCGTACGCAGCAGGACGGTCACCCAGACCGCGGAGCCGATCAGCGTCACCGACAGGATGTACTCGTACATGTTGCCCCAGGGCATCCGGTCGGCGGCGATGCCGCGGGTGACCGTCGCGCCCAGGTGCAGGGCGAGTGCGATGAGGTTGAGGACGACAGCGATGCGGCCAGCCAGCTCACCCTTGCCGGGCTTCGCCGGCGCCGGGACCTTGATCACGGGCGGCCCGGACTCCAGCGGGGCGCCGGAACCGACCAGCTGCCTCGCCGGCCGGGCCGCGGCCTTGCCGATCCGGCTGCGCTGGCCGAACGCGTACTCGCCGGCGTAGCAGACCATCGCGGCCAGATAGGCCAGCACGGTCAGCGCCATCAGCTGGTTCGACAACTCCGCCATCAGGGCGTCCCTTCTTTCACGTCTCGGCTGAGCGCCGCCGCCTCTTCGGTGAGCGCCGCGAACTCGTCGGCGAACCCGGGGTGGTCGGTGCGGGGCAGACCACCGGCCTCGATCACGCTACCCCTCGCGTCCGGGCCGTCCGCCGCAAGCACCCGGAACCAGACCCGGCGCCGCCGGACGTAGAGCGACAGCATCAGCCCCATCAGACCCAGCACGGCTCCGACCAGCATCAGGACCTTCGTCGGGTCGTGGCGGACGGAGAGCGTCGCGACGTGCCGGGTACCGACGAACTCCAGCTTGGTGCCGTCGTCCAGGGTCCAGGTCTCACCGGGGCGCAGCACGTACGGGCGGTCGCCGCTGACCTTCGTCAGCTTGCCGCCGGCGATCTGGTCCCGGTCCAGCGCGTAGACCGAGCCGGGGATGCCCACGTCCAGCCCGAGGTCACCACGGTAGGCGGAGAGGTAGAGGACCGGGTTGTTCTCGGCCGGGAACTGGGACCGGGCACTCCCGTCGGTCCCGCCGGTGGGCAGGTAGACGCCCTCGAAGCCGACTTGGAGCCGGTTGTCGCGCTGGTTGGTCTTCGGGTCGATGTTGACGTCCGGGAACTGGACGACACCCTCGCTCGTCAGCATCCCGTCGGTGGGCAGGAACGGAACGATCTTGGTCTGCTGCACGCCGTACCGGTCGGTGAAGCGCAGCACCGGCGCGTACCCCTGGCCGATCAGGTTGACCGTCGCCCCGTCGAGCCGCAGCGGGTCGTTGACGGTGAACGAGCGGATCTCGTCGGGTCCGCCGTTCTCGCTGACGGCCACCGTCGCCATGAACGACTTCGGCTGGCCGGTGGCCTGGAAGGTGGCGTCGAACTCGGTCATCTTGAAGCAGATGTTCGGCAGGTCGGCCGGCGTCACCCGGGGGCCGAGCGTGAAGTCGTCGAACTGCGTGACCGTGTTGCAGAAGCCCTGCTCCGGGCCGGCCACCAGCAGGCGGTTCGCGTGCCAGCCGTACCAGTGCCCGAAACCGACGCCGACCAGGACCGCCAGCATGGCGAAGTGGAAGAGAAGGTTGCCGGTATCCTTCAGGAGGCCCTTCTCCGCGGCCACCGTCCATTCGCCGCCGGGCAGCTCACGCAGCCGGGTGCGATAGCGCCGGCGGCGCAGGAGACGCGCGATGTCGCCGGCCGCCACGGCCGGATCCACCGGCCGCGCAACCCCCGGGGAATGCTGCGGCAGGCGGTCCATCCGCTTCGGAGCATCAGGCGGTACGGTTCTCAGCGCCCGAATGTGATCACGTAACCGCGGCAGGACGCAGCCGACGAGTGACGTGAAGAGCAGCAGGTAGATCGCCGCGAACCAGGGTGACGCGTAGACGTCGAACGCGCCGAGCCGATCGATGACGGGTGCCAGGTCCGGATGCTTGGCGAAGTATTCCGCGACGTTCTCCCGGTTCACCGACCGCTGCGGGAAGACCGAGCCCGGCACCGCCGCCACGGCGAGCAGGAAGAGCAGGATGAGCGCTGTACGCATGCTGGTCAGCTGCCGCCACGAGTTGCGCAGCACCGCCAGCACCGGGTTGGGACGGCGTGGCGGCGGCGCCGCGGGCGCGTCCGGCCGGTCCTCGACCACTGTCACAGCAGCAGCTCCCCACCGAAGTTGAGGGTGGTCATGAGCCATGCCAGGAAGTAGTTCCACTGCCCGGTGATCAGGGCCAGCCCGGTGACGATGAGCAGGGCACCGCCGACCCGGGTCACCCACCGGCTGTTGCGGCGGATCGCCTGGAAGACGCCGAGCAGACGGCGGAAGAAGAGCCCGAAGATGATGAACGGGATGCCGAGTCCGAGGCTGAACGCCAGGGCGAGGATCACCGCGCGGTCGGTACGCCCGCTCGTGGTCGCCAGGGCGGTCACCGCGGCCAGCGTCGGGCCCACGCACGGGATCCACGAGACCGCGAAGATCGCCCCGAAGACCGGCGCGCCGAGCAGCCCGGCGGCCGGCAACCTGCTGATCCGCGCCTCCTGCTGGAAGCCCGGGATCCAGCCCAGGTAACCCAGGCCGAGCACGATGATCAAGACGCCGAGCACGATGTTGAGGGTGTCCCGGTGCGTCAGCAGGGTGAAGCCGATGTTGGCGACAAGCGTGGTGAGCAGGGTGAAGACCACCGCGAAGCCGAGCACGAACAGGCTGCTGCCGAGCAGCACCCGGCCCTTGAGGGCCAGCGTCCGGGAGCGGCTCACGGTGGCGACCGCACCGGGCTCCTCCGGTTTGGCGGTGGTGCCGATCGCCGCTTCCAGGTCGCTGCCGGCGAGCCCTGTGACGTACGACAGGTAGCCCGGCACCAGGGGCAGCACGCAGGGGGACAGGATGCTGACCAGGCCGGCGATGAGCGCCGCACCGATCGCCAGCAGCAAAGGGCCGTTGAGGGCCGTCTCCTTGAACGCTTCGCCCATCAGGGGTTCTCCTCCGCTGCCACCCGCTCCACCAGGGGCTGGAGCTCGCCCAGCGTCGTCGCGCGGCGCAGGGCGACCGCGATCCGGCCCTGACGGTCCAGGATCAGTGTGGCCGGGGTGCTGGTCTGGGTCACGTCGAACTTCAGCGCGACCTTGGCGTCGAAGTCGAAGAGGCTGGGGTACGTGACCCGGCCGCGCTCGAAGTTGATCGCCGCGTCCCGGTCGTCCCGCGAGTTCACGCCGATGAACGCGACACCCTTGTCCCTGGTCGCCTGGAAGGTCTTCTCCAGGTCGTCCGCCTCGGCCCGGCACGGCGAGCACCACGAGCCCCAGAAGTTGACCACGACGACCTTGCCGGACTCGGCGGCGAGGTCGTACGTCTTCCCGTCCAGCAACTCCCCGGTCACCGCGGGAACCTGTGGCCGGTCCGCCGGCGCGCACTCGATCACCAGGTCGGCCGTGGTATCGCACTTCTTCGCCCAGTTCTCCTCACCGCTGCACGCGGTCAGGACACCGGCGGCGACAACCGCGGCAGCGACGGCGACGAGGCGGCGCACGTCACGCCCCCTTGGCGGTTCTGGCCGTGGCGGAGAGGGCGACCAGGTGGGCGGCGGGTTCCGAGTAGTCGATACCGACCACCTTGGACCCCTCGAACCGGAACGAGGTGAGGCTCGCCAGCCCGCACTCGCGGCGGCGCGGGTCGTGCCAGAGGCGTTTGCCCTCCACGTACCGGCGGAGTGTCCAGATCGGAAGCTGGTGTGAGACGCAGACCGCCTCGTGTCCCTCGGCGGCGACGCGGGCGGCCTGCACCGCGGCGAACATCCGCTGCGCGATCACCAGATAGGCCTCGCCCCAGGACGGGGTGATCGGATCACGCAGCACCCACCAGTGCCGCGGGTTGCTGAACGCGCCGTCGCCGACCGAGACCTTCTTGCCCTCGAAGAAGTTCGCGCTCTCGATCAGGCGGACGTCCGTCGCGGTCTCGAGCTTGAACTCCGCCGAGATCGGGGCGGCCGTCTCCTGAGCACGCTCGAGCGGGCTCGCGACCACGTGCGTGATGTCATGGCCGGCCAGCGTCTCGGCTGCGGCCTTGGCCATCTGATGTCCCAGCTCGGAGAGGTGGAAGTCGGGCAACCGGCCGTACAGGATCCGGTCCGGGTTGTAGACCTCACCGTGCCGGAACACGTGAACCGTGGTCTTGGTCTGGTCAGACAAGTGGCACCCCCGCCGCCGCCCGGGCCGCGTGCGGAACCGCAGCGGCGATCTGCTCCAGCGCCGCGTCGTTCAACGCGGTCGAGACGAACCACGACTCGAAGGCGCTCGGCGGCAGGTACACACCGTGCGACAGCATCGCGTGGAAGAAGGCCTTGAACGCCGCGGCGTTCTGCGCCTTCGCGGTGTCGTAGTCGACGACTTCCGCATCGGTGAAGAAGACCGAGAACATGTTGCCCGCGTACGACAGCCGGTGCGGAACTCCCGCCGTGGTCAGCGCCTCGGAGACGACAGAGCCGACCGTGTTCGCCAGGTCGTCGAGCCGCTTGTAGACGGCGTCGTCGGCCAGCCGCAGCGAGGCGAGGCCGGCCGCGCAGGCCAGCGGGTTACCGGAGAGCGTGCCGGCCTGGTAGACCGGGCCGGCCGGGGCGAGCCGCGACATGATCTCGCGACGGCCGCCGAACGCCGCCGCGGGCAGGCCGCCGCCCATCACCTTGCCGTAGGTGAACAGGTCCGCGTCGACCGGATCCAGCCCGGTCCAGCCGGCGGCCGAGACCCGGAAACCGGTCATCACCTCGTCCACGATCAGCAGCGCGCCGTGCGCGTGGGCGATCTCGGCGAGCCTCTGGTTGAACCCGTTCAGCGGCCGGACCACGCCCATGTTGCCGGGGGCGGCCTCGGTGATGACGGCAGCGATCTCACCGCCGGCCCTCGCGAAAGCCTCTTCCACCGCGGCCACGTCGTTGTACGGCAGCACGATCGTCTCCGAGGCCGCCGCACCGGTGACACCCGGCGAGTCCGGCAGCCCCAGCGTCGCCACGCCCGAGCCGGCCGCGGCGAGCAGCGCGTCGACGTGACCGTGATAGCAACCGGCGAACTTCACGACCTTCGGCCGGCCGGTGTAACCGCGGGCCAGCCGGATCGCCGTCATGGTCGCCTCGGTGCCCGAGTTGACCAGGCGCACCTCGTCGATCCCGGTACGCCGGACGATCTCCTCGGCCAGGTCGACCTCACCCGCCGTAGGCGTACCGAAGCTGGTGCCCAATGCCGCGGCACGCTGCACCGCCTCGATGATCTCGGGGTGGGCGTGCCCGTGAATCAGCGGTCCCCAGGAGCAGACCAGGTCGACGTAACGCCGGCCGTCGGCGTCGGTCATCCAGGCACCGCTGCCGGACGCCATGAACCGGGGAGTGCCGCCGACCGCCCGGAACGCACGCACAGGTGAATTGACCCCGCCCGGCACGATGGCCTGGGCGCGGTCGAACAGGGCCTGGGAGACCGGGGCGTCCTCCGGGTACGGAAGACCCGCGGTGGGATATGTCGTGGTCACAGCGGTTCCCATTCTGTCAGCGGCGTGCGACGGGTGTTCCTGGAGGGTTCTTCACATCACCGGATGATCTCCCTCCGCGCCCGGCCTGACCGCGCCTGACAGGCCGAGTCGCCCTGAAGAGGATAGGCTGAGGCGCGTGGAACGACCGGAGCTGTCCATCGCGGTTCAGCGAGCCCCCGACGAGGTGACCATTCAGCTCACCGGGGAAATCGACGTGCTCACGGTCACGGAGCTGTCCACGATCGTCAACGATCTGCTGCCCGAACCGCCCGCCCGGATCGTGCTCGACATGGCAGGCGTCACGTTCTGCGACTCCCAGGGTCTCGGCACCCTCGTCGTGCTCAGCCGCAAGGCACAGCACGCGCAATCGGTGCTGTCCCTCAGCAACGTCGGCGAGTTCCTGATGCGTGTGCTCGACATCACCGGGCTTCGCAGCGCGCTGATGATCAGCAGCACCGCCTGAGCGACTCGGCATATCGCCGATGCTGCCACAGCACCGCTGATGGGTTCCTGTGAGCTACGTCGGCTGTGGAGCCCGGCTCGTCCCTCGTCGTGAGCCCGCTCGTCAGGAGAAGCCGCCGGTGATGGTCACCGTCTCCCCGCCGGCTGTCGTGGCGACCGCGCGATAGGTGTCCGGGTTCGCATCGCGCCCGCCGTCGGCGAAGGTGTACCGGGCGGAGAACGTGTAGGTCCCCGGCTCCACGTTGTCTCCGGACGAGAGCAGGAAGCGGTGCACGAGAGCATCCGGCTCCTCGGTGACGGTGCTCGTCACGCTCGCACCGGGCACCTGCTGGCTGCCGCCACGAGAGACAAGTTCGGGGGTACGGGTAACCCGGATCGTGACTTCGAGCGCGGTGAGCCGCTCGGTCGTCCTGACAGTCACCACGCTGCTGCCCTGCCGGCGGCCGTCAGGGGCGATCGTCCCGTTCGCCCGGACCGGTTCCTTGGCCCGCTGATCCGCGGGCGGCGGTCCGCTGAACCCGGATGCGGACGGTGCGACGGACTTCGAGGTACTGCGGCTGGGCGGCTGCGTCGTGATGCTGGTGGCGCTCGACGATGCCGGAGTGGTCGGTGTGGCCGACGACGGTGCCGGTGCGCTGGGTGTCGGCGCGACCGGCACGGTCACCGTCGGTACGGGTGGTTCGGGGCGGGGCTCGCCGTCTCCGGCCAGGGCCCACTGGGCGAACCCGCCACCGCCCAGGACCGTGGCCACGGCGACTGCCGCGGCGGCGATCCGGACCCGTGATGCGGGCCGGCGATGGGTGAGGTGGCTGCGCATCGCCGTCTGGGTGATCCGGTCGAGCATGGCCTCACGGTCCGGCAGGTGCGCGGCTGCCTCCACGCGCAGTGCCGCGCGCAGCTCTGATTCGATGAGCGTCATCGCGCCGCCTTCCCACCGTCGATTCGTGCCATGGCGACGCTGCTGCCCGTCTCCTGCGAGGGCCGTGGCCGCCGAGTTGCACCCCACGGCTGTGGCCGCCGAGTGGAACTCCGGCGGCCACGGAGGATCACTTGAAGGTGATGTCGGACTCGGCGTACTTGCAGAACGTGCCGTCCGGGCCGGTGCCGATCTTGGTCGGCTCCTTGCCGGTGTTGTTGCCGGTGAACTTGACGCAGATGTCCAGGCTCTTCTTGCCCACCACGGTGATCTTCGACAGCGTGGCCGAGTCGCCGTAGTTCTGGTTGATGCCGACCAGGCTGCCGGCCGGGGCGGTGGCGACCACGTTCTGCACCACGACGGCGCGTTTGTGCTGCGTGGTGCAGTTGCCGCAGGAGCGGTAGAGCTTGCCGAAGTCGGAGACCTGGAAGTTCTTGATGGTCAGCGTGCCGCCGCCGTTGTGCTGGAAGACCTTGTCGTCGGCACCCTTGGCACCGCCGCCGTCGACGGTGTAGGCCGCCGAGGTGCCGCCCTTGAAGGTGGCGGCGTCCTCACCGACGTTCTCCCACCACACGTTGATCAGCGTGCAGGAGCCGGAGCAGTGCACCCCGTCGGCCGCCGGCGCACCGAGGATGACGTTCTTCAGGACCGCACCGTCGGCGAGCTTGAAGAGCGGGTCCTGGCCCTCGTCCTGGCCGTCGCCGCCCAGGGCACCGCTGCCGAAGTAGCGGACGTTGCCGCCGTCGAGTGTGCCGGAGACGGCGATCGTCGAGGTGACCGCCTTGGTACCGGTCGCGGCCGGCCACGCGGACGACGGGGAAGACGTGGCCGTGGGGGTAGACGTGGCCGTGGGGGTAGACGTGGCCGTGGGGGTAGACGTGGCCGTGGGGGTAGACGTGGCCGTGGGGGTCGGCGACGCCGTAGCGGTCCTCGAAGCGGTCGGGCTCGCCGCCGCGGAGGACGTGGAACCCGCGCCGAGCGCCGCCACCGAAACATCGTCGAACTCGGCCGACGCGTAGCTGGTCATCAGGGCGATCCGGCCGGTGCCGGCCAGCGCACCGGCGCCGGAGGCCACCTTGGCCCCGTCGACGTAGCCGGTGATCGTGCTGCCCGAGACGTCCACCTTCAGCGTGTGCCATGCGGTGAGGTCGCCGACCGGGGCCGAGCCGATCGCGGTGACAGTGCTGCCCTTCACCGCCTGGAGTTCGGCCTTTCCGGCCAGAAGGGCGAGCCGGTACATCGTGGAGGAGCCGCCGGCCCGGGCCGCGATGCCGGCCAGCCCGGATCCGAGACTCAGCGGCTTGACCCTGGCCTCGACCGAGTAGTTCGCCCACGAGGTCTCGCCGGCGAAGACGCGGGCCAGCTCACTGTCGGCCTTGGCCTGCTGGTAGACCTTCGAGCCGTCGGACACCACCGTCCAGGACCCGCCCGACTTCGACCAGTTGCTCGCGCCGCTCTCGAAGTCGTCGCTGAACATGGTGCCGGCGGAGGCGGGCGGAACGAGGACTGCGACCAGCGCGGTGACAGCGCCGGCCGCGCCCGCCGCACCGAGGCCGGTGACCAGGCGACGCCGCCGCCGGCTGGGGGTTGCGCTATGCCGCATGTTGCTCCTACTCGGGGATCAAGATCGCATGATCAAGCGATCACGCCCCGGTAGTGGTGCGGCTGCCCAGCAAGGTTGTTCAGCGTGACCCAGGTCACACCCGATGCCTCAGCTCCCCCAACGAGCCTTCTCCAGCAGGTCCAACGCCTCGCCCGCGGCCTCCTCGCCGCCGGCCCGGAGCACACGCGCGGCCTCGTCCACCGTCTCGGTGAGCCGCTGCCACTGCGCCTCCCGTTCCCGGGACGCCTCGGCCTGTGCCTTCAGCTGCTGGTTCTTCGTCCACAGCTCCACGAAGATCGACACCTTGGCGCGCAGCACCCACGGGTCGAACGGCTTGGTCAGGTAGTCGACGGCGCCGACGGCATAACCGCGAAGTGCCAGCTGCGCGTCGCGGTCGGCCGCGGTGAGGAACAGGATCGGCACGTGCCGGGTCCGCTCCCGCCGCTTGATGTGGCTCGCCGTCTCGAAACCGTCCATGTTGGGCATGTGCGCGTCGAGCAGGATCACCGCGAAGTCATCGGTGAGCAGCTGCTTCAGCGCCGCCTCACCGCTCTCCACAGCGACGGCGGTCACCGGCAGGCCCTGAAGAATCGCCTCCAGAGCCAGCAGGTTGTCCCGCCGATCGTCGACCAGCAGCGCCTTGGCGCCCTCACCCACGCCCGTTCACCTCATTCACCGGTAGCTCCTTCCGCATTCACCCAGCGCGCCATGAGCTCGATCAGTTCGTCGAGGTCGACCGGCTTGGTGATGTAGTCGCTCGCGCCGGCGGCGAGGGCCGACTCCCGGTCACCGGGCATCGCCTTCGCCGTCAGGAACACTACCGGCAGGTCCTGGAAACGCTGATTGCGCCGGATTCCCCGGGTCGTCTCGTAGCCGTCCTGATCCGGCATCATCGCGTCCATCAGCACGATGTCCACCTCCGGATGCTCGGCCAGGATCCGCACGCCGTCCACCCCGTTGTCGGAGTAGAGGACGTTCAGCCCGTGCATCTCCAGAGCGCTGGTCAGGGCGAAGACGTTGCGCACGTCGTCGTCGATGATGAGCACTGTGGAACCCTCCAGCTTGCGGCCGCCCGGCGGGACGACGGGCTCCTCCTGGTGTGGCGACCCGAACTGCGGCATCTCCATCAGCGGCATGTCGAGCGAGGCGACCGGCCGCACCGCCACCGCCTGGGACGGGACCGCGGGCAGCGCCGGCATCGGGATCACGTCCGGCACGAGGGCTTCCGGCATGTAGAGGGTGAACGTCGAGCCGCCGTTCGGCACCGACGCGACGGTGATCGTCCCGCCGAGCAGCGCGGCGAACTCGCGGCTGATCGACAGGCCCAGGCCGGTTCCGCCGTACTTGCGGGTGGTGGTGCCGTCGGCCTGCTGGAACGGCTCGAAGATGATCGCCAGTTTCTCGTCCGAGATGCCGATGCCGGTGTCGGTCACCGCGAAGCCGATCACCTGACGGCCCGAGATCGGCATCGGCATTTCCAGGTCCGGATCCGGCGAGGCCGGGAAGATGCTCAGCGTCACCGAACCGCTGTCGGTGAACTTGACCGCGTTCGACAGCAGGTTCCGCAGGATCTGCTGGAGCCGCTGCGGGTCGGTGACGATCGAGTCGGGCAGCTCGGGCGCGACGTCCACCCGGAACCGCAGGCCCTTGTCCTCCGCCTGCGGGGCGAACGCCTGCTCGACATAACTGCGGATGCCGTCGAAGTCGACCACGTCCGGCTCGACGTCCATCCGGCCGGCCTCGATCTTCGACAGGTCGAGGATGTCGTCGATCAGCGAGAGCAGGTCCGAGCCGGCGCTGTGGATCGTACGAGCGAACTCGATCTGCTTCCCGGTGAGGTTCTGCTCGGTGTTGTCGGCGAGCAGCCGGGCCAGCAGCAGCAGTGAGTTGAGCGGCGTACGCAGTTCGTGGCTCATGTTCGCCAGGAACTCGGACTTGTACGTGTTCGCCCGGGACAGCTGCTGCGCCTTCTCCTCCAGGCCGAGCCGGGCGAGCTCGATCTCCCGGTTCTTCAGCTCGATGTTGGCCTTCTGGTCGCTGAGCAGCTTGGCCTTGTCCTCCAGCTCCGCGTTCGTACGCTGCAACTCGGCCGACTGGTCCTGCATCTCCCGGGCCAGGCGCTGCGACTGGGCCAGCAGCTCCTCGGTACGCCGGTTCGCCTGGATGGTGTTGAGCGCGACGCCGATCGTGGCGACCAGCCGCTCCAGGAACGTCAGGTGCAGCCCGGAGAACGCCGCCACCGACGCGAACTCGATCACGCCGAGCATCTCGCCCTCGAACAGCACCGGAAGCACGACCAGGTCGTTCGGCGGCATGGCGAGCATCCCGGAGCGCATGGTCAGTATGCCGTCGTGCGTCGCGCGCACCCGGATCGTCCGGCGCGACACCGCCGCCTGCCCGACCAGGCCCTCGCCCGGCCCGAAGGTGACCTCGTAGTCGCGGGCCACGTACCCGTACGCCGCGGCCAGTCGCAGCCGGGTGACCGCCTCCTCGTTGTCCACCAGGAAGAACGCTCCGAGCTGCGCGTCGACCAGCGGCGTCACCTCGGTCATGATCATGCGGCAGACCTCGCCGACGTCCCGCTGGCCCTGCAGCAGGCCACCGATGCGGGCCAGGTTGGAGTCGAGCCAGCCCTGCTCCGCGTTCGCCTTCGTGGTGTCGCGGAGCGTGACGATCATCCGGTTGATGTTGTCCTTGAGCTCGGCCACCTCGCCCTGCGCCACGACCGCGACGCTCTGCGTCAGGTCACCGCGGGTCACGGCGGTGGACACCTCGGCGATGGCGCGCAGCTGGATGGTGAGCGTCGAGGCGAGCTGGTTCACGTTGTCGGTGAGGTCGCGCCACGTACCAGAAACGCCCTTGACCTGGGCTTGTCCGCCCAGCTTGCCCTCTGAACCGACCTCGCGCGCCACACGCGTGACCTCGTCGGCGAACGACGACAGCTGATCCACCATCGTGTTGACGGTGTTCTTCAGCTCCAGGATCTCGCCGCGGGCGTCGACGGTGATCTTCTGGCCGAGGTCACCCTTGGCGACGGCAGTGGTGACCGAGGCGATGTTGCGGACCTGGGCGGTCAGGTTGGACGCCATGTAGTTGACGTTGTCGGTCAGGTCGCGCCAGGTGCCGGCGACGCCGCGGACCTGGGCCTGGCCGCCGAGCTTGCCCTCCGAGCCCACCTCGCGCGCCACACGCGTGACCTCGTCGGCGAACGACGACAGCTGGTCCACCATCGTGTTCACCGTCGACTTCAGCTCCAGGATCTCGCCCTGCGCGTCGACCGTGATCTTCTGCGACAGGTCGCCCCGCGCCACGGCCGTGGAGACCTGGGCGATGTTACGAACCTGGCTGGTCAGGTTGGAGGCCATCGAGTTGACGTTGTCGGTCAGGTCACGCCACGTGCCCGCGACGCCGCGGACCTGGGCCTGGCCGCCGAGCTTGCCCTCGGTGCCCACCTCGCGGGCCACGCGGGTGACCTCGTCGGCGAACGAGGACAGCTGGTCGACCATCGTGTTGACAGTCGATTTCAGCTCGAGGATCTCACCGCGGGCGTCGACCGTGATCTTCTGCGACAGGTCACCCTTGGCGACGGCCGTGGTGACCGAGGCGATGTTACGCACCTGGCTCGTCAGGTTGGACGCCATGTAGTTGACGTTGTCGGTGAGGTCGCGCCACGTACCAGAAACGCCCTTGACCTGGGCTTGTCCGCCCAGCTTGCCCTCTGAACCAACCTCGCGCGCCACACGCGTGACCTCGTCGGCGAACGACGACAGCTGATCCACCATCGTGTTGACGGTGTTCTTCAGCTCCAGGATCTCGCCGCGGGCGTCGACGGTGATCTTCTGCGACAGGTCACCCTTGGCGACGGCCGTGGAGACCTGGGAGATGTTGCGGACCTGAGCGGTGAGGTTCGCGGCGAGCTGGTTGACGTTCTCGGTGAGGTCGCGCCACGTACCAGAAACTCCCCTGACCTGGGCCTGACCACCCAGCCGGCCCTCGGTGCCCACCTCGCGCGCCACACGCGTGACCTCGTCGGCGAACGACGACAGCTGGTCCACCATCGTGTTGACGGTGTCCTTGAGCTCCAGGATCTCGCCCTGCGCGGCCACCGTGATCTTCTGCGACAGGTCACCTTTCGCCACCGCTGTGGAGACCTGGGCGATGTTTCGCACCTGACTGGTCAGGTTCGACGCCATCGAGTTCACCGAGTCAGTGAGGTCCTTCCAGGTGCCCGCCACGTTCGGCACCTCGGCCTGGCCGCCCAGCTTGCCCTCGGTGCCCACCTCGCGCGCCACCCGGGTCACCTGCTCGGCGAAAAGGCGCAGCGTGTCGGTGAGCCCGTTCATCGTGTCGGCCAGCTCGGCGACCTCGCCGCGGGCCGACACGGTGATCTTCTGAGACAGGTCACCGCGGGCCATCGCGGTCGCCACCTGCGAGATCGAGCGCACCTGGTGTGTCAGGTTCGACGCCATCGTGTTCACCGAGTCGGTGAGGTCCTTCCAGGTGCCCGCGACGCCCCGCACGTCGGCCTGGCCGCCCAGCTCACCCTCGGTGCCCACCTCGCGGGCCACTCGGGTGACCTCGTCGGCGAACGACGACAGCTGATCCACCATCGTGTTCACCGTGCGGCCGATCCGGAGGAACTCACCGCGCAGCGGCCGGCCGTCCATCTCCAGCGCCATGTGCTGCGACAGGTCACCCTCGGCAACCGCCACGATGACCCGGGAGATCTCCGTCGTCGGGCGGGCCAGATCGTCGATCAGCGAGTTGACCGAGCGGACGCTGTCCGCCCAGGAGCCGTCCAGGCCCTCCTCGTCGAGCCGCTCGGTGAGCCGGCCGTCGCGACCCACGATCCGGCTTATCCGGCGCATGTCCAGGTTCTGCCGCTCCTGCAGGGAGACGACCTCGTTGAACGCCTCAGCGACCGCCCCGGCCACCCCGCCCCGGCGCGGCAGCCGGACCTTGAGATCACCGCGTCGCACACGCCGCAGGGCATCGGTGAGCTCACCGAGCAGAACGGTCTCGTCGGGCACGCCGACGCTGGCCTCTTTCGCCGCAGTCATGCTGTCCTCACTCGCTGTCCAACTGAGGTTTGCTCAGGACCTGCCTCGGGTCGCGTCCAGCCGAACATCAGCACTTGAAATCCACCCGTCCTGAACAAACCCCATCGCCGGGGGGTTACCTATCCTCCCTCGCCCGACCGGGTCAATGCGAGAGACGACTTTGTGCATACACCCGTCCACGGGAGAGGATGCATGGGTGCCAGCCGAGGTCGGAACCAGGACGAGCATCCCATCAGGGGCCCCGTCCGAGGCACTCGTGCGCCGGACCCGGCTCCCCAACGACCGCCGGACACCCGCGGCGGCCCGCGCGCTGGTCCGTGCCGTGCTCGAGGAGACCGGGCTCGACGCCCTGCTGAACGAGGCTCTGCTGCTCACCACCGAGCTCTCCACCAACGCCGTGGTGCACGCCAACACCGACCTGGAGATCGAGGTCACCGCCGACCCGGGTGGGCTCACCGTCACCGTCACCGACTTCGCCACCGGCCCGGTCGAGCAGCTCGCCGTCGGCCCGCGCAACGAGAGCCCCGACATCGGTGAGGTCGCCGAGCGGGGCCGCGGCCTGCTCCTCGTCGACCACTTCGCCAGCCGCTGGGG
Organism: Actinoplanes sp. GCM10030250; assembly: GCF_042666575.1. Classification (NCBI taxonomy): domain Bacteria; kingdom Bacillati; phylum Actinomycetota; class Actinomycetes; order Micromonosporales; family Micromonosporaceae; genus Actinoplanes; species Actinoplanes sp. GCM10030250. The sequence continues at coordinate 26,062 of NZ_JBHTDO010000007.1, read as the reverse complement.
CACCGTGCACGCGGGCGACGGCAAAGGGGTCTGGTTCCGCCTCGACCAGCGGGACACCGGCCCCGGCGGAGCCCAGATCCAGATGCCCGCTCCGGCCGAGGCGCCCAGCCTCGGCGCGCTCACCGGGCTCCTGCGCAGCGGCTCCGACCGGCAGACCGACGAGGGCATCGGCGAACTCGCCGCCGACCTGCTGGCCCGCCTCGCCCGGCTGACCGGCGCGGCCGGCAGCATCATCCGGCTCGACCGCGGCGACGGCATGGGACGGCAGCTGCTCGCCCGGTACGGCCGGGCCCCACGGGACAACGCGGACACCATCCGGGTCCCCCTGACCACACAGCGGCCGTATGCCGGTGAGCTCGAACTGGACGCCTCCCCCGACGGATACGCCCAGGACCTCGCCACCATGGTCGCCGAACGGTTCTCCCTGCACCTGGAGAACGACCGGCTCCGCCGCGCCGACATCCGCCGGCAGACCTGGATCACCTTCCTCGCCGAGGCCAGCGAGCTGCTCGCCCAGTCCCTCGACGTCAACCTGACGATGGCGCTGATCCCGCAGCTCGTGGTGCCCCGGCTCGGACAGTGGTGCGCCGTGCACACCACCGACGCCTGGGGCCGGCTCCAGCTCGCGGCCGCCACCCACGCCGAGGAGTCGACCCTCGCCCAGCTGCACAACGTGCTCGCCGAGTCCGGCCCCGAGTCGATCCTGGCCCGGCTCGAGGAGGCGTCCCGGCTGGGCACCCAGGTGATGTTCGGCGCCCCGATGGAGGGCTACGCGGTTCCGCTCGTCGCCCGGGGCGCCCGGCTCGGCACACTCGCCGTCGGCCGGCACCCCAAACACCGGCACGACGCGGACGAGGTCGCGGTCCTGGAGGACGTCGCCCGGCGCGCGGCGCTCGCCATCGACAACGCGCGCATCCACGACGAACGCCACCGGGTCGCGCGGACCCTGCAGGCCTCGCTCCTGCCACCGGCCCTCCCCCACGTCGACGGCATCGGCTTCGCCGCCGAATACGTACCCACCGGCTCCGAGGTGGGCGGGGACTTCTACGACGTCGTCCCCTTCGGCGAACAACAGTGGCTGGTCGTCGTCGGCGACGTCTCCGGCAAGGGCGTCCAGGCGGCCACCGTCACCGGCCTCGTCCGCGACGTCATCCGCATCCTGGTCGACGACGGCAAGGCGATGAGCGAGATCCTGTGGCGGGTCAACCGCACCCTCGTCCAGCGCGGCGGTGGCAGATATTGCACACTCGCGATGGCCTCTGTCACCCGGAAGGGTCCTGATCAACTCAGCGTCTGCCTGCATCTCGCGGGGCATGACCGGGCGGTTCTGGTCCGGGCGGACGGCAAGACGGGGTTCGTCGGTGAGGGTGGCACGGCTCTGGGACTGCTGGAAACGATCACCTCGCCGGATGTGGTGGTGACGCTCGGCCCGGGCGACTCGCTGATCTTCTACACCGATGGGGTGACTGAGCGGCGGCGGGGGCGGGAGCTGTTCGGGCCCAGCCGCCTTCGGGAGGCCGCGGCGCCGCTTGCGGGGTATCCGGCTGATGTGATGGCGGCCCGGTTGCGCTCCACCACGATCAACTTCTCGGTGGAGGAGCCTCGCGACGACATCGCGATTCTGGTTCTTCGCAACGACGCATAAACCCCTTTTTTCGTACGATGGACGCAATGTCCCGGCGGGCCCTCCGAGCGGGATCGTCCGGGCGGTTCGTCGGGCTCTCGTGCGGCGGAGCCAGGCACACGTTGTCGCGGCGCCACGGGTGTAGGCGCACACGTTGAGGTGGCGGCGCGGCTAGGCGCACTGAGGTGGCGGCGCGGCTAGGCGCACACGTTGAGGTGGCGCGACGGGTGTAGGCGCACACATTGGGGTTGCGTGCGCGTTTACCCACGTCATTGGCCCTGTCAGCGCACACGCAACCTCAATGTGTGCGGCTACCCCCGCGGAATCCGTGCTGAGCTCAACGGGCCGGCTCACGGGATCGCGGGGTGGAGGCGGCGGAGCGGGGGTTTCGGCGGGTGGACTCGGATTCGGTTCTACTGTCCTGATCGATCCGCCCTTTTTGTCGGCTGTCGCATGGCATCGTGTGGGTCATGGCGAAGACGCAGTACTACACCGCCACCAGCATCGACGGCTTCACCGCCGACAAGAACAACTCGCTGGACTGGCTCTTCGAGGTCGACGAGGGCACCGAGAACCCGTTCGGTGAGTTCTTTTCCGGTGTCGGCGCGTTCGCCATGGGCGCGAGAACCTACGAGTGGGTGCTGGAGAACGACAACCTGCTCGAAGAACCGCAGAACTGGCACGACATGTACGGCGACGTGCCCTGCTGGGTCTTCACCCACCGTGATCTCCCGCCGGTCGAGGACGCCAACGTCTTCATGATCAGTGGTGACGTACAGCGGGTGCACGAAGCGATGCTGGTTGCCGCTCAGGGCAAGAACGTCTGGCTCGCCGGCGGAGGCGACCTGGTCAGCCAGTTCGTCGCCGAGGGACTGCTCGACGAGATCATCCTCGGCATCGCGCCGGCCATCCTCGGTGACGGCATCCCCATGCTGCGCCGCCGCGTCCACGTCGACGACCTGATCCTCACCGGCGTCCGAGAGGTCGGCCAGTTCGCCTACCTCACCTACGCGGTCGGCGACGTGGCCCGCCTCGGCCGCCACCTGGCCGCCGAATCAGTGACCACCATCCCGGCAATCCGCTGACACACCACCACGCGACTCCCCCGAGCCGTCATCGAGCAGGTGCCGAAGACCGGCACAGAACTCAGAAGAGTTCCTGCCGGCGGGCCATCTCGATCTCCGTGGCGAGTTCGGGGGGTGCGGCCACCACGACCAGCCGCCCCCGCCGCGCCAACAGCACCTGGCGCACCGCGTCCACGATCTCTGCGACCCGGGCCCCGCTGAGCCCGCGCGGCAGAACCGCGTGCACCATCCCCACCCCGGCCGACCCGCGGATCGGCACCGCGGCCCCGGCGCTGTCCCGCAGCGCATAGGCCACCGCCTGCAGATCCCGCGGGCGCACCGAGATGCGCAGGACCACGTCGTCGCGCTCGAACGGGTACCGCCCCCACCACGACGGCCCGGCCGGTGCGATCACCGCCTGGGCGCCCCAGGACCGGGCGATCTTCTCCGCGTTCGCCGACGCTGACGCGGGGCTTCCCTCCACGAGCAGAGCCAGCATCCCGCCGCCCTCGACCGGCAGGTCGACCTCGACGGCGCTGGGCTCCTGCTCCTGGAGGACGACCTGGGCGACCAGCTCGCTCACCTCGGCGGGCGTCGACACCGACCGGCCCACCCAGAGGCGCGCCTCCGGCAGCGGCTCGAGGCGGAGCACCGCCGCGGTGATCACCCCGTCGATCTCGGCTATACCGGGGCGCCCGTCCTCACCGTCGGACTCCGCGGGGACGCCGGCCCGGTCCACGTACTCGATCTTCTCGGTCTGTGCGGCGGGGCTGCCGAACCGGTGCCGCAGCGGCCCGGACTCGTTGACCGCGAGCATGCCGCCGATCGTGGCTGTTGCCGAGGGCGGGTCGACGGCGAGGCGCTGCCCGCGGAGGGCGAGGGCGGCCTGCACAGCCGAGACCGGGGTGCCCGCGGCGATCACGGCTGTCGAGCCGTGGTGGTCCCACATGCCGTTGAGCCGGCCGGTGTCGAGGATCAGGTCGATGGCTTCCGGAGGCGTACCCCAGTCGATTTTGCTGCCTGAACCGCGCGCCCGGACGCTCAGGTCTCGCTCGACCGCGAGCCGAAGGCTCTCCGCGACCGCGCCCCTGGTCGCCGGGACCGCGACCAGACCGGCTCGCCGGCCCGCCACCTGGTCGGTTGCTCGCGCCGGGCGCGCGAGACCCGGTCCGCAGATGTCCACGAACGCATCGAGAAGAGAGTCACCCACGCCCGAAGCCTCCCCACAAGATCGCAGCGTCCCACAAAGCCCAGCCCACAAAGCCCGGCCCACAAGGCCCGGCCCAGAAGCAGCCCAGAATGATCAGAGCTGCAAGATCAAAGGATGGAGATCCCTGAAGATCGTCCACTCTGGCACATCGTACACATGTTCGAATGCCCGAGGTCGACCCGTGTAAGAAACTCATCGCGGACCAATCGGCCGGTAACGTGTTCACGGTGACAATTGACGGCCCACCCACCGCTCACCAGACGCCCTCCGAGCGCACCTTCCACGGCGATACGGTCACCGACGAGTTCGCCTGGTTGATGGCCAAGGAGGACCCCGCGACCATCGCCTATCTGGAGGCGGAGAACGCCTGGACCGAGCAGGCGACGGCGCACCTGGAGGGCCTGCGCGAGACCGCGTTCCAGGAGATCAAGAGCCGGACTCAGGAGACCGACCTGTCGGTGCCGAGCCGCAAGGGCGACTTCTGGTACTACACGCGCACCGTCGAGGGCAAGCAGTACGGGATTCAGTGCCGCGTCCCGGTGCGCCCCGGTGAGACGGCCCCGCCGCTGGACGACGAGGAGAAGCCGGGCGAGGAGAACCCCGGCGGGGAGAAGCCCGGCGAGCAGGTCCTGCTGGACGGCAACGAGCTCGCCCAGGGCAGGGACTTCTTCGCCATGGGCACGTTCGACGTCAGCCCCGACGGCGACTGGCTCGCCTATTCGACCGATTTCGCCGGGGACGAGCGGTTCACGCTGCGGGTGAAGAACCTGCGGACCGGCGAGGTGCTGGCCGACGAGGTGGCCGACACGTTCTACGGCAGTGCCTGGTCCGCCGACGGCAGCGTGCTCTTCTACATCACCGTCGACGAGGCCTGGCGGCCGTACCGGGTGTGGCGGCACGTGATCGGCACGCCGGCGACCGACGACACCCTTCTCTACGAGGAGCCGGACGAGCGTTTCTGGGTCGGTGTCGAGCTGACCCGCAGCGAGAAGTTCATCATCATCGACACCCAGAGCAAGATCACTTCTGAGGTACGGATCATCCCGGCCGACGAGCCCACCGCCGAGCCGGTCGTGCTCGCCGAGCGGCAGCAGGGCGTCGAATACTCGGTGGAGCACCACGGCCACCGCTTCCTGATCCTGCACAACCGGGACGCCGAGGACTTCGCGCTGTCCTGCACGTCGGTGGACAACCCGGGCGAGTGGGTCGAGCTGATCCCGCACACGCCCGGCACCCGGCTGGAGTCGGTCGACGCGTTCGCCCGGCACATCGTGGTGTCGCTGCGCCGCGACGGGCTGACCGGCCTGCGGGTGATGACCGACGGCGGCACCGACGCGTACGACATGACGTTCCCCGAGCCGCTCTACAGCGTCGGCCTGAGCTCCAACCCGGAGTACGACACGAGTTCCGTGCGTATCGGGTACACGTCCATGGTCACGCCCGACTCGATCTACGACGTCGACCTGGTCAGCCGGGCGATGACGCTGCGCAAGCAGAAGCCGGTGCTGGGCGGTTACGACCCGGCCGACTACGAGCAGTTCCGGGAGTGGGCGACCGCCGCCGACGGGACCAGGGTGCCGATCTCGCTGGTGGCGCGCAAGGGCGTCGTGCGGGACGGTTCGGCGCCGGCGCTGCTCTACGGCTACGGCTCCTACGAGCACTCCATCGACCCGTACTTCTCGATCGCCCGTCTCTCGCTGCTGGACCGCGGCGTGGTCTACGCGATCGCGCACGTGCGTGGCGGCGGCGAACTCGGCCGCGGCTGGTATGAGAACGGCAAGATGCTGACCAAGAAGAACACCTTCACCGACTTCGTGGCCTGCGCGGAAGCCCTGGTCCGCAGCCGGTGGACCTCAGCGTCGCGGCTGGTCGCCCGGGGTGGTTCGGCCGGCGGCCTGCTGATGGGCGCGGTCGCCAACATCGCGCCGGAGGCGTTCGCCGGGATCGTCGCCGAGGTCCCGTTCGTGGACCCGCTCACCTCGATCCTCGACCCGAGCCAGCCACTGACGGTCACCGAGTGGGAGGAGTGGGGCAACCCTCTCGAATCCGCCGAGGTCTATGCGTACATGAAGTCCTACAGCCCTTACGAGAACGTGGCGAAGCTGGCGTACCCCAAGATCTTGGCCGTGACCAGCCTCAACGACACCCGCGTGCTCTACCACGAGCCGACCAAGTGGGTGGCGCGCCTGCGCGCGACCGTCCCGCAGGGCGAGTTCCTGCTGAAGACCGAGATGGGCGCCGGCCATGGCGGCCCGAGCGGCCGCTACGACTCCTGGAAGGAGGAGGCCTTCGTCCTCGCCTGGATCTTGGACGTGGTCAAGGCCGTCTAGAAAAGGCGGGGGTACGGTCAACGCCGCTCTCCTCAGCCGGACATGTCGGAGCGCCCACATCGGGTGGGATGTGGGCGCACGCCTCAGCCGACCCTGAGTTCCTCGAGATCCGTGCTCGACCGCAGCACCAGCAGTCCGATTCCGGCCACCCCCACCATGATCACCGCCGCGCCACTGCCGAGCAGCAGAAGCTCGCGCACCGGCACCGGAACGGGCATCACCACCAGCGGGTCCACGACGACGTTCGCGCAGGTGGCCGGCTCACCGGCGCAGGACTCCCCGATCGACCCGCCGCCCACCTCAACATCGGTGATCAGCGACCGGCTGAGCGCCACGCCGGATCCGATCGCGAGCAGCAGCGCCGGGACCAGCGGCGCGAAGGTCTGCCCCAGTACAGCGGCGGAGAGCGTCCGGCGCGGAACCCCGGCCGCGGTGAGGGCGGCGTGCGTGCGCCGCCGCGCCACGATGCTCTCGGCGAGTGCGACCAGCAGGCCCGCCGCCGCGATCACCACGGCCACCGCGACCGCGACCATGATCAGGTTGACGGCGCCGAGGTAGAAGTCCGGGTCCTCCGCCGTCCCGTACCCCTGTGAGCCGGTCAGTTCGTTGTACCGCGTGTGCGCCGCGAAGTCGGTCCGGAACTGCGACCGCACGGCCAGCGCCAGGGTTCCGGCGATGACGATCGGGTGAGGCAGCACGTCGGTCGGCAGCAGCAGCCGGTTCTGCGCGTCGCGCATCTCGAGCGATCGCCGCAGCAGCAGGTGAATCCCGAAGCCGCCGAGCGAGCCGAGCACGCTGGTGACAGCTGTCTCCACACCGCCGATCAGCACCGCCTGGCGCGGGGTGGCGCCGTTGAGCCGCAGCGCGGCCAGCCGGCGGTCCCGTGCCGGGGCACCGAGCACCGCCTGGACCATCGCGCCCAGCACCTGCTCGCCGCTGAGCTGGTCCAGCGCACCGGTCGGCTCGTCGGCGAAGACCACCCGCGGCTCGGTGACCATGGCCCGGGCGACCGCGCAGCGCTGCTGCTGCCCGCCCGACATCGTGCTCGGCCGTTTGTCGGCCAGCTCACCGACCCCGACCCGGTCCAGCCAGACTATCGCCGCCGCCCGCGCCTCTCGCCGCCGGCGAACCGGCGAGAAGCAACGGGAGCGCGACGTTCTCCGCAGCGGTCAGCTCCGGCACCAGCTGACCGAATTGGAACAGCACGCCGAACTCGGTACGCCGCAGCCGCGACCGGGCCGCCTCGGACCACGACGAGATGTCCTGGTCGCGGTAGCGGACCTCGCCGGAGCCGGCGTCAAGGAAGCCGTCGATGTCCCACCGGAGGTTCAGCTGCGGCGCAGCGCGACGACCGCGATGTCGTCCGCCTTCTCGCCGGCCCCCGCGAGCTGCGTGAGCAGGCGACGGCAGAACACGTCGAGGTCCGCTTCCACCTCGCCGGCGCAGGAGGCCAGTGCCGCCAGGCCCTCGTCGATGTCGGCGTCCCGGCGCTCGATCAGGCCGTCGGTGTAGAGCACGAGCGTCCCGCCGGGCGGCAACGTGTACTCCAGTTCGTGGCGCGGCGGCCCGTCGATGCCGAGCAGCGTCCCGCGCGGCTCCAGGAAGTGGACCTCGCCGTCGACGTGCACCAGCGGTGGCAGGTGCCCGGCACCGGCCATGCGGATCCGGCCGGTCGCCGGCTCCATGGTGAGCAGGCAGAGCGTGGCGGAGTCCTCCGGCAGCACGGTGCGCATGAAGCGGTTGGCCAGCTCCAGGACCGCGCCCGGCGGGTGACCCTCGACGGCGTACGCCCGGACGGCGTGCCGCAGTTCGGCCATCACCGTGGCCGCGTGCAGCGAGTGCCCGGCCACGTCACCGATCGCCACCATCAGCTGGTTGTTGAGCACGGTCAGCTCGTAGAAGTCGCCGCCCACCTCGGTCTGCGCGCCGGCCGGCTCGTACAGCACGGCCCGCTCCACACCGGGAACGTCGGGCAGCTGCGACTGCAGGAGGCTGCGCTGGAGGGTGACCGCGATCCGGTGCTCCTCGTCGAACGACCGCTGCGCCTCCACCGCCGCCGCGACCGCCTGGGAGAGCTGCCGCAGCACCGGGAATCCGGGCGTCTGCGAGCTGCCCGGTGCGGCCACGTAGACCGGGGGCCGGTCGATCCGCAGCCGCGCCGCCGCGACTGCCACCGTCTCGCCCTCCGGCCACTGCGCGACGTCCCAGTCAGCGGTCTCGTCGGTACGCACGAGCGACCCGACCGCCACCCGATGGCTGGGCACCGCCCACCGGCGTACCGCGGCGGGTTTGCCGACCGCGGCCAGACTCTCGCCCTCGGAGGTCTCCGCCACCACCGCGACCGGGCCGCCGAAGATGTCATTGGCGCCCTCGGCGGCCGCCGCCAGCAGCGCGGGAAGGGTGGAGGCCGAGTTGATCGCCAGGGTGGTCTCGGCGAGCCGGACCATCCGCTCGGCGAGCAGTTCGGCCCGCTGGCGCGCCCGGTAGTAGCGGAGGACCGCCTGCGCGGTCGCGATCAGCTCGTCCGGCTCGATCGGTTCCACCAGGTACGCGTCCGCGCCCCGGTTCAACCCCTGGGTCCGGTCGTTGACGTCCACCGCGTGCGCCGAGACGTGGATGACCGGCAGTACGCCGTACCGCGGGTCGGTCTTGATCCGTTCGCAGACCTCGAAGCCGCTCATGTCCGGCAGCTTTACGTCCAGCACGACCAGATCGGCGTCGGACTCGAGCAGCCGGCTCAGCGCCTCACCGCCGGTCTCCGCCTCCAGCACCGAGAACCCGGCCCGGGTCAGCCAGCTGACCAGGAGGTACCGCTTGGTGGCGCTGTCGTCGACCACCAGAACGGTGGCCCGCCCGTGGGTGTCCACCGGCCGTGTGCCGCGGGTCGTCTCGTTCATGACTCGGCCGGCAACTGCAGGGTGAAGACGCTGCCCGAGCCGGGTACCGAGTCGACCCGCAGGCCGCCGCCGAGGATGCCGGCCAGCCGCCGGGCGTAGGGCAGGCCGAGGCCGGTGCCCTTGCCGCTCACCGGCTTGCTGCCCGGCACCTGGTAGAACTCCTCGAAGATCCGCTCGTGCAGCTCCGGCGGGATTCCCGTACCGGTGTCCGAGACGATGAACTCCAGGTCGCCACCGCTGGGGCGCACGCTCAGCCGCACCTCGCCGGACGCGGTGAACTTGAGGGCGTTGGTCAGCAGGTTGCGCAGTACCTGGGCGAGCAGCACCTCGTCAGAGCGGATACCCGGCACGGCCGGCTCCTCGACCACGAAGTCCACCTCCGAACGGGTCACCAGCGGGCGCAGGGTGCCGCGCAACTGGCCGAACATCGCCCTCAGGTCCACGTCGGACCAGTTCGGCTCCATCCGGCCGGCTTCCGCCTTGGCCAGGTCGAGCAGCCCGTTCACCAGGGTCAGCAGGTCGCTCGCCGAGGTGCGGATCAGCTCCACCTGGCGGTCCTGCTCCTCGGTGAGGTCGTCCGAGCCCGAGTCGGTGAGCAACCGTCCCAAACCGATGATCGCGGTGACCGGGGCACGCAGCTCGTGGCTGACGTTCGCCAGGAACCGGCTCTTCGCCTCACTCGCCGCCCGCAGCTGCACCGACTTCTCGTCCAGCTCCGCGTAGAGCGCGACCACACCGCGGTTCGTCTCCTCCAGCTCCTCGGAGAGCTGGTTGTAGAGGGCCATCACGCCGCGGTTCGTCTCCTCCAGCTCGGCGTTGAGCCGGGCCAGGTCGTCGCGCTGCGCACGCACCTCGTCCAGCGCCGCGATGAGCTGCTGATTCTGCACCGCGAGCTCGTCGAGGGGGGTGCCGGGCACGTGCTGGGCCAGCCCTGCGCGGATGTCGTCCATGCGGCCGGGAGTCAGCCGAGGTGCACCCGGCGGCAACCGCCGAGCCATCCGGACGACCGTACCGGAACCACCATCGTCGACCTCCATCGTGTCGACCAGACGGCCGACCTGCTGCAGCTGCTCCGCCAGCCGGCCCGCCTCGCCGGGAGCGGGGTGCTCCATCGTCACCTGAAGGGTAGGTACCCCGTGGAGGTCGACGGTGAACGCCACCTCGGTGTCCTGCCCCGCGGCGAGCAGCACACGGCCGACTTCGCTGAGCGCGGTCGCCACCCGGGTCTGGTCCTGTGTCTCCAGTCCGACCGCCCGTGCCACTTCCCGTCCGAGCTGCCGGACCGCGAAGACGTCCTGCGCGACCCGCAGACGCATCCGCATCAGCGACTCGGCGGCGCCGGTCATGACGATCGCGCCACAAGAACGCCGGCGTCGTCACGGCGGGTCCCGGCGTCGCGCAGCACGGTGGCGGCGATCACCTCGGGAGACCGGCTGAACAGGCCCGGGTACTCGGCGGGCCGCCAGCGGTCGACCACGCCGTCGCTGTGCATGAGCACGATCGAGCCGGGAGCCAGCGGGTAGTCGTACTCCCGGATCTGCCGGCGCTGGTGCCCCGCGATGCCGGGCATCGAGACCATGCCGCGCCGGGTGCCGTCCGGCCCGAACACCGTGCCGGAGATGTTGCCGAGGCCGGCGTAGTGGACCAGGCCGGCCTCGCGGTCCAGTTCGGCGACCGCGAGTGCGGCGCCGCGGGTGTGCCCCAGAGCCCGGTGCAGTGCCTCCACGACCACGGCGGGCGGGGCGGCCGGTGTCTTCAGGAACTTGTGGACCGCTTCGGTGGAGGCCGCCGCGGCCAGGCCACCGTGCCCCAGGCCGTCACAGACCAGCAGTTGCCGGCGGCCGTCGGCCTCGCGGACGGCGAACGCGTCACCGCTGACCGTCTCACCGGTGATCGGCCGGGTCAGTCCCGCGGCCCAGGAGGGCTCCGGCGGATCGGTCGGCCACACCTGCACGGCCAGAACGGTGCCCTTGCCCGGAATCGAGTGCAGATCGGACCGGCTGGCCTGGCGCAGGATGGCGCCGAGCCCGATGCCTAGAGTGCCCGCCGTGGAGTGGCCGTCGCCCAGCGCCCGCTCGACGTCGGCCATACCGGGCCCGCTGTCGATCACGATCAGCTCGACGCCGGCCTGCTCGGCGGTCCGCACCGTCCGGACCAGGACCAGGCCCTGATCGGCGTGCTTGACCAGGTTTCCGGCCGCCTCGGCGGCGACTATCGCCAGGTCGGCGATGCGCTTCTCCGGCATGCCGAGCGCACCGGCGAGCCGTTCGGCCGCCCGCCGTACGGAAGCAGCCGTCTCGGCGGCCTCGACCCGGAACCAGACCCCAGCGTCCAGGAGTCCCTCGGGTAACGACGCCACCGCGCCTCCGCTCATCGGCACCACTTGACAACGGTAATGGTCGTACCCTTACCCGGCTCCGTCTGGATGTCGAACTCGTCGACGAGACGACGCGCACCACTCAGGCCGAGACCCAGACCGCCGCCGGTGGTGTACCCGTCGGTCAGTGCCAGCTCCAGATCGACGATTCCCGGACCCTGGTCGGCGAAAACAATACGGATGCCGGACCGGCGATCGTTGTGGACCCGGGTCACCTCGACGAAGCCGCCGCCGCCGTACACCAGCGTGTTGCGGGCCAGCTCACTCGCGGCGGTGACCAGCTTGGTCTGGTCCACCAGCGACAGCTTGACCGCTACCGACACCGTACGCACCAGTTGCCGGACGCGGACGACATCCTGGTCGGTGACGACCGGGATCTGCTGGCTCTCCTCGTTCACGGCGTGGTTACCGCTGCCGGGTCGGCCTCATCCTCGTCGTCGTCGAACTCCAGGTCGGCCTCGCGGTTACGGGCGAGCATCTCGATGCCCAGCTCGACGTTGAGCGCCGTCCGGATGCCGGGCAGCGACAGGCCCAGCTCGACCAGGGTGATCGCCACCGCCGGGCGCATGCCGACCACGACGGTCTCGGCGTCCAGGACCCGGGAGACCGAGGCGATGGTCGCCAGCGTACGGCCGACGAACGAGTCCACGATGTCGAGCGCGCTGATGTCGATGATCACGCCGTGACAGCCGGTCGCCACGATCCGGTCGGCCAGGTCCTCCTGCAGCTGGAGTGCGACCTGGTCCTCCATGTCGATCTGGATGGAGACCAGCAGGATGTCGCCGATCTTCAGGACCGGGACGCGCTCCACCTCAGCGCTCCGTTCGCTTGGACGCCACGACCCTGTAGCTGGTCCGGCCGAGCACGTAGCGCAGCGCGTCGGCGAGCGAGGCCTTCGTCGCGATGTCGCCGAACTCGATGCCGAGCGCGACGATGGTCTGCGCGATCTGCGGCCGGATGCCGGAGATGATGCAGTCGGCGCCCATCAGGCGGGCGGCCACCACGGTCTTCAGGATGTGCTGCGCCACCTGGGTGTCGACAGCGGGCACGCCGGTGATGTCGATGATCGCGTACGGCGAGCCGGTGTCCACCAGCGTCTGCAGCAGGCGCTCCATCACCACCTGGGCCCGAGCCGAGTCCAGCGTCCCCACCAGCGGCACGGCCACCACGCCGTCCCACAGCTTCACCACCGGTGTGGAGAGCTCGAGCAGCTGCTCGGCCTGGTCGGCGATGAGCGCCTCGCGAACCCGGACGTAGCTGTCGAACGTGAAGAGCGCGGCCCGGTCCACGAACGCGGAGAACGCCACGTAGTCACGGAGAGTGGCGACGTTACTCTGGTCGCCGAGCACGGCCAGCATCGCTTCCTTGAGCGCGTAGACGCTCGTGGCCGTCTCAGTGGCACTGAAACCCTGCCGGGCGCGGCTGCTCGACAGCTCGCTCAGCTGAGCCCGCAGCTCGGTGGCCGCCTCGTCGTTCAGATCCCTGGATCCCGAGCCGATAGCCTGCTGGAAGCTCTTATGCAGGTCGGCGGTCTGCCGCTGAAGTTCGGCACTACTGAGCCGGCCCTTCAGACCGGCAGCGGACAATTCGGTCCAGCGGGCCGCAAGCGGCTCCGCGTGACGCTCCAGCAGGTCGGCGAAGCGATTCGCCTCCTCCGGACTCAGCGGCATCGCTTGTCTCCCCACCACACGATCAGTTCACAACGGCCGGACTTTACCATCAGAGGGTTCATTACTTGCTGTAGACCAAGTAATGGCTCGATCAAGGTTCGTCCCGTTCTGCGCATCCCCCGGTACGTGGAGTACCGTTCAGCAATAACTGGAGGTCGGCGAATGTCCCTGACGGTACAAACGGAACAACGCGGCGACGTAGTAGTCGTGTCAGTCGCCGGTGAGCTGGACATGGCAACCGCCCCCCAGCTCCAGGATCAGATCAGTGATCTGTTGGAGAAGGGCCGGACCCGCCTGGTCTTCGACCTCGCCGAGGTGTCGTTCTGCGACTCCACCGGGCTGTCGGTCTTCGTCCGGGCGAAGAACAGCACTGACGACGCCGGCGGCACGGTCCGCCTGGCCGCCCCGCAGCGTGGCGTGCTGCGCATTCTCGAGGTGAGCGGGCTGGTCGAGGTGCTGCACACGTACCCGTCGGTCGACGAGGCCGTTGCGGCCGACGAACCCGCGCTCGACTGACCTCGATATTTCCCGGGCCGACCGGTCGGCGTAGTTTGTCGCCGACCGGCGGCGGGCACCCGTTGCCGGACGACAACCGCCCCCCGGGAGAGTGCCCGTGAGCAAGATGTTCCAAGGTTTCAAAGACTTCATCATGCGTGGCAACGTCGTCGACCTCGCGGTCGGCGTGGTCATCGGTGCCGCCTTCACCACCGTGGTGACAAGCTTCACCAACGCCTTCCTGAAGCCGTTGATCCAGCTGATGGGCGGCGGCTCCGGCCTCCAGGCCGGCAAGTTCACGGTCGACGGAGTCGACTTCGACTATGCGTCCTTCATCAACGCGTTGATCACCTTCGCGCTGACCGCGGCCGTCCTCTACTTCCTGGTCGTCTTCCCGCTGAACCGGCTGGCCGAGCGCCGCCGCCGCGGCGAGGAGCCGCCGCCGAAGTCGCCCAGCGAGGAGGTCAAGCTGCTCACCGAGATCCGTGACGCGCTGCTGCGCGATCAGGGCCACCAGGTTCCCAACAGCGCCCTGGACGAGGTGCTCGGCCGGCACCACCAGGAACCGCCCCGCTGACCCGGGTCAAAAAGATCCGCCCTCCCGGCACTGTTCGAACAGATGTTCGATACAGTGCCGGGATGGAGCAGCGAAAGCACTGGTGGAACGGCAAGTGGGGACGTCTCGCCCGCAAGGATGTGTACCTGCGGACGAGCGGCGACCAGTGGTATGTCGAACAGCGCGCCGGTGGCTCCGACGGCGTCTCCCACTTCTTCGAGTACGACAGTGAGGACGCCGCTCTCGACATGGTGCGTGCCCTGCTCGCCGGGCCGGACGAGTGGCGCGAGCTCTCCGTCCGACCACCCGCCCGCTGAACCCGCCCAGCTGACGCTAGGCCGCGCGGCGATCCTCGTGCGAGGCGGTCAGCGGACCGGACGGCGGCGGCAACAGCCGCAGCCCCGGTCGTGGTGCCGCCTCTTCCGGGACATCGTCGGCGGGCGCGTCGAACCGGACCCGCCAGCCGGTTCCGACCCGGTCACCCGGCGGCCGGACCGCTCCACCGGCACCCCGGGACAACGCCACCACCAGTAGATAACCGACGATCACGAAGCCGTGGCCGACCAGCCGGGTCACGTCCACCCGGCCGCCGGTGAGATCGTTGACCGAGAGCAGCAGCAACATCGCGACGAACGCGCTCAGCATCGGCACCAGGCCGGTCGGCCGGGTCCGGCGTAAGGCGATGAAGAGGTAACCGGCACCCACCGCGACGTTCCAGGCGGCCGACTCGTGCCACAGGTGCCCCGGCGTCGCGTTCAGCCCGGTGTGCTCGTGCCCGGCACTCACCCCGCCACCGACCTGCGTCAGCCCCAAGATCAGCTGAACCGTCCCGACCAGGGCCAACGCCACGTAGAGCGCGGCACCCACCGGGAACCGCCACCGGCGCCGCGGCTGCTCGGTGACCGGGAGCGCCGCCAGGATCGCCGCGCTCAGATCCGGCACCGCCGCCACCGGCGCGGTCCGCGTCAACCGGTTGACCGCCGCCGCCCGGTCCAGCCACTCCCGGCAGCCGGCACACCCCGCCAGGTGCTCGTCGACCAGCGGCCGCATGACCGGGTCGTCCTCGCCGTCCAGCTGCGCGGAGAGCATCTCGCGCCACCGCTCACATCCCATGTCCCCATAGTCGTCCCAGGACACGCTCTGGTTCCACCCGAGGTCAGCGGGTTTCCGGCGCCCGCATCATTCCGGCCTGCTGGTCGCCGGTGTGGCCCAGCAGCCGGCGGCGCTCCCGGAAGGCCCGCAGGTTTGCCGTGTTGCCGCAGGTGCTGACGTCGTGCCAGACGCCGCTGTTGTTGCGGGAGGTGTCGAAGAAGGCAGCCCGGCAGGCGGCGTTGTGGCAGAGCTTCAGCCGCGGCCAGAGCCCCGCCTGCTGCGCCAGGAGCGCCTCCGCCCAGAGCGCCGAGGCCAGCCAGCGGGTGCCCCGTCCGGTCGGCACCAACCGGACCCAGCCGTCGGCGGCCGGCACCAGGCTGACCTGCACGTCGGCGGGTGGCAGTGCACCGTCGGGCTCGGGGTTGGCCCCGGCGAGCACCACGTTCTCGAAGGCGGTACGCAGGCGGCGCAGCGAACGCAGATCGGTGGCGGAGAGCAGCAGCGTCGGCGCCGGCAGACCGGAGACCCGCGACCAGGTGCCGAGCGCCTCGGTCACCCACCACTGGGCGTCCTCGGCCGCGCCGAGCAGATCAGGCCCGTACGCCATCGCGGTGCGCGTGTTCAGCAACTCCTGGACGAGTGCGAACCCACCGGGCGCCTCCCGGACGCCGTGCCGGGCGCTGGCCTTCCATGACATAGCCAAAGGGTACTCGGCTCTTTTTACGCCTGTCCCTCGCGGGCCACCCTGCCGAGTGGATGATCACCAATTCGCCGTGGACCATTGTGAATGGGTCTCTACAATGACCCGACCACCAGCAGGGGAGGGCCCGTGCGGAGAGTCCTGGCGATGACCGTCGCCGCAGTGACGGCGCTGACGCTAGCCGCGGGTTGCGACTCAGGCAATTCGGGCGACTCGGGCGGCACGGCCGACTCGGGTAACTCGGTCGCGGAGGGTACAGCTCCGACCGTACCCGAAACGCCCTCAGCAAGCGTGCCCACCGCCTCGGCCGAACCGTCCTCGCCCAGCGCTCCCCCCTCGGCCGTGCCCACCTCGGCGCCTGCGGCGAAGCCGAAGAAGCTCAAATCCGGTGCCAAGGGCGCCGAAGTCCTCGCGCTGCAGAACCGGCTCACCGAACTCGGCTACTGGATGGGCAAGGCCGACGGCAAGTTCGGCTCGACCACGCAGCAGGCGGTCTACGCGCTGCAGAAAGCCGCCGGCATCGGCCGCGACGGCACGGTCGGCGTGAAGACCCGGAAGGCGCTCGACGCGGGTGTCCGCCCCAAGGCGAAGTCCACCAGCGGCAAGATGGTGGAGATCGACCTCAAGCGCCAGCTGCTGCTTCTCGTCGACAACGGGCAGGTCAGCCAGGTCTTCAACACGTCGACCGGCTCGATGGAGCATTACGAACAGGAGGGCCAGACCTACCTGGCCGACACACCCCGCGGCAAGTTCAAGGTCAGCCGCCAGATCGACGGCTGGCGCAACGCCCCGCTCGGCATGCTGTGGCGCCCGAAATACTTCAACGGCGGCATCGCCGTGCACGGTGCCCCGAGTATCCCGCCCTATCCGGCGTCACACGGTTGCGCGCGCGTCTCGGTCGCCGCGATGAACTGGATGTGGAAGAACGACGCACTCCCTATCAAAACGCGCGTCTGGGTCTACTGAATAACCAGCTCTTCGGTGCGGCGGCGCGGACCCGGGATGACGCTCATGCTCGGCGGCCACGCCGTCCCGTAAAGCTCGGAGCAGATCACCACGCCCAGCCACGGCACCCACGGCCCGCGCATCGTCACGGCCTCACGCGAGCCGTGCACCTCCAGGACCAGCGTCCACTCCTCCGGCCGGGGCCGCAGCGAGGCCACCGACCGCAACAGGTACTCCTGCGACCCGACGATCAGCCGCTGACTCGTGATCACCGCAAGCCGCCGGCCCGCGCCGGCCACATAGACCGGAAACCACCCGTACTGCTGCTCCCCGGGCCGCAACACCACCGTCGGGCTGACCGCCGCCGGCCGCCCGCCCCGCTCCACAAGCCCGGCCAGCATGCTCATCGACCGAAACCCGGCCGCAAGCTGTTCAGGTTCGTACTCGGACACCCGACTCTCCGATCTCGACCACCCGGCGCGGCCTACTCGACCCTGGCACGCCCGGCCCGCCGAAACCAGTGAATACACCCCTACGGTGAGTGAATTGTCGGTAAGCACTGCGTTCTACCATTCCGGGCTAATCCGACAGAGTCCCCCGGTCCTCCCGTCGCATGTCGCCCGTGCCGGGAGTTCCGGCGCCGACGCCGTACCTCAGGAGCACGGCGCCCTTGGCCGAGGTCACCGGGGGCTCGAGGAGTTCGAGGTTGGCGGGCACCGCACCCCCGTCGAACACCTTCTTTCCCACGCCCAGCACAATCGGGAAGATCCACAGGTTGAGCCGGTCGAAGAGGCGCTCCCGCAGGAGGGTCTGCACCAGGTCCAGGCTGCCGATCACGTGAACGTGCTGATGCCTGTCCCGCAGATCCCGGACGGCGCTCGCCAGGTCGGCGCCCAGCTGCGTCGAGCCCGCCCAGCTCAGATCGGGCCGGCCGCGCGAGGCCACATACTTCGGGATGCTGTTGAACAGCGTCGCGATCCCACCGTCCACGCCGTCGACCTGGCCGGGCCAGAACCCGGCGAAGATGTCGTAGGTCCGGCGGCCCAGGAGCAGGGCGTCCATGCCCTGCATGCCGGCGCCCATATGCTGCCCGACAGTCTCGTCGAACAGAGGCGCCTGCCATCCACCGAACGGGAAGCCCTCCGGGTCCTCCTCTTGATCCCCCGGCGCCTGCGCCACCAGATCGAGCGTCGCGAACAGGTCGATGTGGATCAGGCCCATGGTGTCCTCCAGGTGTCGCGGTTCGTTCCCGTCACCATTGAAGACCCCGGTACGGGCGCGAACTAATCGCGCCGGCCGCGGTCATTCGAGGAGGTGACGGGCGAGGCGTTCAGCGTTGAGCCGGCGCATCGCATCGCCGACCGCGCCCTCGTCAGACAGGTCGACGCCACGCGCGGCGAGCTCCGCGGTGATCTGTTTGGCGGGGCCCCAGGTCACGGTGTCGTCGAAAGACTCGTTGAACTCCGCGAGATGGGTGTCGACGGCCTCGACCACCGGACTGATCCACCGCGGGTCAACCCCACGGCGTTCGAGGGCGAACCGGATCCAGCGCCGGAGCACGTCAGGCAGCGCGGCACGCTGCTCGGCGTCCAGGACCGCCTTCCGCGGCAGCCAGTAGGTCAGCAACAACTCCACCTGATCGGGGCTCCAGAACAAGGCGCCACTTCTCATGTAGCCGTCGCCGTAGTCCAGGAACAGGTCGGCCAGCGACCTCGCCACCGTGTCGTCCGGCGGGCTGAAGTCGTCAAGCAGCTGGTTCCGCTCGGCGTCACCCATCGGCTGCCAGTCACGTATCCCCGGAAGGTGAGGCCGGCACCTGGACCAGGCCAGTGCGCGCAGATTGACGAACTCGTCGTCATCGTTACGGGGCCAGGTCATGTCCGTGGTCCGCAGTGCATCGGCCAATTCCGTCAGCACCTCGTCGACCGGGCACTCGACGGCGGGCATCGGGATGTCATCCTGGCCGCGAAGCTGACCCCAGGTCGATGCCGCATCAGG
Organism: Actinoplanes sp. GCM10030250; assembly: GCF_042666575.1. Taxonomy (NCBI): domain Bacteria; kingdom Bacillati; phylum Actinomycetota; class Actinomycetes; order Micromonosporales; family Micromonosporaceae; genus Actinoplanes; species Actinoplanes sp. GCM10030250. The sequence goes on along the minus strand of NZ_JBHTDO010000007.1, from coordinate 7,104 downwards.
CGGCAGCACCGCGAGCTTCTGGACCAGCACACCGCCGGCGAGCGAGATCTGGGCGACCAAACTGTGTGGAGCGGGACCGCCGTACTCGACGAACAGCACCCGCTCACTGTCCCAGACGTCCACCGCGCGCCACGCCCGAACCGCCTCGAAGGCAGGCGCCTCGAACCACGACGGCGGCGGCTGATCCTCTGACAGGATCTCCACCGTGCCGTCGAGCACCGCGAAATCATCCGGCGCCGCCACACGCCGCAGCGCCGCCAGAGCAGCCAAACCGTCCGCCGACGGCCGATTCGACGCCCTGACCACCACCTCCATCTGGAGGAGTCGCTCCGGCTCTCGTTCACCGATGCCGGCGGCCCGCCATGCCTCACCGAGCCACACGCTGGCCCACTGCTCGACCTCGAGCACGTTTCCCTCGGACGTGATGACAACCGCGTCACGCATCAACCGGTCCGCCAACAGCAGCTCGCGCACGGGACGCTGTGGACGCTTCGGCTTTCTCCGTCCCGTGGGACGACCACGACTTTTGGGCATGAACCCGTTTACCACATCGTCCATGTCGCGGTCGATCAGCCCGCCGTGTCTCCTTGCTGGAGGATTCGGATCGCGTTGCCCGACGGGTCCCGCAGGCCCATGTCGGTGCCGTAGAAGTGGTCGGCGGGCGCCTGGGTGAAGTCGGTGAACCCGCGAGCCTTGAGGGTCTCGTACAGTCCCCGGACGTCATCGGTGTTGAGGACGAGACCCTGCAGTGCGCCCTTCGCGATCAGCTCGCGGAGCTGCTCGGTCGTCGCCTCGTCGTGCAGCGGCGGGCCCGGCTGCTCCAGGGAGATCTCAGTGCCGCCGTTGCCGGGGACGCGGACGGTCAGCCAGCGGTAGGAGCCCTGCTGGACGTCGTTGCCCTTCTCGAGCCCGAGCATGTTGACGTAGAAGTCCAGCGCTTCGTCCTTGTCGAGGACGTAGATGGAGGTGACGTTCAGCTTCGTAATCACCCCGTCAGGCTAGAGAAGACGACTCGGCGGCGGCTTCTCCGAAACTGCCCAGTCGTGTCGCGTCCCGCGGCCGGGCGTTCGCCATCTGGACGCAGGTCGGCACGACGAAGGGTCCGTGATCGCGGCGGTAGCCCGACGGAGTCTCCCCGACGATCTCCCGGAACGTACGGCTGAACGTGCCGAGGCTGTTGAAGCCGACTTCGGAGCAGACGTCGGTGACGCTACGGCCGGTCTCCCGCAACAGGAACATCGACCGCTCTATCCGCCGCCGCTGCAGGTAGCGGTGCGGTGTCTCGCCGAACACCGTACGGAAACAGCGGCTGAAGTACGCCGGCGACAGGTGAGCCACCGCGGCGATGGCCCGAACGTCGAGCGGCCCGGCATACGCCAGATCGATCGTGTCACGGGCCCGGAGCAGGCGGCGATTGAGATCCTCGACCTCTCGACTCACGCCACAATGCTAGATCGACGGTCGCGGTGGAAGTGTGGAACTTTATGTTCTACGGCGCCTGCTCGACTGCGCCAAGGCAGCGGGATTACCCACCGCAAGTCCCGGTCAGAACTGAGTCACGTCTCAACAGATTACGGTCTCGGGAGAGTCGGCTGCCGATTGCTGGAGAGCCAGCAGGCGCGACACACCGTCGGCGGTCATCGGCTCGGCAAGGTGGAAGCCCTGGCCGACGGTGTAGCCCAGTTCGCGGAGCGCCGCCACCTGCTCGGCGCTTTCGATCCCCTCGGCGACGGTGTCCAGGCCCAGTGCGTGAGCGAGTTGGATCACCGCGCGTGCCACCGCCTGCCGGGCGTCGACGGCGGCGGGACGGCCGTCGTCGATCTCGATGCCGTCCACGAACGACTTGTCCAGCTTGACGATCGCGGCGGGGAAGGCACGCAGCAGGCTCAGCGACGATTCGCCGGTGCCGAAGTCGTCCAGGGCCAGGCGAATGCCCATCCGATCGAGCTCGTACAGCGCTCGGGACACCTGCTGGCCGCGGAGCACCGCCGATTCGGTCACCTCGAGGACCAGCCGTTCACAGGGCAGACCGCTGTCGGCGAGCACGCTGACCACGTCGTGCACGAAGTCGGGGTCGTGCAGCTGCCGGGCGGACACGTTCAGCCCGGCCTCCTTCAGCGCGTCCGGACCGAACTCCGCCAACCACGCTGCCGCCTGGCGGCACGTCTCGCGCAGCACGAACCGGCCCAGCGGCACGATCAGGCCGGTACGTTCGGCGGCCGGGATGAACTCGGCCGGGCTGACCACGCCACGGGTCGGGTGATGCCACCGCACCAGGGCCTCGACCCCGATCAGGCGGTTGCAGTCCAGTCGCACGATCGGCTGGTAGACCACCCGGAACTCGTTGTTGTCCAGGGCCCGCCGCAGTTCGCCACCGAGTTGCATGTGCGCCAGGACAGGCTCGCCCATACCGTCCACATAGCGTACGAAACTCGCCTTCCCTCGCTGCTTGGCCGTATACATCGCGACGTCGGCGTCCCGCAGCACCGAGTCCGCGGTGGCGCCAGGCTCGGCGGCCGCGATACCGATGCTCGCCTGCACCAGCAGGCGGTGCTCACTGATCGGGTGGGAGAGTGCGGCCAGCAGCCGCTCGGCGAGGTCCTCGGGGTCGGCGCCGGCACCGCTCAGCAGCACCGCGAACTCGTCGCCACCCACCCGTACCGGCAGGCCGTCGTTGCCCACCTCGGCCCGCAGCAGGCGCGCGACCGAAACCAGCAGCCGGTCCCCGACACCGTGCCCGAGCAGGTCGTTGACGGTTTTGAAGTCGTCCAGGTCGACGAGCAGCACCGAGACCGAGCCGGCCGTGGCGAGCGCGCTGGTGAGCTGGTCGCGGAACAGCGCCCGGTTGGCGAGGCCGGTCAGACCGTCGTGGCTGACCTCGTACTGGAGCCGGTCCTCCTGAACACGCGAGGTTCGGAGCAGCCGGGCGTTCTCCCGGGAGGCCAGGTACTGCCGGACCATGACAAGCGCGGTCACCACCACGGCGGCGATCAGAACAACCCGGACCGGCCAGCGCAACGGCGCCCCGAACGCAACGGCGATCAAGGGAACATCAACCAAAATCATGGCAAGGTACGGCAGAAGCACGCCAACCCGGGCCGGATCGCGTCGCAGCCCGTGATCGGCCCGACTCTGTGCCGCGACGCCGAAGGTGACAAGCACCGGGGCCAGCGGCATCACGATCGCCTGAGCCGGGACACTGGCGATGTAGCCGAACTGCACCGCGAGCACGGCGACGACTCCGGCCGGAACGCCGCCGGCGGCCGCGATGAGCCGCATCGCCACCCGGTCGACGGGGCCGCCCGCGATGTACGAAACCTTCGTCGCCGCACCGACCGCGACCAGGAAAGCGAGTCCGACGAGCAGCATCGCCTGCCGGCTCCACGGCTCGCGTGCGGACAGCATCGGAGCCAGCCCGACGTACCACAATGCGGCCGCGCAGCCGAGGAACGCGATCATCCGGTCCAGCACCATGCGCCACCGCTCGACACCGCCGGACGGGACGACCGGGACCCGGGCCAGCGCCCAGAAGGCGATCAGGAAACCGATGGCCACGCAGGCCGCGGCAGGCGCCGGCATGCTCCGGGTACGGGCCTCGGCAGCGTGGGTGAGCATGTCCAGAGCCAGCCAGGCGTACCCGATGGTGATCACACCGACGGCAAGCATGATGGCCCGCCAGAACCGCGCGGCGACGGGATCAAAGCCGAAATTCCGGCGAGAGAGGTGATGGACGGACACGGCCGCGAGCGCGCCACCGACCGGAACGAAAACATACGCGAGCGCTTCGGTGCCGGCGCTGCCCGCCAGGTAGGCAACACACCAGACGGTGCCCAGCACGGCGACGGCGATGGTGGCCCGCAGATAACGCTGGGCGGTTCCGTCCTCCAATGTGTCGACTGAATCGGCGGTCGGGCGAGCCGTCGGCTGAAGCACTTCCCGCGTCACGGCCCGACAGTAGCGAGCACGATGTGAAGCGGATCTCCCCCGAACGTTTGACGTTCACCGATACGTCCGGCCTCTGTTGCGAAGGGGGCCGCCGGCCCGCTCAGAGGGGAAGGGTGATGATGCTGCGGCCCTCGTCGCGGAAACCGCGGGCGGCGTAGTAGCGCAGCAGATGCGACACGTCGAGGCCGTTCGGGGCGATGGTGATGTTCAGGTGGGGCGCGCCGAGAGCGCGGGCCCAGTCGGCACTGTCGTCGATCAACTGCTGGGCGAGGCCCCGGCGGCGGGCATGTGGTGCGACGTACAGATCCTCGAGCTCAGCGACCAGGCCGTTCTCGAGCCCGAACACCGTGGTGGTGATGCCGAACGCGACAACCGCGCCGTCGAGGTCGATCACGGCCACCCGGGCGGTCTGGGCCGCCATTAGAACGCGCAGGTTGGCGGCGAGTTCGGCCCGGGGTGTGGCAAAGCCGTCCTCGGCGTAGAAGGCGGCAGCCAGCTCGACCACGGCGTCGTGGTCGGCGGGTGTTGCGGTGCGCGGGGTCATCGGAGCTCTCCCAGGGAAAAGAACCGGCTGAACTCAAGGCAGCCTAGGCAGCACATCCTCATGCGGCCAGACCTCTGTCAGCACCTTGGCCAGACCAGGATCAGAACTGGACACGCAGTACGGCGTCTGCTCCGGGTCGCGCACCTCCAACGCGACCGGGGCGGACTGCAGGCCCCAGACGGGAAGTGCGTTCGCGAGCCGGCCCTGAAGCCGCAGGTCTTGATACTCCGGTTGTGACCACACCGCGGAGGCCCGCTCGAGGTCAGCGGAATCGACAGCGACCCAGACTCCGAACGTGGCACTGAAGTCACCGGTCAACGTCACCGGAAGCAGCGCCCGCAGAAAGTCGCCCACCCCGGGGATCTGCATCATCACCGAGACATCCGGGTTTGCATGACTCAGCCGGGCGCCTCGTACCCGGTGCTGCCGGCGGGTTTCCAGGACGGCGTCAGGCAGCTGGAACCGCGCATGCCGGTCACGAATATCCCTCGGCTGCCCGCAGCAGGAACACAGATCGGCGGCCTGCCGCATTCCCGCCGCGGTCGCACCGTCGCGCTTGTGGAACCAGTCACGGATTCTGCTCACAACGCCTCTCCCACCTCATGCGGCGCACAACGTATCAGCCGCTGCTGTACGGGTCCCGGAAACAGAACTGGCCAGCGCCGAGGAATCAGCACTGACCAGGCATTACAGTGGGCCGCCGGGGATTCGAACCCCGAACCTAAGGATTAAAAGTCCTCAGCTCTGCCATTGAGCTAGCGGCCCGCGGATGTCAGGGTACCGGCCCGTGTTCCGCACGGACATCATGCACCCTCCCCCTTGTCGCGCGCGCGGTGTTAAAGCCGCGGCCACCCTGAGGTCAGGTTCATCCGGAACGCTTCGATCTTATGCATCGTACTGCCGGCCTTGCCGCTCTGGTCGCACTGACCACCCTTGCCGCCGCACCTGCTCAGGCCGCGCAGCGGCCCGCCCGGGAGATCAGCGCGACCGTCGAGACTCCCTCGCTCTTCGACGACGAGGCGGGTGGTGACGCGGATGCGGACGACCCCGCGATCTGGATCAACAAGGCCGACAAGCGGCGCAGTCTGGTGATCGGGACCGCCAAGAACGGTGGGCTGCGTGTCTACGATCTGGGTGGCCGTGAGGTGCAGTCGATCGCGACGCCTGCGGGTGGGCGGTTCAACAACGTCGACATCCTGTCCGGCTTCAAGCTGGGCCGGCGTCTGGTGGACATCGCTGTGGTGACCGATCGCGGTCTGGACAAGCTGCGGGTCTACCGGATCGAGGCGAGTGGCCTGACCGACATCACCTCGGCTGACGTGCCGTTGCTCTTCTCCAAGGACGAGGCGGAGGTGGAGGAACAGGCGACCGGTTACGGTCTTGCCCTCTACGACCGCTATGCGGTGGTCAGCCGCCGGCACAGCACCCGGCTCGGCATTTTCCGGCTTGAAGAACGAAACGGCAAGGTCTCTTATCGTACGACGGACACGCTCGACCTTCCGCGGGAGTTCCGCCTCCCGGACGGCACGAGCTGGTCGCCGTGCGCCGAGCCGGGCGAGGACCCCCAGGTGGAGGGCATGATCGTCGACGCGGCCGCCGGCGTGCTGTACGCCGCTCAGGAGGACGTCGCACTGTGGCGGATCAGCCTGCGGGGTGGGACCTTCAGCAGCCTCCCGCGGATCGTCGAGAGGGTCGCCGAGTTCGGTGTCCCAGGCGCCTATGACCCCGAGTCCGAGGAGTGTGTCCTCGACACCGCGAATGACCCCGGATTCGGCGGGCGTATCAGCGCTGATGTGGAGGGCGCCACGATCTACCCGACGGGTAAGCGGGACGGCTACCTGATCGTCTCGAGCCAGGGTGACAGCCGCTTCTTCGTTTACGACCGTCGCACCAACCGCCCACTGACGATCTTCTCGGTGACGGATGGCCCGCGCGTAGACGGCGTCCAGCACTCTGACGGAGCCGCTGCCACCGCGGAGCCGCTGCCGGGCTACCCGAGAGGCCTACTGGTCCTCCACGACGGCGAGAACGTGCCGAACGACGACCGCACCAGCACCAACTTCAAGTACGTCGACTGGCGCCGCCTCGGACTCCCGTCCTGATCCCCACAACACCCCTCCCACGGCCAGCCGACCAACCCAGCTGGGCGTGAGGGGGGCCTTTCCGCCCGCAAGGCCCCCCTGGACGCCAGCCGAGCAACCCAGCTGGCCGTGAGCGGGGCTTTCCCGGCCGTGAGGCCCCCCTGGACGCCAGCCGAGTAACCCAGCTGGCCGTGAGCGGGGCCTTTCCGGCCGCAAGGCACCCCTGGGCGCCAGCCGAGCAACCCAGCTGGCCGTGAGGGGTGCCTTTCCGGCCGTGAGGCCCCCCTGGGCGCCAGCCGAGTGAGCCGGCTGGGCGTGAGGGGTGCTTTTCGGGCCGCAGGACCCCGCTGTGAGCCAGCCGGGTGAGCCGGCTGGGTATGAAGTGCTGTTCCGCGGACCGGGTCGCCTGTTTTTGGGCAAAAAGAAAGGCCCACCCCGTCCGGGGTGGGCCTTTCTTTCATGTTTGAGTCCGGCGGCGTCCTACTCTCCCACACCCTCCCGAGTGCAGTACCATCGGCGCTGGCGGGCTTAGCT